>CAZVMD010000112.1:0-20578 GCA_964628555.1 uncultured Myxococcales bacterium | reverse complement strand
TGTACTACCGGCTGAACATCTTTCCGATCACGCTGCCGCCGCTGCGCGAGCGCTTGGCCGATCTGCCGGTCTTGGCTGAGACGCTGCTTGAGCGACTGGCGCAGCGCCATGGTCGCTTACCGCCGCGCTTTTCGCCGGAGGTGATCGAGCGCCTGCTGCGGCACCTCTGGCCGGGCAATGTGCGCGAGCTTGAGAACCTGCTCGAACGAGCGCTGATCCTGACACCGGGGCGTGAGCCTCTGGTGCTGCCGCCGGAATTTGTCGCTTCTGGGACCAAGGCGGCCACGGCTCCGGCTCCTGGCAGCCCGGTGCAGCGGCTAGACGTCGCGCTGCGGCAAGCCATCGAGGCCGCGCTGAACGAGAGCGGGGGGCAGATCTATGGCGAGCGAGGAGCCGCCGCGCTGCTTGGTGTCAAGCCGACGACGCTGCAGAGCAAGATGCGCAAGCTGGGAATCAGGCGCCAGCGCTTCGCTCCGGCCTAACGAGCGCCGGTTACTCTTTTTTGGCGCAGGGCTTCTTGGAAAGATCCATCGCCTTCTGGTTCTGCGCATCGACATCGAGCACCTGCTGCAGGTGCGTCTTGCCATCGGCGCAGCGGCCGTTTTGCAGCGCGGACTCGGCTTTCTCGATGTGATCAGCGATGTACTGCGGCCGCAGCTTTTCGTAGTCGGTGCGGCCCAGCTGGCGATACACCGAGGTCTCCGGCAGATCTCGGTAGGCACCGATGGCCAGGTCACCGTCGGTGTCTTTGTTGCCGACGAAGCGCTGGTAAAGCTGGCGAGCCTGCTGCTCTGAGCGCGCCTGGTCTACCTTCAGCTTGGCCTGGTCGCGCGATGGGGCAGAGAGGCCAGACAGGCCGAGGATGTCCTGCGCCTTCTTTTCCCCCTGCTCCCACTTGTGCTGCGCGAACAGTGCATCCACCTGCTTGGTCAGCTCCACTGCTTTGACTTCCGGATCCTTGCCACAGTGCAGGCTGCCGCCCAGCAACAGACCGAGGAGCCCGACGGCAGAAAGCCCGGCGCGGCGAGCGCGGCGGGTCATCCAGCAGGGGGACAGAACAGAGGGCATGCGGGCTCCAGAGTCGGATGATTGGAACCAGTTTTCCAATCGATGCCCGTCAGGGTCAAGAAGAACCATGCGATCGCGCGGCGGATTCAGCCCAGGCAAGGACGTTGACCCGACAGGACGGGAGGGCGTATGCAGACGCACAGTAAGGGCCGAAGCCGCGGGCTGCTCGACGCGGCGGCTTGGGTCACGGCCTGGCTCTGACCTCTTCTGTAGACAGCCGAAGTTGGCTTCCGATACGATCACTTCTCAGTCTTGCGGTCGCGCAGCCTCGGCAGATCCTTGTCGCTGGCCGAGCGGCCCCAGACAATGTGCAAACGATAGGGAGAGCGGTGCTCATGGCAGAAGACAGCGCAGGCTTTGGCAAGGCAGCATTTTCAAGCGCGTTTTCGACGCTGCAGCCGGCCCTGCTGGCCGAGTGGGCGGAGCTGGATGCCGACGCGCTGGCAGCCACCGCGGGCGATCTGGATCGGGTTGTGGCGCTGATTGCCGAGCGCACGACGCGCACCAAGGCACTGGTGCGGCGGCAGCTGGAAGAGATCTTCCGTGTCGTCAGCGAGCCGGCCCCAAGCGGTGGCGCGCGCCCCCCCGGCCGCGGCAATGAGCGGCGCGCGCCGCGCGGCGAGCAGCCTGGGGTAGATCAGCTGCTGGCCGAGCTTGAGAAGCGAACCGCCCAGATCATGCGTGAGCTGCGCGGCGGCATCCTGGACAACACGCGCGATCGCGTCCGCGACAACATCTTCTTCTCGCTGCTCGTGGCGATTGGCTTTGGCTTTATCGTCGGGGTGCTGTTCAACGGCTCAAGTCGTGGCAAGTAGCGAGGTTGATAGCAGCGGCGAGCGTAGCGAGTCGAGCTACGCCAGCTTCAGCGATACCTTCGCTGGCCTCGGTGGCGGCGAGGAGCGCGAGCCAGTCAGCCGCGATCTATCGCAGCGCTTCATGGGCGTGCTGCTCGGCCTCCTGCGCATCCATGTCGAGATCGCGCAGCGCGAAGCCAGCCGCGATCAGCAGCGCCTGCTGCGCGGTGTGGTGTACTTGCTGGTCGCTGGCTTCGTCGGACTGCTGTCGCTGCTGATTGGCGAGGGGCTGGTCCTGTGCGGGCTGCTCTTGCGGCTGCGGCTGCCCTGGGCGCTGGCCACGCTCTTGGCCGGCAATCTGTTCTTCTGTGCGGTGCTGCTGCTGCTGTCGCGGCGCTCGCTTAGCGGGCCAGTCCTGCCCGAGACGCGCGCGCTGCTGCGACGGACGCTGGGCTCGCTGCTGCCCAAGTAGCGACTAGGGGCACTTGGTAATCGGGGCCAGCGGCGACATCGGCGCGATGCCCATACCCGCCACCATGGCGTCGTAGTTGGCTAGCCCTGTGGTCAGCTGCTGCACGATGACGGCATAGGTCTGATCCAGCTTGTTTAGCGTGGAGTTTTCGGCGGCGCAGAGGAACTTGCTCGCCGAGCACACCGGCAGCGTCTCGCAGCCCGGGATCGCCGGGGCAGCGCTTTGGACCTCGGGGGCACCATAGACGACGCGACCGTCGAGCATGACGAGCTCGATATCGCTGGGTCGAGTCTGGATCAGCGCATCGTAGGGACTGTTGGGATCGCCGCTGAACAGCATGATGTCGGCCCGCTTGCCAACCTCCAAACTGCCGAGCGCACTGTCGACCGCCAGGACGCGAGCGGCGTCGATGGTTACCATCTCGAACAGGCGCCGCGCGCTCAGCAGGCCCGGGAACTTGGTCTGGCTTAGGCTGCGGGCGAAGCGCAGCTCGTCGAGCAGGTTGACGCTGCCACCTAACGCCCAGTCCGGAGCCAGCGCGATGGTCTGCACCCCGGCTTGGATGGCCAGGTCGATGCGTGTGGTGTCGTTGTAAAGGAACATGTTCGACTTCGGTGACCACACCAGCTTCATCTTGGCGTTGGCCATCTTGGTGAACTCACTCAAGGTCAGAGCTGTGCCGTGGACGATGGCCGTCTGCGGGGCCAGCAGGCAGCCGGAATTGAGACTCTCCAGCGCCGCGAATTCGTTTAGCGCGACGCTGTCGATGCCCTCGCCGACGTGGATCAGATAGGCCTTGGTCATCCCGCTGGCAAAGTTGTTGCAGACGGTCGTCGCGCCGGAGCTGTTGGGCACCGCGATCGCGGTCTGCACCGCGTCCGAGCCCAGGCCGTTGCGGCGGGTGTCGATGGTGCGTGCTAGCGAGGAATAGCAGAGCAGATCCACCGCTCCGGGGGCGAGGGTGAACGAGGTGGTGCCGGCGATCAGTGCCTTGACCTCGGCGTACTTGTTTAGCTCGCAGCGATAGTCGACTGGCGAGGCATTTTCGCTGTTGAGGTACTGCTTGGCGTCGACGACCTGGCCGTAGCGGGTGTCGCGCGTCCACTCGGTGTGGTTCTTGTAGAAGCGGCCGGGGTTCCAGTCGCTCTCGTCGAAGATGTTGAACAGGCCGTGGTTGTGCGAGTCAATCAGGCCCGGCGCGATCACGCCGCTGGTCTGCACGATCGTCGCGCCGCTGGCACCCGCCTGGCCACTGCAGCTGGGGGCGACGCAGGTGATGTTGGTGCCTTCCACCAGCAGCTCACCGACCATCGGGCCGGTGGGCGCAAGCAGGGTGCCGCGAAACAGCACGCGATCCTTTGCCCCCGGAGTCAGCACGGGCCGACCGATGGGTGAAGCGGCATCCGGCGCGGCATCTGGGGCGCTGGTCGCAGCGTCCTCCACGCTCATGTCCGGCAGCTCGCCGCCGTCGGCATCCCCGGTGTTGATGGTGCGGCAGCCTAGCGTCAGCGGCAGCAGCGCAGCGAAAACAATAAGCTTCTGCGGTGGTCGTAAGCGCATCAAAAGATTCCCCCTCTTTGGCATCGTACCGCGCTGCGCGGGGAACATGGCTTCCTTCCCATGCGCCGCTTGTAACTGGGGGCAGGTCAGCATTGCGCGGCTGGCTGGGCGCTATTGCGGCGCCGTTTGCAGTAGACTGCGCCCCCATGTCTTCTGAACCTCAAGTTCCTGGCGGGCCCGCGACGGCTGGTGGTGCTGAGCTGCGTGATGCGCACGTCCTCATCACGGGCGGGGCCGGCTTCATCGGCTCGCATCTGGTCGAGCGTCTGCGCCAGCACAACCGGGTGCGCGTCCTTGACATCATGCGTCGCGATGCGCTCCGTCCAGCGGCCCTGCACGATCATCCGAACGTCGAGATCTGCGTCGGCGATGTCTTGGATCCCGATGCGGTGCGGCGCGCCGTAAGCGATGTCGATGTCGTGGTTCACCTGGCGTCGATCGCCGGGGTGGACACGGTGATGAAGATGCCGACCACGACGATGCGGGTATCGCTGCTGGGAACCGCGGCGGTGCTAGAGGCAGCCTTTGCCAGCGGGCGCTGTCGCCGCTTTGTCGATTTTTCGACGAGCGAGGTGTTCGGACGCTACGCCTATCAGGTCACCGAATTCGATGCTACGACGCTTGGGGCGGTTGGAGAGGCGCGCTGGACCTACGCCGTGGCCAAGCTGGCGACCGAGCACCTGTGCATGAGCTATCACCGCCAGTTCTCGTTTCCCGCCGTGTCGATCCGGCCGTTCAACATCTACGGTCCGCGCCAGGTTGGCGAGGGAGCGGTGCATCACTTCATCGTACGGGCCCTGCGCGGCGAGACGCTACGCATCCACAACGACGGGGCGCAGATCCGCGCCTGGTGCTACATCGACGACATCATTGACGCTGTGCTCTTGACCCTGACCTGTCCGGCGGCAGTTGGTCACGCGTTCAATATCGGCAACCCACGCTCGACGGTGACGGTCTACAACCTGGCCAAGATGATCCACCGGCTGGTGGGCTCATCCTCGACCATTGAGTTTGTGCGCTGGAATCACCCCGACGTCGAGCTGCGGGTGCCAGCGGTCAGCAAGGCGCAGGAGCTCTTGGGCTGGCAGCCGCGCTTTGATCTCGAAGAGGGCCTGCTGCAGACCATCGAGTGGTATCGCCGCATCGGGCGCAGCTAGCTCTGAGCGGGCAGGGGCAGGGCGGCCAGAAAGTAGCCATCGCGGTAGACAAGGACGATCAGCCAGTGGGCGCTGGCGGCCAGCACCTGGGCCATGTGGGCTGAGCCAGGGAGGTTGAGCTTGCGGCTGCTGCCGTCGCGTAGGTGGTGTTCGACGTACGATCGCTCATCGGCCACATAGGCGGAAAGTGGGGTCACCAGAACCTCGCGCAGGTTCAGCGGCACCTTGAGCTTAATCAGGCGATCGCCGGCGCCAAGCACCCACAGCTGATCGCGGGCAGTCAGGATTCGCTGCGCCCAGGGGCCGGTGGCTGACGTGAACGCATCGGTGCCCTCGGGGAGGTTGCTCTCGCTGCGCAGGCGGCCTTGCGGGTCGTAGATTCGCAGCTTGCCGGGCAGGCCCTGCGCAATGGCGAAGCCATCGGACAGCGCAAGAGGAAAGGCCGAGCTAGGCAGCTCCTTTTCGCCGATGAGCTCGCGGAGCGGCAGCGGGCGGACTGAGGCTGGGCTGGCCTCGCCGCTCAGCTGGTGTACTCCGTCGGAGGAGAGCACGACGATGCGCTCCTGACTGACAGCGAGCTTCGCTTCCGGCGCGAGCTTGTGGCGAAAGACCAGCTCGCCGCCCAGGCTGTGACGGAACAGCCAGGCACCGCGGCGCAGCACGTAGCCACTGGCATCGCAGCGCAGCAGGACGGGATCTTCTTCGCTATCGCTGGCCAGGGGCAGAACTGCCGCGACCTCACCGGTTCCAGCATCGAAGCGGACCAGCGAGCTGGGGCGGTGGCCCGGGCGAACGAACTCGCTGAGCAAGAGGACCGGGCTGCCGTCGGGGTCGGTGCAGAGCCCGCGGGTGGCCAGCTCGCTTTCGGCGCCGGTCTTGGCTTCGCTGCTCATCAGCCGCAGGACGAAGCGGCTGCGGCCACTCGGCAGATCCAGCGACCACAGCACGGGTCGGTGCTGGCCCTCGACGAACTGCCGGGTCAGCACAAACAGCGTCGAGCCAGAGAGCGCAACCTGCGCTGCATCGCTCGGCTGGGTCCAGGCCGCGCCAGGCACCTGCAGGCGGGGCGCCTTGTTGCGCAAGCGACCCGCGTCGAGCTCACTGGCGGCGGTGGCGGCGCGCTGCAGGCTGCGCAGTGCCACCTTCAGCCAGTCCTGCTTGCTGGGAGTGAATTCGTCGCTGCGCAGGCGGCTGGGGCTGACTTGAATCGTCGGCGGAGCGGTGCCCTGGTTGTCGTTGTAGGTCTCCAGCAGGACTGGCTCGCCATCGCCACTGAGCGGATCGCCCTGCTCTTCAGCGGCAGCTTGGGTCTGCGCCCGCTGCAGCAGTGCGCGCACCTCGGGCACGGCGTCGGGCTGCTGTTCGGCGATGCGCAGAGCCGCCCGCAGGCTCTCGAGGAACAGCGCATCGACCTCTTGCGGATGGGTGGAGTAGTCGGTGCGCAGCAGGTAGAAGCGTCGCTGCACTCGCAGGAATCGCTCTAGGTGCGGCAGCGCATCGCGCAGGCCCAGATCGCCGGCGATGCGCACGAACATGGGGTGTGGATAGTGGGCGTAGCTCTTCAGCCGCTCGCCCAGCGGCGCCCGTGGTGTGAGGCTGCGCAGCGGGGTATCAAACGCGGCGAGATAGCGCAGCAGCCAGGCTCGCGCCGGCTCCGGAGCCGACAGTGCCACGCGCGGCGAGCGCTCCAGCAGACCGGGGTTGCTGATCTGGCCGGCCAGTCCCAGGGCGAGGAAGGCGTCTCGTTCGGCAGCCGGTGCCTCGTGTAGCAGGCGTTGGAAGAAGCGCGCCGCCGGTGAGTCGGCACCTTTTTCGCGCGGTAGAGCGTGGCCAAGCTGCGTTGCGCGGGCCAAAAGAGCAAAGGCGCTCATGTCCCCCGCGAGCAGTGCCTGATAGGCGCGGGCCAGCGCTGCGGGCTTCGGGCTGCGCAGGTACAGCGCACGCGGCAACGGATCGCGAGGGATGGGCGGCATCGCCATGTTCGTCTCCGAGCTTTGCAAGGGCGGAGCGGACTGGGCTGCGGCCAGCGTCAGCCCCCAGGTAATGACAAAAGCGAACACAGCCGGCCGGGCCAAGCGAAGCAGGGGAAACAGCATCGACAACACCTCATGGCGCCGACGGCGCAGCGGCCATGGCGCTACAGCAGATCGCGGCGCTGAAACGCCTTGCGCATGCGCACCAGCGCCTGGTCTTGGATCTGGCGAATGCGCTCGCGCGAGAGTCCATACTTCTGACCAATCTCCTTGAGCGTCAGCTCTTCCTCAGACTCCGCTTCTAGCCCGAAGCGCAGGCGCAGCACGGCGGCCTCCAGGGGCGAGAGCTCGTCGAGCAGGAGCTGTAGCTCGTGGCGCATGGCCTCGCCGATCAGGCGCTCGTTGGCCGACAGCTCGGGCGCATCATCTTGCAGAAAATCGGCGACGGTGCGCGTGTCCCCGTCGAACACCTGGTGATCGATCGAGAGCGGATCGGCGAGCAGGTTGCTGTCCAGAAGATCTAACTTCTCATCGCTGAGCTTGGCGGCCTCGGCGAGCTCCTTGCGGGTCGGCGGCCGGCCTAGCTCCTGCGATAGGCGCGTGCGGGCCCGCTTGGCGCCCTGCAGGTCAAGCAAGGTCGCGATCGGCAAGCGCACCACCCGCCCCTTGTCCGCCAGGCCGCGGGCGACGGCGTGACGGATCCACCAGGTGGCATAGGTCGAGAAGCGAAAGCCGCGCCGATAGTCGAAGCGCTCGACCGCCTTGATGAGGCCCATATTGCCCTCCTGAATGATATCGGGGAGGGGCAGCGGGCTCCGGCTGTAGCGACGGGCGATGCTGACCACCAGGCGCAGGTTGGCCTTCACAAAGTCAGACTTCGCCTGCCGGATGAGCTGCGAGATGACGTTGAGGCCCTGCTCGTACACGCGCCACTCGCGCTCGCAGGTAGCGAGGGCCTGCTGCGCCGCGCTGCGCGTCAGCGACAAGGACGGCGAGGAGCGACTGCGGCGACCGCGCGGCGCGGCAGCGGTCGGGCTGAGCAGCTTGTCGAGCTCGCGGATCTCGTCGAACACCGCGTTTACGTGGTCGCGATCGGGATCGACCTGGCGCAGGCGCACGGCAGTGGCGTTGGCCTGCTCAGCCAGTCCGCGATCGGCGTACTTGCCCTGGGTCAGCAAGGCCGCGGCTTGGTCGCGCAGCGGCTGGCTCTCAGGCAGTGGCTGACCGAGACGGGCCGCCAAGAAGTCGAGCCAGTACGCACACAGCGGTGCGAACGACAGGATGTGCACCCACTGCACTTCTTCCATGATGCCGATGCGTCGCGCTAGCTCGTACTCGGCAGCCGGTGAGAGCAGGGTCAGATGGTTGAGATCCTTGTAGTAGCGCAGCAGGAAGTCGCGCTCGGGATTGCTGCCCTTGCCGCTGCGGCTGCGTACCTCGCCGCGCTGTGGCTCTTCTTCGGCGGCGCAGATGTCGGCGCGCTTGGGGCGGTCGGCGCGCGGCTTGCGGGGAACTTTCTCTCGCGGGCTAGCCATGGGCAGGCTCCGAAACTAGGGACCTCTTCGGCGATTCGCGGCGTAGGCTGCCGAGGACCGCTGACAGGTCAAGCTCGAGGTTCTTAGGCAGGCTGGGGAGAGTGATCAGCTCAAGGACGATGAAGTGTCGCTCGCGTACGGCGTACAGGCGGCGGTAGTTGACGCCGTTCTTGAAGCGGAAGCGCAGGTCAAGGGCAGGCTGGCCAGCCACGTCGATCTGCTGCGCCGGACCAAGTCGGGTCGCGTCGGGGGCGGGCGTAAAGTCATCGAGGCTGGGTAGGGTCTCGCTAAAGATCTGCTGCTGCTCTTTGGGGTCGTCGCTGATGCCCTCAATTGGCTTGATGATGAGGCTCAGCACGAGCGGCGCATCCAGCATATCGCCGACTGCTAGCTCCACCGCGCCGTCGCTGCGCTTCTCGCCGGTCGGGGCTCCGGTCAGTGTCGGTAGCTCCAGCGAGAGCGAGGTGTGCGGCAGCGGCATCCGCGTGAGCGAGAGCGGACGCGCAAGCTGCCAGGGCCGCCCCTGGGCCCAGCCGAAGAGCAGCGAGCCGACGAGCAGGGCACCGGCCAGGCTCGCCGACACCCGCGCCAGCAGCTTGCCGTGCGGCCGGCCGTCTCGCCGGGGCCAGACAGTGGGTGACAGAATCCCCAGACCGACGATGATGAAGCCCGCCACGGCGCCCCCCAGGTGGGCTAGGAAGTCAATGTTGGGGCGCAGCGAGTTTACGATGTTAAGCCCCAGGTTGATGATCGCGTTTTTCTTGAGATCGGCGACTAACACCGTCGGGATTTGACCGCGCGGGAAGAAGCCGAGGACCGCTGTCGCGCCAAGCAGGCCAAACAGCGCGCCAGATGCCCCGACGCTGAGGCTGTGTCCAGATAGCTTGGCGAAGACGGTGCCGAACAAGCTGCCCAGCAGCCCGGAGACGACGTAGAGACATAGGAAGCGCGCGCTGCCCAGCAGTCGCTCGAGAAACGGTCCCAGCGAGAACAGCACGAAGCTGTTCATCAAGAAATGCGGCCAGCCTGAGTGCAGGAAGGTCGGGGCCAGCAGGCGCCACCACTCGCCGCTGCGAATGCGCGCCGGGACCTCGGCCCCCATGCGCACTAGCGTCGAGGTCTGTTCGACCCCGCCCCACAGATGCTCAAGCAAGAAGACCGTGGCGATGCTGCCCAAAAGGCCCCAGGTGATGACCGGCTGGCGCGAGCGCAGGCGTACAAAGAAGTCGAGAGCACGAAGCTGCTCTTCGTCGGGCGCGCCGGCCGCCTCGGGCGCTGCTGCCGACCCCACAGAGACGAGCGCGGGCGTCGCGGTCTCCGCCGGCTCGACCGGCCTGTCATCTGGTGTTAGGACGGCCATGGCCCACTATACTGCACCGAGGTAGCGCGCATGAAGAACACAGACCGTCAGACCGCTCCCCCGCTTCGACTGCTTGCCAATGCGCTTGGCCCACCGCAGGTGTGGCCTGGCAAGCTTCGTCGCTTCGGCGAGCTTCTGCTTTCGTACACACACAGCGATGAAGTGGGCAGGCGACTACAGCGCCTGCGCGCGCTGGGCGTGATCGAGAGCATTCCGACCGCGACGCAGCTAGTCGTGGGGGCGATAGACATGCTGCGCTTCTGGATCTCGCCGGCGGCGGCCGACTACTACCGCAGCCAGGGCATCAGCTACAGCTTTCACCAGGTGCTGCGCTTGCTCGACGAGCCTGCCTCGCTCGGTGATCCGATCGGCTTGCTGAGCACGGCGGACGGGATCATCGGTCACTTGATGCAGGTTGTGCATGCGAACCCGCTGTACGACATTCAGCTGCTGACCATGTTTCCCGACGGACTCGATGAGCTGGAAGCCCAGCTCGTTGCGATGTGTGCCGGCCATCACCCGCGGCAGCGCTCGATCGGGGCCATTGTCGAGGAGGCGGACTATCACCCGCGGCTCTTGGCCTGGCTGCGCGCATATCGTCGGGACGCGGGCACACCGCCGCCGCTGCGCTCGAACATCAGCGCGCAGGCGCACTACCAGAGGTTAGAAGCGGTGTTTGGTGCGATGACGACGTCGTTTCGCTATTTCAGTCTGCTGCCGACGACGAAGCTCGCAGCACTTTCGCACCTGACGTCGGTGCGCGAGTTTCCGTGGGCACTGTGGGAAAGCGGGCAGGTGCGGCGGGCTTAGCGAGGCGGTCTACTGCGCGACCATCACATCAGCCTGGCCGAGGCTGTAGTACACACCGACACCGGACTGGTCGATGGTCGCGCCGAAGTACATCTTTAGCGCCTGGCCGCTGAGGTACAGGCTCGGTGACACGGCGCCCTGCGAGCGATAGCTGCTCGGCGCCTTGTTGACGAGGACGTTGCCGCTCGACACCGCATTGGTCCACGTCTTGCCGTCCTTGCTGGTGGCGATGCCGATGGCGCCGGATGTCGCGGTGCGGCGAAGGTTGACCCGGTTGCGCGGCAGCGGGGAGGAGAAGGCCGTGTAGGCCATGGTGTACAGGCCGTTGGCGACATAGATGCTGGGGCCGCCGACACCACCGAGCTCCTCGGCCACACCCTGGCGACCTGAGAGGACGACGCTACCCGGTGGGAAAGTCAGGCCGCCATCGGCACTGACAGTGCGGAAGATCGAGGAAGTGCAGCTGGTACCGGCACTGCAGTCGAGGCCAGCGTAGTACATGACGGTCTCAGCCCCGTCCGTCATGACCCACGGGTCAGTGACGCCAAAGGCGTCGGGCCGCGCCGTCGTCGGGTTTGACGTGTCCATCATCCCGTCGAAAGCGGGAACCGCCAGCGCTGGGGCTGCAGAGTGGTTTGACCAGACCGAGCCATTTGAGCTAGTGGCTACGCCAATCTGCGTAACGTAGGTCGGCTTGTTGGGCGCACCGTTGGCCGCGTAGTAGAGCGTGAACTTGTTGGAGCCGACGTTGAAGCGCACCATCGGGGCCGTCATGTCGGCGGTGTCCCAGGTCGCCGTGCCGCTCAGCAGGACCTGCTGTAGCGGACTGGTGGCGGTGGGAGCGTTGCCGGTCTGCTTGTAGAAGCCGATGGTCCATCCCTCGGTGCCGAAGGGGCTACCAGCAAAGAACAGATACTGGTCGCCTTGGTCGGTGACGAAGTGCGGATCGCGCTTCCACTGTCGCCAGGCCGGCATGGTGGACTCACTGAGGATGGCGGGATCCGTGGCCGGCGTGGCGCTGTACTTCACGGCGGTACCGGGCATCCCACCATCGGTGTTGGGGTTTACTGTACCGAGGTCAGTGTTGTTGGGATCGGTGATGACCGGGTCGGCACAGCCGGTTGCCATGCTCACCGAGAGTGCCGCGGCAAAGCCGGCCTGCGTAACGAGTCTTGCTGCTGCGCGCGCTCTTTTACGACGGGCAGCGGGAGTGGTCATGGATGCAGAACGCTGAGTCATGATAAGCACCTCAATGTGTCCTAGCAGATCAGGGTACTGTTAAGCTCAACCGATTTGATGGATCGGCTGCAACGGCAAACAGCAAAAGGGGGATCAGAAGCGGGGTGTCCCCCAACAGCGCTGAGTCGCCCTGAGTCATCTGAGCGGCCATCGTTGGCCTTGTCCCTCGCGCATGAAGCATGATACGACTAAATCAGGAAATTTCTTCGTGACTTCCTGCGACCCGCTTCCCAGGAACAACCTTTCGGTGAGCCGTGGCAGACCGTAGCAGAACGCCGATGGAGATCAAATTCTTCGCGGCCACAGACGTAGGGCGGCAGCGCGATCACAACGAGGACAACTACCTCATTGATCCCAAGCTGCACCTGTTTGTTGTCGCGGATGGCATGGGCGGTCACGCGGCGGGCGAGGTCGCGTCGCAGATCGCAGTGCATACCGTCTGCCGCGCGGTTCGTGACAATGCCGATGTCATCGAGCGTCATCGCGATGCACCGGACAGTGCAGCGGCCCGCCAGGAGATCCTGGCCGTGCTTGAGCACGCGATGCAGACGGCGACCGCTGAGATTTTCCGCCATGCTCAGGAGGACAACGAGAAGCGCGGCATGGGGACGACGTGCAGCGCGCTGCTCTTGGTTGGGGCACGTGGCTTTATCGCGCACGTCGGAGACTCGCGCATCTATCTGGTTCGACAGAGCCAGGTGCACCAGATCACCGAGGACCACTCGCTGCTAAACGAGCTGATCCGACGCGGCAAGCTGAAGCGCGAAGAGATCGAGACCTCACCCTACGCCAAGTACAAAAACGCCGTTACCCGCGCGGTGGGGGCCTATGAGACGGTCGAGGCCGACACCTTCGATTTTGAGATTCTGCCCGGCGACTCTTTCCTGATGTGCTCGGACGGCCTGCATGCCTATCTGAAGGACAGCGATATCCGGCAGCTGGTTGGCAGCAGTGCCCCCGAGGCTGCCGAGGCGCCAAAACGCTTCATTCAGCATGCCAACAATGGCGGCGGCCACGACAACATCACCGCCATCGTCGTGCGCATCGAGTCGCCGGACCCCATGGTCTATGCGTCTCGGGCTGCCGACCTCGCCAACAAGGTCACGGTGCTCAAGGGCATGCCGCTCTTTAAGCACCTGGCCTACAAAGAGATCATCCGCGTTCTCAACCTGACGACGGTGATCGAGTTCGATCCAGGCGAGGACATCATTGCCCAGGGCGAGAGCGGCGAGGAGCTCTACGTCATCCTCAACGGTCGGGTACGTCTGCATCTACGTGGCTCCTTCATCACAGAGCTAGGCAAGGGCGCGCACTTTGGCGAAATGGCGCTCGTCGATCGCTCGCCACGATCGGCCTCGGCCACGGCAGTGGAGCGCACGCGGGTGCTGTGTCTGCGGCGCAGTGACTTCTTCAACATCCTGCGCGGCGATGCACCCCTTGCAGTGAAGCTGCTGTGGTCGTTCACGCAGGTGCTCACGGAGCGACTGCGCAAGACAACCGCCGAGCTTTCGACGAGCCGTGGTGAGCTAGTCTCGGCCAGTGCCTCGACGGTCAGCCCGGAAGACCTTGCCACCGCGGCTTCCGCTGACACGCCAGAAGCTGAGGATGGCGTCGTCAACTTTGAACAGAACATGGGCGGCGCAGAAGAGGGCGGGAACACCCCCGCCGCCTGAGCGCGCGCGTAGCTGCGGCGTTCAGCCCGGCCCACGCCAGCTGCGAGCAGAGCCTCTGGCCGCGGCGGAGCCCCGCTTAGGAGCGCATCATCGGCCGCAGGCCGTCGGCGAAGCGGATCAGCACCGAGCCGCGCGTGACCGTCTCGATGCGTCCGCGCCCATACTTCGGGTGCTCGACGATCATGCCGGCGCGATAGGTGGCCTGCGGGTCGAAAGAGCGCACATCGGCTGCGCTCTGTAGCTCCGCGATCAAGCGCTCTCGCTCCTGGCGCTTCTTGGCCGCCTCGGGGTCAACCGCACGTGGCGTTGCACCGCTGCTAGGCCGGGCCGGGCCGACGGCGCGCGGGCCGGGTTCGGTGCGGAAGTTGTGCTGGCTCTTGCAGTGGTTGCACTCGACTTTGTACGGCTTGCCGTCCTGTAGCACCACCACGCGGTGGGCGCGTAGCTCCTGGCACTTGCCACAGTACGCGTCCACATCCTTACCGACCGTGACACCGATGGTGCGTCCGGCCCGTCCATCGGTAGTCTGACTCTTCAGGTAGGGGCTGGGGGCGCGATTGAGAAGGAAGGGCTGCCCGACATCCTCTGCCAGCTTGGCTTTTGCTCCCGACATGTGCTGGGGAAGCTGGCCGGCGCGACGGCGCAGGTCGGTCAACAAGCGGCCCAGGCTGCGCTCCAGGCGATCGCGGTCGGGCTGTGACTCGGCGCTGGCGAGAAGTTCGTTGTAGCGAGCAATGAGCGGGTCGGCGATGCGGGCGGCGGCTCGCTGCACACCGCGATCAGACGACTCGAGCGCCGCCGAAACCTCGTCGATGGCGCCATAGATATCGTCTCGAAGCTGGTCCTCCACGGTCTTGCTACTGACTTGCAATTCTTGGCCCTCCGTGCGCGCAGTCTAGCAGCCTTTCGCCTTTAGGGAGCCCGTTTCTGTGCTGTGAACTGCGATGGCCGCTCCATCCGTATCAAGACCCATGAACTAGGGAGGACCGCAATATGACCAAGCGACTGCTTTGGGGCCTGCTTTTGTTCTCAGCCTGTGGCCTTTCGGAAGACGCGATCCGCGAGGAGATCCGGATCTCCGGCCGCTGCGCCACCGCCGCTGACTGTGTCGATATCGGCAGCTACTGCCCCTATGGCTGCAGCATCGTGGTGCACAGGGACGAAGCTGACCGCATGCGCCGCTTCCTGCAGGCCAATGCCAAGAACACCTGCCTGTACGACTGCGCTCAGCTCAAGTCGGTCAGCTGCGAGGCCGGCCAGTGCAAGGCCAACTTCTAGCGCTTGGCGGGGATAGCCGGGGGGCGAAGGCCCAGCGTGGCCTCCTCAGGCTGGGTGACTAGCTCGATAAAGCGTGGATGGTCGCGCAGGCGGTCGAAGTCGTGCATGCGATAGGCCTGATGCCGCGCCGAGATGCCGTCGCGGTGCGGTCCACTGCGCGCCCAGCCATCGCGGCGCGCGGCCTCAGAAAGGCGGTTGATGGCCCGCCCTCCGTCCCCGATGGCCGTGTAGTAGTACGCGACCGCCAGATCGAGGGTATCGGGCTGTAAGTCGGCCTCACTCAAGCGGTTAAAGACCGCCCGCGACTCACGACGGTCGCCTTTTTCGGCCAGCAGCGCCGCATAGCCAATCAGTAAGTGGGGGCGAGAGCGGCCCGCGTCAGCCAGCGCAGTCTCGTACGCATGCAGGGCGCGCGTCAGCAGCCGCGTCGGTGACTTGCCACTGAAGCTGCGTACGGCGAGAAACATGTTGTGCAGCAGCACGGCTCGCGCCTGCAGCAGGGCTGGTCGATCCTCGCCTCTCTCCAGCGCGCGCCCGAGCAGCTCTTCGATGGCCGCAAGCTCACTCAGCTCTTCTTCGACGTAGGCGATGCGAACAAGCTGGCGCAGCGCAGTCTGACGCGGCAGGGGGCCGTCGCGCAGAGCGGCGAAGGTCTGCGCCCGGGCCTCGCGCAGATAGGGCAGGGCGCGGCGAAAATTGCCCTCGCGAATAGCGGCCATGGCCGTTGCGTAGTGCGTCCGCGTCTGGCCCGACAGGCCTTCTTCGAGCGAGCCCGTCGGGGCATGTGGCGTGACCTCGGCAGGCTCGCCGGCCGCGACCAGACCTTGGCCATCGCTGACCCAGGCCGGGTTGGCAAGCGCCAGCGACCAAGCCAGGAGGGAGGAAAGGACCGCCATCTGTGGCCTACTCTGCCCCGTTGAGGCGCCGATGGGCCAGGCAGGGCAGCTCACTGCGGATGCGGGCCTGAGCCGTGAAGTCCAGCTCCGCCACGGCCACGCCTTCACCGTCGGGACACTCGGCCAGCACCGTGCCCCAGGGGTCGACGATTAACGAGTGCCCATAGGTCAGTCGGTTGGGGCTGTGGCGCCCCTGTTGGGCAGCGGCCAGCACAAAGCACTGGTTTTCGATCGCTCGCGCTCGCAGCAGAACATGCCAGTGATCTTTGCCGGTGTGCAGGGTAAAGGCCGCTGGCACCGCCAACATCCGTGCGCCGGCTCGCACCAGGCGTCGATAAAGCTCGGGGAAGCGCAGGTCGTAGCAGACCGAGAGTCCAAGCCCGCCCCACGGGGTCGCGACCACAACCGCTTGCGAGGGGTCGCCCGCCATCACGGTGGCTGACTCGCGCAGAGTCGTGGCAGCGGCAGCAAAGTCGACATCAAACAGGTGAATTTTGCGGTAGACCGCCGCCACTTTGCCATCGGGATCGAGGCTGACGCAGGCGTTGTAGACGCGCCACTCATCTTCGCTTTGGGCCGGCAGTCCACCCAGCACCAGCCGCATGCGCAGGGACTGCGCCACCGCCTGCATGCTCTCGATGATCTGCCCTCGTCCGCTGCCCTCGCTGAGCTGCGCAGCATGCCGATGCTTGAGTGTTTCGTCGCTGGCCAGCAGAGCAAAGTTTTCCGGCAGCAGCACCAGCTCGGCTCCCCGGTCCCGAGCTCGCTGGCAGAGCTGGGCAGCGCGCCGCAGGTTGGCGGTGACCTCAGCCGACGACGTCATCTGCACCACTCCGACCATGGCAACTGCCGCAGCTTCCGTCGCCGGATCGCCGTCGAGAGACTTCATCACTGGCTGCTGCGCGTATTCAGGTTCGGCCATCAGACTGGGCTTCGCCGGGAGGGTTTCACCGGCTGGAACAACACTATATACTGTCGGCGGTCGACGTAGCGAAATGCCACCAGCAAACAGGGCAGCGCTCAACGCCCGCGCGCGCAAGATCCTAAACGCCATCACGCAGGAGTACCTCTCCACTGGGGAAGCCGTGGGCTCACGGACAGTCACTCGGCGTTATGGGGTTGATCTGTCGCCAGCCACGGTCCGCAACGTCATGAGCGACCTCGAAGAGCTGGGCATGATCGAGCAGCGCCACACCTCGGCCGGCCGTATCCCCACGCAGCTCGGGCTGCGCTTCTTCGTCGATTCGCTGCTGGAAGTGCGGCCGTTTTCCGAGCAAGAGCGCGAGGATCTGGCGACGCGCTACTCGTTTCCCACCGGCGCCGTCGATGCTGCTCTGCGCGAGGCGAGCAAGGTGCTGTCTGACCTGTCTTCGCACACCGTGGTCGTCACCTTGCCGCGGGCCAGCGATGACGTGCTGCATCACATTGAATTCGTTCGCGTGCGCGATACTGCCCTGCTCGCCGTGCTGGTCAGCCAGAGCGGTCGGGTGCAGAACAAGCTCGTCCAGCTCGCCCCCTCCGAGCAGCTCAGCCCCGAGGATCTAGAGCGGATTCACAACTATCTCAACCTGAAGCTTGAAGGGCGCACCCTGGCCGAGGTCCGGCGCCACGTCGAGGCGGAGCTGGCTAGCGAACGCACCCGCTACGATGCCCTGGCGCACCGCGCCCTGCTGCTGCAGAAGCAGGCCCTGCCCGACCCTGAGACCGACGTCCTGGTCACCGGCCAGGCCAACCTCATCAGCCACCTGCTCGACGACGAGCCGCACCCCGACCCCGAGCGGCTCAAGGCGCTTCTGCGAGCCCTGGAAGACCGGCGCATCCTGCTGTCACTATTGGAACAGACCGAAGCGGCCAGCAGCCTGAAGGTCTTTATTGGCGCCGAGCATGGCGTCCCCGAGCTCTCAGACAACTCGGTGGTCGCTTCCGCCTATGGCGATGGTCGCCGCGCCGTGGGAGCGCTGGGCATCATCGGCCCAACTCGCATGAATTACTCGCGGGTTATTGCGCTGGTCGACTTCACTGCACAACTTCTCTCCAGCGTCATGACCCAGCCGCGCTAGGCTGGCACATCCCGGCAACCACTCGGAACTCAACCCCCAAAACTCCCTGGCCCACATGGCGCTCGCGCAGACAGTGGCTGTCGCGCGGCGGGGTGATGGTGCAAGGGGCCAGAACTCGAAGGACAGGAGACACGCAACCATGTCGACTCAGGATCAGCAAGAGCAAGCGCCGCCCGCCGCCACCGCGAAGTCGGCGGATGAATCCGCGGGGCCAGGGACCCAGGCGGCCCAGGCTGCGGATGTGGCCCGGCTGACCACTGAAAAGAACGAGCTTAACGATCGGCTGCTGCGGCTGGCCGCCGAGTTCGAGAACTACAAGCGGCGCTCGCGCAAGGAGATGGAAGACGCATCCGGGCGAGCGACCGAGTCGGTGTTAAAGGAGATGCTGCCGGTCATGGACAACCTCGATCGCGCCCTGCAGGCCGCCAAGTCCGGCGACGGCGCGGCCTCGGGTGGTGCGCTGATCGAAGGTGTGCAGCTCGTGCAGAAACAGTTTTTCGTCGCGCTCGAGCGCTTCCAGGTCAAGCCCTTTGACGCCGAGGGGCAGCCGTTTGACCCACAGGTCCATGAGGCGGTCTCGCAGCTTGAGACCGACAAGGTGCCAGCGGGCAGCGTCGCGTCGGTGTTTCAGCGCGGCTACAAGATTGGCTCGCGCCTGCTGCGCCCGGCCCTGGTTGCGGTGGCCAAGGCCCCGGCTGGCCTGTCTAACTAACTTGGCCCCTGCCCCGCAAAGCCCCTAGCTCGGAGGACGTCGCCCCTTTGGCCAAGCCGCGTGACTATTACGAAGTCCTGGGTGTCTCTCGCGATGCCGACGATGGCGAGCTAAAGCGTGCCTACCGCGCCCTGGCCTTGCGCTATCACCCCGATCACAACCAGAACGACAAGGCCGCCGAGGAGAAATTCAAAGAAGTCTCGGCTGCCTACGCCGTGCTCTCTGACCCCGAGAAGCGAGCTCGCTACAACCGCCTCGGCCACCTCGGCCTGACGCCGGCCGGGGCGGGAGCCGATGCGGTCAGCCTCGATCTGGAGAACGTCAAAGAATTCTTCGACAGCATCTTCGGTGACATCGGCGATCTGCTCGGTCGCAAAAAGGGCCGCAGTGGCGGCCGCGACCTCCGCTACACCGTCGAGATCTCGCTGCGCGACGCCGTCTTGGGGGCGCAGAAGAGCATCGCTTTCCCGGTGCGCGGCGACTGCACGACCTGTCGTGGCAGCGGCGCCCGTGGGGGCGAAGCGGGCCTGCGCATCTGTCGAACCTGTGGCGGCAAGGGCGAGCTACGAGCACCCGGCTTCCTGCCCATCCGTCGCCCCTGCACGCCCTGTCGCGGCACCGGCAAAGAAGTGACCGATGCCTGCCCAAGCTGTCGCGGCGGCGGCCAGACCGAGCAGCAGCGCGAGTTTGTCGTCAACGTCCCACCCGGCTGCGAGGATGGCACGACACGGCGCCTAGCCGGCCAGGGCGAGCCCGGACGGCAGGGCGGCAACAGCGGCGATCTGACCGTCGTCCTGCGCATCAAGCCACATCCCTTGATTCGCCGCGAAGGGGCACTGCTGCACTGTGATGTTCCGCTCACCTACGCCGAGGCGGCCCTGGGAGCCGAGCTTGAGGTCCCGACCATCGACGGCAAGGTCGAGATGAAGGTGCCGGCCGGGACGCAGTCCGGCAGCGTGTTCCGTCTGCGCGGCAAGGGGGTCTTGGGGCCCAGCGGTCAGCGCGGCGATCTGCACGTGCGCGTCGTCGTCGAGACCCCCAAGTCGCTCGATGAGCGGTCGCGGCTGGCGCTGCTGGAGCTAGCCGGCAAGCTGCCGGCGGGCAGCCACCCACAAAAGCAGCAGTACGCCACCGCACTGGCGCAGATCGAAAAGGACGACGCGCCCACGGCTCTGACGGCTGAGCGGGTCAAAAAGCGCTAGTCGCGGCCCCGATCCGCCCGCCCGCTCTCGGCGCTGTCCCGACGGCTGGTTAGCCGTAGGTCGAGCCTCTCGACGGCGTGGCCGCGGATGGCATACGCTAAAGGAGATACCATGTCATCTCCTCGGGATCGCGGAGCAAAGCCAGGGGGCAACGAGTCGGAGGGAGCGGGCGAGGCAGGCGGCGGCGAGCGGCAGCGCGCACAAGCGGCGGTTGCGCAGACGCTACCGGCTGAGGCGCTGATGGCTACCCTGCCTCCGGAAGGCGCAGCCGCGTCCCGCCGCTCCGACCAGCCGATCGCCGCCAGTGCTCGCTCGGCCGCCACGACCGAGGCCCAGGCCTTCGTCACGCTGGGCCCTGAAGGCCCCGTCGATCCACACGCCGCGACGCTGCGGCCGGAAGGCACCGTCGATCCTTATGGCGCCACTCTGTCGCCGTCGAAGCAGTCGGCTGGGCTGGCGGATACGTTGGCGCCCGGCGACCTGGTGACCGGCGCCACTCTGGGGCCTGATTCGGCGAGCAGCCTGCCCGAGCGCTCGCTCGATGGCGTGGTCTCAGTCGGCGATATGTCGCGCCTGCACAGCGACTATCCAGTGGCCCGCTGGGATCGCTACGAGTTCCAAAAGAAGCTGGGCCAAGGTGGCATGGGCGCCGTCTATAAAGCCCGCGATCGTCGCCTCGGTCGCGACGTTGCCCTCAAGTTCATCCGGGGCGGCGATCCCAACATGGTCATGCGCTTCCTGCAGGAGGCGCGCGCTCAGGCCCGCATCGACCATCCACACGTCTGCAAG
>CAZVMD010000111.1:0-20637 GCA_964628555.1 uncultured Myxococcales bacterium | reverse complement strand
CAGCGCGTCGAACTGCGGCAGAAAAAGACCCGGGAAAAGGGGCGGAAAAAGGGCCATGTACCAAGCGACCTCACCGTCTTGGATTAAGCGCAGCTGGGCGCTGCGGCTGCTGTTGAGCGTCTTTTTGCTGCTCGGTTGCGGCCTGGGCTCGGCACGAGCTGCCAGCCCTTCCGACGAAGGCTGCAACCAGGACGAGGTCTGTCGTGGGCTGTTCGTCAAGGGCAAGGCGCTCTACAAAGACCAGGACTACGCTGCGGCCCTCAAGATGTTCATGGGGGCGTATGAGCGTCGGCAGACGCCGATCTTGCTGATCAACATCGGCCGCACCCTGCAGAAGCTGGGCCGGCCCAAAGAAGCTCTGGACTACTACCAGCGCTGCCAGGAAGCGGCCAAGACCGACAACGATCTGCAGGAGAAGCTGGCGGTGTATATCGCCGAGACCAAGGCGCTGCTCCGCGAGTCTCCGTCGCAGCCAGATCCAGCGACCACCAAGCCAGATCCAGCGGCCGAGCCGGCCCCGCAGCCGCTTACCGAGCCACTCACGCCGCTTAAGCCAGCCGAGAACAAGCCAGTGTACAAGAAGGGCTGGTTCTGGGCGGTCGTGGTCACCGGTGTCCTGGTGGTGGGCGGTGCCGTCGCCACCGGTGTCTACTTCGCAACGCGGCCAGCCCCCGATCCGATGCTCGATCCCGACATCACGGGCGTGCGGCCGATGTTTTAGCTTTCGCCTTTATCAC
This sequence comes from uncultured Myxococcales bacterium, assembly GCA_964628555.1. Lineage (GTDB taxonomy): Bacteria > Myxococcota_A > Polyangia > Palsa-1104 > JAEUJZ01 > JAEUJZ01. The sequence goes on along the minus strand of CAZVMD010000111.1, from coordinate 19,900 downwards.
TCTTATTAGGAGGGACCCATGAACCTGTTTAGTGTCCGCAGGATTTGGGGCATTTTGCTCGCAGTCTGCACTCTGCTGGCCGTCAGTCGGGGGATCGGCTGCGGCCCGTACGACTCTGGCTCGGATGACATCACGGTGCTGGTCACCGTCGAGGGTCTGACGCCGGACATCGCCTCGTTGAACGTGAGCACGACGCTCAACGGGCAGCCATCCAAACAAGCGATTCCTGAGCTGACGACGCGCCTCGACAAGTTCGCGATCTACCTGCCGCGCAACACCTCTGGCCCCCTGGGCGTCAAGCTCGTCGGGCACTCGGTCGAGAACTGTGTGGTCGCCAAGGGCGAGGGGCAGATTGAGATCAAGCCGGCGCCCCCGACCTTCGTCACCATGACGGTGCCGATCAGCACCGCGGGAGTGGGGAGTGGCAAGCAGTGCTCGCTCAAGGTCGAGCTCCGCGGCAAAGGCAAGGTCACTTCCGCCCCAGCTGGCATTGACTGCAGCAACAGCGACTTCAAGAATGCGCCGGTGATCTGTAGCGCTGACTTTACCGTTGGGACGCAGATCACGCTGACCGCTGACTCGGGCAACGATGCCAAGGTCCTGGGGGCAGTCTTCGCGGGCCCGTGCAGCGGCACCAACACCTGCAGCATGAGCTTCGCTGGGCCGGGACTGGTCAAGGCTGGCTTTGCCCCCCGCATCTGCAGCCAAGACAACTGGTGCTGGCACAACCCACTGCCGCAGGGGCTGACGCTGCGTGCGCTATGGGGCGCCGCCAGCGACGATATCTGGGCGGTCGGCGATTACGGCACGATCATGCACTACGACGGCCTGACCTGGCAGCTGGCGCTGCGCTCCGGCACGCTGACCACGCAGGATCTTTATGCCGTGTATGGCGTCAGCGCCACGGATATCTGGGCGGTTGGCGCGGCGGGAACGCTGGCCCACTACGACGGCAAGAGCTGGACGCTCTCCCCCGACAGCGGGGCCAAGACAAGCCAGCTCCTGCGCGGTGTCTGGGGCAGCGGGCCACAGGACTTCTGGGCTGTGGGCGCCAACGGCACCATCTTGCGCTACGACCGCAACGGCTGGGCGAACGCGTCGATCATGACGCCGGTCCCCACCAACACCTACTACAGCATCTGGGGCAACGCCGCTGATGACGTCTGGGCCGTTGGCACGAGTGGCATCATCATGCGCTGGAACGGGACGATCTGGGCCCCGGCCCCGGGCAGCGCCTCGGTCACCACGGCCCAGCTCTATGCCATCCGAGGCAGCGCGCGTGACAACATGTGGGCGGTGGGTAGCGGCTCGGTCCGCATTCGCTATAACGGCAACGCGTGGGCACTCGACAGCTCGACGGGCTACACGCTCAGCACCCCGCAGACGGTGTGGGTCAGCCCGAACAGCGTCTGGGCGCTTGGCTCAAGCCCAACGGGCTACACCAGCCAGCGCTTTGACGGCAGCGCCTGGACTGCGGTCGCAACCAACTTCTTCTCTGCGCTAAACGGGGTGCTGGGCTTCTCGGATAGCGACATCTGGGCGGTGGGAACCCTAGGCGCACTCTTCCACTACGATGGACAGAGCTGGTCCCCGGCTCCGCTGAGTGCTCCGCCTGGCTCCTATTCCTTCAACGCCATCTGGGGCAGCGGGCCAAGCGACATCTGGATCGGCGGACAAAACTACAACCTGGCCTACCCGAACTATGGGTACATGCGCCGCTTCAACGGCAGCACGTGGTCGGTTCCGCAGCTTAGCGCCATGCCGACCATCAATTCGATCCACGGCACCCAGCCGGCCAACGTGCATGCCGCCGGTGACCTCGGGCTTATCGCCCGCTTCGACGGCACGGCATGGAGCCAGCTTAGCAACACCACGACGGCCAGCTCGCGCTATCTGTACGGTGTACATACGACGACCAGCCCAAGCGGCTCGATGCCGACGGCGTGGGCGGTCGGAGAGCTCGGGACGTTGCTGTCGGTGACCAACACGACCGTGGCCCTGCACGGCCAGAGCGGCATGATTACCACGCAGACCCTAAACGGAGTCTGGGGTCAAAATGCGACCTCGGTCTATGCGGCCGGTGGCAATGGCACGCTGCTGCGTTACTACTTCTACAACGCACCGACTACTCAGTGGTCCACCCAGGCCGTCTCCGGCACGCTGGGAACGAACTATCTGCAGAGCCTGCACGGGTCCGCGATCAACCCGGTCCGCATTTGGGGCGTGGGAGGCAACGGGGCTTTGATGATGTACGACGGCAGCACTGGCGCCTGGTCGACGCACGCGCAGAGCGGCACCAACACCGGCGGCCTGACCACGAACTTCCTGTACAGCGTCTACACCGTCAACACGAACTCGGCCTGGGCCAGCAGCAGCGTCAACGTGGTCTATCGCTTTGACGGCACGACCTGGGTCGCTCAGGCGCTGCCGACCAAGTACTACGCCCGGGCCATTTGGGCCAACAACGCCACTGACGCCTGGGCGGTTGGCCCCAACGACATGGTGATGCGCTACCAGCCCTAGCTGGCTGACCGCGCCTTCGACTAGCTCTCTTCCCCCGATAACACGGCTAGATGTACCGCCCCGCCCCGTCGCTGCGTGGGCGCCACGGTGGCGCGCGGTCGAATCTGCGGATCGCGGCTGGCCCACGCCTGCCCAACCTCCTGATCCAAAAGATGGCTGGGTCTGACGTTGCGCAGCGCGTTTAGCAAAGACGAGCGGACATCGGGTATCCGCTCCTCCAGTCCGTCGAGGAGCGCCGCGACCTCACGCCGCTTCAGGCCATCCTGCGAGCCACAGAGATTGCACGGCAGGATCGGATAGCCGACGGCCGCCGCGTGGGCTGCGATCTCGCGCTCGCTGCACTCGATCAGCGGACGGATGACCTCGAAGCGACCATCATCGGTGCGGTAGCGGGCGGGCATCGCCTGCAGCTTGCCGGCGTAGAGCATGTTGAGCAGCAGCGTCTGCAGCGTGTCATCGCGGTGATGCCCAAGCGCGATCTTGTTGCAGCCCAGCCGCTCGGCCGCGCTGTACAGGATGCCGCGGCGCAGACGCGAGCAGGGCGCGCAGTAGGTGCCTCCCTCGGCGGTCAGCGTCTTGACGATCGAGTAGGTGTCCTCGTGCAGGATCTCGAACGTCGCGCCGCGCGCCGCGAGCCAGCGCCGCAGCGGCTCGCCGTCATAGCCGGGCTGCCCCTGATCCAGGTGCACGGCGGTCAGGCGAAAGTGAATCGGCGCTCGTTCCTGCGCATGCAGCAAAAGATCGAGCAGCGTGTAGCTGTCCTTGCCACCCGAGACCGCCACCAGCAGATGATCGCCCTCGCGGATCAGATCATAGCGATCGACGCTACGCAGCATGGTGCGAAGCAGCCGTCGGCCTAGCGAGTCCTCTGCCAGCTGTGCCGCCATGGTTAGTCGCGAATCAGGCTCTTGTTCAGGCGCCCGAGTCCGGCACCCGGCAGCGCGGGTGGCGGGGCGCTGCTCTCGCCGTAGCGTAGGCTGAGCTCGGCTCCGTCGGGCAGGCGGGCGAAGTCGTCAGCCGACAGCGTGAACAGCAGGCTGGTGGTCTCGCCGCTCTCGGGGTAGCGGCTGAGCGAGAAGTCGCGGCCAGCCACGCGCAGGATCGGTAGCTCGTTCCGCACCGGGAAGCCGGCCCGGCTGCGCAGCTCGATCTCTAGCTCGCCAGTTGTCTGACCCTCGCGGCGGACGCGGCGAATCGCGGCGAAGCGAGCATCGCTGGGGGCGGCGACGCTAGCGCTGGCGGTTGGCGTGGTGGCGGATGTCACGGCGACCCGATCGTAGGTCTGATCGCTTGCGGCCTGCGAGCTGCCTTCGTCATCCCCCGCCGCGCTCTCAGATGCATAGAGGCTGGCCAGCAGCGGCGCCAGCGTGACCTGCGAATTCGAGAAGCGCAGGTTGCTGACATAGATCGCCCCCTGCGCCGTGTCATCAAACACCAAGCGCACGCCGCGCACCCGCGTCAGCGCAAAGCTGCCAAAGCTCGTAAGCGGGATCTGCGCGCTCTGCAGCAGGGTGTGTAGACCTGCCGGTCCACCGACGGGACCGGTCAGTCGCAGGTGGCTGCTAATCGGCACCGCCAGCGAGCGATTGCCAGCCGCATCGACAAGCTGGACCTTGAAGTTGGTCGTCTTCGGCGTGGCCGGGTTGCTTGGGCTGTTCTGGCGCGCCACGCGCAGGTTCAGATAGGCATAGGGCGAGACGTCGCGACCGGTACCCGCCGCCGTGAAGTTCGACTGGAAGTAGGTGCTGGTTCCGGCGCTGGTCCAGCTGAGGGCGGCGCCGCGCTGGCTGGGATCGTGGCGGTTGCCAACCGTGCCATGGCTGACGGTGACCCCGCTGGCCTCGTTGGCGGCACCGGCGCTGCTGGTCCCGGTCGGCTTGTCGAAGTCGTCCAGCACGATGCTCACCGCGGCCGCGGCCGAGTCCTGAAAGCTGCGCTCGACCGGCGTGATCGCCGCCAGGCTGGTCGGCACGGCATAGCGCGAGACGAAGAGCTTGTTGAAGCTCTTGTCGGTCGTCGTCCCGACATTGGCCCGCATCAGCGAGAGCACAGTATGCACCGCGGTGTTTTGCTGCTGCGGTGAGCCGATGGTGCTCGGGAACAGCGCCGTATGCCCCTGACAGCCGCTGGAGTCGCTGCGCTGCCACTCGGTGTTGTAGAAGTTGTGGTTGGCACCCCAGACCGCCACCGCTGATTTCTGCTGCGCCGGGGTCTCGCTGCGGCTGCTCATCATGCGATCGAAGGGCTTGATGCCCTGCAGGTTCGAGACGTCGCCATCGCACATCGGCAAGAGCACGCTCCAGGTCGTGCCGTCGGCGTTGAGCACGCGGCTGGTCTGGCCGTCGACCGGGCCGATCTCGAACATGGCGCGAAAGCTGACCGGGTAGAGGATCTTGGCCGGCCAGCTACTGCCGGTGTCGCGGTACTGGTTGTAGGCGGCGCGGATGCCTTCGCCGCCGCGCGAGTGGCCGATCAGGCCGACCTGGCTGAAGTCGATGCGGCCTTTGAGCTCGACGCCCAGAGTGCTAGGCGTGCCGCCGTTTTTGTTCCACTCGCTGAGCTTCTGCAGGTGCTTGAGGATCAGGCGGCCGCGGGCCAAGTTCAGCCCTGAGTCGCCGCTGACGCCACCGGCCGCGTTGATACCGCGGTTGGCATTGATCGACACGACGATGTAGCCAAAGGAGGCGAGCTTGTCGGCCAGGTAGCCATAGCCGGCGTGGCTGGGGGCGACGACATAACCGCTTGGGCAGGTGCCGGTGCTCGTATAGTCCACGCGATCGTCGGTGCGTGGGTTCGTGCCGCGGCCGCAGGTGGCGTGGTTGCCGTGCAGGATGACCACCAATGGGTAGCTGGTCGTGGTCAGGGTGCGTGGCCGATAGACGCGGGCCCAGAGCTCGGTCGTGCGTCCGGCCAAGATGTCGGCATCGATGCTGGCCGGCAGCTTGTACTCCGCGCTGGCCACAGCTAGCGGTCCAGTTGCTGTCGCATCCGGTGCGACCTGCGCCTGCGCCGCGATAGGAGTGGTGGCGGCCAAGAACACAAAACTACCCAGCGAACGACCGAACCGGCTCATGATGTCCTCCTGCAAAGGAGGGCCAGTTGTATCGCGTCTTGCCAGTCCTGCGATCAGCCAAATTCGTCGGCCGGCGACCGTCTGCAGCTCGCTTGGCCGCGGGGCTCCTGCTCGGGCTGTCGCTGCTGGGCGGCTGTCGCTCGCGCGGGGGCGGAGGGGCTGCCACTGCGACCGACGAAGCAGAAGCGGTACTCTCTGCACCTGCGTCGATCGATGTGCAGGCCGCAGCCTTGGCCGCCGTGCCACCGTCGCTGCTGGGGACGGTCCCGCTGCCGCTTTACGACGCGGATCCGGCCCATCCATGGAACCGCTTGCACCACGCCCTGTTTGTTCATCCCGGGCGGGTCGCGCGCGCATCGTGTCGACAGAGCAGTCGTCCGGCGGCCAGTGAGTCTGACTCCTCGGGCTGTAGCGATCGCCCGGTGCCGCTTGACCCCTGGCCGACTCTGGTCGAGGGACCGGCTGGCTACGGCGATGAGCCGGCCTTGCTCGCTGCGCCGTCGGTGGAGCACCTTGTCGAGCCTGCGCGGCTGTCCGCCCTGCTGGCTCTTGTCGCTGCGGCTGAGCAGCGCGCAGCAGAAAAGACGCAGCACCCCTATGCCGCTCTCCTGTTCCAGAGTGACTTGTGGGAGCGCTTCGATGCGCTCGATGCCGCGGCGCGTCGTCCAGCGACTTCGTTGCCCGCTGGCTCCGAAGCAGCTTCCGGACTGGCTGCCGAGCGCACGCAGAAGGGGCGGCTGCTCTTCCTGCGCGATACCCTGGGCCGCTTGATCCGCGCGGTCGCACTGCCCGCTACGACCATCGCCCAGCTGCCCAGCAACTGGGCCCAGCTTTCAGCCGCTTTCCCGACGCTGCTTGCCGGTTTTCCTGGCCCCAAGTGGCTGGAGGTCATCACCCGCTCGCGGCAGCTGCCGGAGCCGATGCCGAGCCCGGAAAAGCAGCACACCCGGCATGCTGCGGTGGCTGGTTTTCGCTCGGTGTTCCGTCGCTATGTGGCGGTTCCCGAGGCCGCCGGGGGCGGTGAATGGCTGCGCCGCGAGCTGGCGACTGAGCCCTCCTCACCGAAGCTGCCGCCGGGGACGCAGCTGGCCATCGTGCAGGTTCCCCTGGCCGTCTCAAGTGAGGGGCAGCTCGTGCCTTGGCGCCGAACCACGCTCATTGAGCTGCGCACCGTCTCGGCCCCGCCGGATCCTGCCGCTGAGTCGGCTCGCCCGACGCGACTGGCCGATCTGTCGTACGACGTGCTGGAAGGCCGGCGGCCTTGGCTGGCTCAGCATGATCCGCCGCAGGCCGGACTGCAAAAGCTCGCCTCCGATGCCCTATTTCCCCTCGGGGGCACCTGCAATCCGCAGCCCTTCTCGCTAAATCCGCTGCGCGCCGTCTGCATGATGTGCCACGGCCGCAGCGGCGAGATCCTCTTTGGCTCGATGACCCATGGACCGCAGCGGACGCGCCTGCTTACCTCCAGCGAGCTGCCGACGGTCGTGGTCGTAGACGAAAAGCGCCAGCGCCCAGAGTTTCGGGCGCTGCTGCGGCAGTTCTAGCCTAGTGAGCGCCGGTCGCCGCCGCCGCGGGGGCTCCCGGTACGATCGGACAGCGCACCGGCCGCGGCGTTGGCAGAGTGACGCGGGCTGGCCCCATCTCGCCGCTGAGCAGCGGACCCCGGTAGCGCTGCAGCTCTTCCAAGAGCAGCTCACGCAAGACCACATCATCGAACATCGTGATGTTAGGCGAGGTCGCCTGCTCGTTCTGGGGCGGCACCAGCCCGCCGAAGTTGTCGCCGCCGCTGGCCAGGAAGTCGGACAGCGCGACGCTGTACTGCTTGTCGGGCGCGATCGGCTCGCCACTGTCGCGGGTGAGCGACAGCTCTAGGTTGGCGCCGCTGCAGCGCACCAAGACGCGCATTCCCGAGGGTACCAGGACGCCGTGGCTACCCCCGGCATTGCGGCGGAACAGCTCGACTAGCTGCGCTCCCGTCATGCGTACGACGGCGAGTCGGTTATCAAAGGGCATCACCTCAAAGATCTGCGTGTAGGTCAGCGGTCCGGCTGGCAGATCGTTGCGCAGGCCGCCGCCGTTCTGCACGGCGAGGTCGACCGGCCGACCAACCACGCGAGAGGCGCCAGTGCGCATCAGGTCAGCGAGCAGCTGACCGAGCGCCGACTCGTTGCGGAAGTTGCGCCGCACGCGCTGCGACAGCGTCACCCCGACTGGCATGTTGGCGCGGGCCTCGGCTCGCTCGACGAACGGCGCCAGAGCCTTGCTGACCTCGGCACTGGTAGCCACCTTCTGGCCCTCGTACTCGGCTGGACGCAGCTCGCTGCCTTCAAGCAGGCGGGCATCGCAGCGGGCCTGCGGCGGACGACGCGCTGGAGCGGCCCCGGGCTCTGGCTTGGCCGCGGCAGCCTCGGACAGCGAGGCGGCAGGGGCTTCCGGCGGACTGGCCGGAGGGCTCGTGGGCAGCGCAACCTGACAGACCTCGATCGGAGGGTGAATCGTCGTCGCCGGGCGATCAACCTGCCAGCTGCCATCGGCGCTGCGGCGGAACTTCAGATCGATGCGGCCGAAGGCGATGCCGTACGAGAAGGCCTGAACGATCGGCACCTGACCAGCAAAGTGCGCTACTCCAGCGTGCGAGTGTCCACCGACGATGGCATCGACCACGCCTTGCAGCTCCTCGGCGATGCGGAAGATTCGCTCGTCGCTGTTGTGGCAGCTTGAGGTATCTCGCGGATCGTTGAAGGCATAGCAGTTCGCGCCCTCATGGATGGTGAGGATCACGGCTGCCACACCCTGCTGGCGCAGCTTCTCGGCTTCGCGACGTACGGCGGGCACGATCGGCGCCACGATGACATCGCGCAGGTTCAGGCTGTTGGTGGTGCGCGGCGTGTCTTCGGTCAGCGCTCCGACGACACCCAGGCGCAGACCAGCCAGCTCGACGATGCGCGAGGGATAGACATTGGGCCAGGCCACCGGCTGCCCGGTGGTGCGGTCCAGCAGGTTGGCGGACAGGAAAGGAAAGCTGGCCGCCTTGGCCAGGACCTTGAGTGCACCCGTCGGATCGTCGTCGGTGCCAGCCTTGGGCACGGAGTGTGGGCCGGCGGGTCCGTAGTCGAACTCGTGGTTGCCGATGGCGGCGGCGTGGTAGCCGATGGCGTTGTAGGCAGCGATAACCGCCTGCCCCTCGCTCATGTTCGACACGATGGTGCCCTGGAACATGTCGCCGCCGTCGAGCAAGAGCACTGGCAGGCGGGCCCGCAGGTTGTCGAGATAGCCGGCCAGCAGAGGCAGACCACCGCGCTGCACCGAGCGCTCCTGTCCATCTTTGCCGCGTACGCGTAGCTGGCGTGGCTCGACGTAGCCATGCAGGTCGCTGGTGCCCACGATGGCAATCGTCTTTTCGATCGGCTGGTCGGGGTTCGCCTGCGGGCTGGCGACGCTGGCCTGGGTCGGCGGCGGGTCGGGCTGCGGGGCTGGACTAGGACAGGCCACCAGCCCTGTCAGCCCAGCTAACAACAAGTACAAGAAGGTGCGGGGGAACATGGCCCCGCTTCGTACCGGAAAACCGGGTCGTGTAGCTAGCGCCGTGTGTCTCAAGCAGCCGTCCCCCACGCTGATTTTCGCGCGAACCACCGCGGGCCGGCTATGGTTTTTCGCCGCGCTCGCCCAGCACGAGGATGACCAAGCCGCGCGGCCCGGCACTGCCCGTCGCTCCCGCGGCGCGCTTAGCGCTAGCCGGGAAGGGGCGCACGGCCACCCCCAGATGGGTCAGCTTGCCTTCCATGAACGAGCGGACCGGGCCAAAGTCGGTGGCGGTGATCACGCCGATCATGCCGAGGCGTAGCCGGGCAAACTGTCCGGCCAGCCGAGGCAGGGCCTGCTGCACGATGGCTCCGCCGCGGCTGTCGTAGTCTTCGGCGGCAAGCGGTGCGGCGGCGATCTGCTTGGCCAGCTCGTCTAAGCGGGCATCGATCACAAGCGGGGCGAGCTGGCTCTGCGCGCGCAGGCGATTGACATGGCCAGCCACATCGGCCGCAGCCTGCGGAGGCGGCGGCGCTGCAGCAGTCAAGGCTGCGAACAGCTGCGTAATCAGCAGCGTGCGCGGCTGCCCCGGAGTCGCCGGCTCGGCTACTGCGCAGCCGAGGCCGACGTGGTCAACCTCGGCGTCGAGCAGGTTGGCGCGGTGCCCCGGGCTCTCCAGCAGGCCGCTGTGCGCTAGCTGCGGCGTTGAGGCCTGGGCCAAGTTTTCCGTGATGCGCCCGCCGCTGATGCCGGCCCGCCGGGCGCGATCGCTGGGCCCACCGCTGCGCGGCGAGACATGGGCCACGAAGTGATGGCTCCGCATGTCCTCGCTGTGCGCCTGCGCTGCCGTGGTCAGGCGCGCATCCAGCGCCAGGGGCTTGCGGCCCGCTGCCTGTCGTTCTTCGTTGAGCAGCTTGAGCAGCAGCCCCTGCGCGTCCCCATTGCAGCTGTAGCTCGGCGAGCCAGTGGCGTTGGCGAAGCTGCGCTGGGCCACCACCAGGCTGGCAAACTCAGGCGGCGGTGGCCCACAGTAGAGCGGAAAGTTGGCGAGCACCGTCGGCCCAGCCCGATCTTCGCCTAGCACCTCGACCTGATACTTGCCGGCCCGCTCGCAGCGCAGCTCGCTCGCAAAGGGCTCGCCGGGGCCGCGACCTGCGCCGGCTCGGGTAGGCAGACCCTGGGTCTCGCCGCTGGGCGTCGTGATCACCACGCGGGCCTTGCGGTAGGGCGGGAGCAGGGTGCCGGTGAAGGGCAGGGCGGCTGGGCTCACGGGGGGATTGCGGGGGGGCGGCTGCAGCGTGACGAACGACTCCAGAATGAACAGCACGCCACAGCTCATCTCGGCGTCGTAGGCCACGCTGGCAAAGCCATAGCGCGACCAGCGTCCCGGTCCGCTGCCGCCGCCACGACTGCCGAGCGCTGCCTTGAGCTGGGCCGGCAGCCCGTCTAGCAGGTCGGCTGGCGTCGCGGTGCCAAAGCGAGTGAGCAGCAGCCGATGTACCGGCTCGACGACCCCCGCCTGCCACAGCGCCGCTTGGACCAGCGCGTGCTGCGGCACCTCACAGCCAGGGCGGCTGGCCAGCAGCCGGGCTGCCTCGGACAGCGCGGCATCTTGGGTCAGCGGCCCTAGCCGCAGCTCGCGACTGGTGCGCGCTAGCTTGTCCGCCACGCCCGCCGCCAGAGGATCGCCGGTGGCTCGCTCGGCTCGCGCGCTCGTCGGAGAAATCGCCATCACAGCGAGGAGCAGCGCCGCTCCTCGCCAATACTTCCTGCCGCCGTGCTGACTCACGCTTCCATCCTATCAGTAGCGGGCTCGGCGAGTGTCAGCCGGGCTGGTCTGCCGGCAGCGCGGCAGAAGCTCGGCCAGATTGAAAAAAACTGTGCTATTGGGTGCGCACTCGCTCTGGCCGCGCTCGGGCTGGCCTGCGAATTCTCGCAGCCGCAAAAAGTGGTATCCCGCCGCAATTTCACCGTCGGCCAGATCGAACGTTGAACGAGGAACAGACACGATGGGAGCCGAACACTTAATCGGTCGCTTGCAGGGCCTGCTGGCCACCGGTGTCCGTCTGGGCAGCGAGGCGCTCGCGGCCGCTGAGCGCGTACCTGGCTTCGCTTTCGACGAGACCATGACCGGGACCATCGCTCTGCACGCCGCTGGCTTCCCTGAGGGCGAGCGCCGGATGCAGGTCCACCTGCACGTCGTGGCCGAGTCGCTGGGAGCCTATCTGCGCGAGGGACGAACCGAGCTAAGCGGGCAGGCTGAGATCGACGGTGTGACGGCCGCCGCCCCCGTGCATGGCAGCCTGTGGATCTGGCCGCATCTGCGTGTCATCCGCTACGAGTTCAGCTGCGACCTCGGCGGCCATGCCCTAAGCTTCGCCGGGCAGAAGGATGTGCGGCTGCTCGACTTCCGCCACACCATGTCGACGCTCCCCGGTGAGCTGTTCGATAGCGACGGCGAGCTGGTCGGGCAGGGCAGCTTGGCCTTTGACTGGGCTGATCTGCGCCCATTCCTCGCCAGCCTGCGCTGGGTCAGCCCGGTGCTGCGAGCCGCCTAGCCAGCCTCCACCTTGCCGCATGGACTTTGAGCCGGCACCAGGTGCGCTGGCTCCAAAAAGAGGAATCGCGATCGATGTCCACCAAGCCCTCCAAGCAGTTACAGGCCTTTGCCAATCCCAAGCCCGAGCGCGACTACGAGATCCGCTTTGACTGTCCAGAGTTTACCTGCCTCTGCCCGCTGACCGGCCAGCCGGACTTCGCGACCATCCGCATCAGCTATGTGCCCAACGAGCTCTGTATTGAGCTCAAGTCGCTCAAGCTCTACCTGTGGTCGTATCGCGATGAGGGGGCATTTCACGAAAAGGTCACCAACCGGATCGCTGATGACATCATCGCCGCCATCGCGCCGCGCCGCTTGCGCGTCGAGGGCGACTTTGCCGTGCGGGGCGGCATCGGCACCGTGATCGTCGTCGAGCACGCCAGTCGCTGACGCATGCCTGCTTCTTCTCGCCGCTCTGGGACCCGCTCTGCCGCCGATGAGCTGCCGGCCATCGCGCTCTCGCCGCGGCAGCGCAGCGAGCTGCGCTCGGCGCTGTTGGCTTGGTATCGACGAGGCCATCGCGATATGCCGTGGCGCCGCAGCCGGGATCCCTACGCCATCTGGATCTCGGAGATCATGCTGCAGCAGACGCGCGTCGATACCGTGCGCGACTACTACGCGCGCTTTATGGCCCGCTTTCCCACCATCGAGGCGCTGGCCAGCGCTCCGCTGGATGATGTGCTGGCGCTGTGGAGCGGGCTTGGCTACTACGCCCGGGCGCGCAACCTCCACGCCGCCGCTGGTGAGGTCGCTATCCGCTATGGCGGTCGCTTCCCGCGTGACGCCGCGTCGGTGCAAGCGCTGCCGGGGATCGGCCCATACACGGCGGGCGCCATTCGCAGCATTGCCTTTGGCGAGCGCGCTCCGATCCTCGATGGCAACGTCACTCGCGTGCTGTCGCGCTTGTTCGCCATCCCGGCCGGACCGGAGCAGACCGCGGCCCGTCGTCTTTACTGGCGCCTCGCCGAGGAGATCCTGCCCGCCGAGAGCAGCGCGGGGAGCGACACCGCTGTGGCCCAAAACGACGTCGGCGACTTCAACCAGGCGCTGATGGAGCTCGGGGCGACGGTCTGCACACCGCATCGTCCGAGCTGCCTGCTGTGCCCGCTCGCGGCCTCGTGTGAGGCGCGGGCCCGCAGCCAGCAGGAGCTGTTTCCCCCTCCCAAGGCAGCGCGGCCGATCCCGGTGGTGCAGGCGGTCAGCGTGATCCTGTCGCCACAGCCGCGGCCAGCCCGGCTCGCCTCGCCGGTGCTGCTGCTGCGGCGCCCAGCCAGCGGGCTATGGGGCGGGCTGTGGGAACCCCCGAGCCTCTGGCTGACCGAGGCGGTTGCCGGCCAGCCGGCCGAGACGATCGAGTCCGGGCTGAGGCGCCTGCTGCGCGAAAAGCTGGGCCTGTCGGCGCGACCCGCGGCCAGCGTGCTGGCGACAGCCCAGCCACTGCCGCCGTTTACCCACATTCTGTCGCACCGCGAGATCCGCTTCGCACCCTTTTCGCTTTTGCTGCCGGCCACCCTACTCGGCAAGCTCAAGCTCGACGGCTACGACGAGGCGCAGCTAGTCGATGCCAGCGCGCCGCTTGGACTAGCGCTGTCGGCCTGGGTAAGTGCTCTGCTTTCGCGCGTTGCGCAGGACGCACAGGCGGCATCTATCTAAGCTGCAGCTCCACTTCCTAAGCCGCAGCTCCAACCACTCATACGGATTCGCGCATGCCGAACTCAGAAGCGCACGCTCTGTTAGAGCGCGCCTACCAAGACATCCTCAAAGCCTATGCCCTGATGGGCTACAACACGCAGGACGACGACAACTTTCGCGAGACGGCGCAGCGAGCGGCCAAAGCGGCGCAGGAGCTCGTGCGCCCCGTCGCTGAGATCAATGCCGAGATCGACGATCTGGTCAGCAAGACGTTCCCGGCTCGCTATGACCACATGGTCATCAGCAAGCACAACATCTGCTTCGGCCTCTGTCCGCATCACCTGCTGCCGGTCGTGTATCGCGTCTCGCTGGCCTACATCCCGCGCGATCGCGTGGTCGGTATCAGCAAGCTGTCGCGGCTGATTCGGCTGATGGCGCGGCGGCCGGTGCTGCAGGAAGACCTCACGCACGAGCTGGCCGAGCTGCTGTTCAAGCGGCTCGACTCGCTAGGCTCGGCGGCCTACGTCGAGGGGCTGCACATGTGCATGGCGGCGCGCGGCGTCGAGGCGCATGAGGCGCGCCTGGTGACCAGCGCCATGCGCGGCATCTTTGTCGACCAGCTACCGACGCGGCAAGAGTTCCTGGATCTGGTGACGGCGGCGCCGCTGCAGCTCTTGTAGGCGAAGGCGTCACCAGGCTGCGGCCGTCTACTGCCCGCCGGCCTTCGGCAAGGCGGTGCTGCTGGCCAGGCGTGGGTGGGTGCTAGCCAGCGACGGTCGATCGGCGTGCTGCGCCAAGAACCGGCTCAGGTTTTTGTGCTGAGCGACCGGATAGCGATCGCGGAAGATCATCCAGTCCAGCGAGCAAGCGAGCGCGATGTCGAGGTAGCTGTAGTGATCGGCGCGCAGCGTCGCCCGCTCTCCGAGCTGAGCATCGAGGAAGCGTAGGCAGGACTCGGTGCGCGACTGCTGGCGCTGCAGGTACGGCGACTTTTCGCGCGTGATGCCGTCGAGCTCCAGCACGAACACGTTGATCATGCTGTCGGTTGCGGCGTCGATCATGGCAAGCAGGTTTTCTTCATCCCAGCGGGTCGGCTCACTAAACAGGGTCGGCGCGATGGGCGGTGACTGCGCCGGCAGCGGGCGGGGATCGGCCTGACGCTGGGCATAGAGGAAGGCGGCGATGATCTTGGAGTCGAGCAAGAGCTGCGTCGAGCCATCGGCGCGCGGCGCGGCCAAGGCCGGCACGCGCAGCATCGGGTTTAGCCGCAGCACCTCGGCGTCGGCCACTGTCCATGAGCGACTGTCGCGCGAAAACGGCAGGTCGAGCTCGGCCAGAAGCACGCGAATCCGACGAACGTAGGGCGAGGTATCGTGTCCGTAGAGCTTGAGCATGGCCGCACGATAGCAGCCTTGCCGGCCCGCATCAGTAGTCAATTCCGTCGTCGGCCGGGGTCAGATACTTGCGGTCGATGGTCAGGCTGGGCAGGTAGTCCTGTCGATCCCACAGATAGACATAGTGAGCGTAGATATCGAGCAGCTTCTTCATGTACTCGCGGGTCTCGCGATACGGGCAGAGCTCGATGAACTCGTCGAGCGCGCGGTCGCCGTTCTTGTCGAGCCAGCGCATCATGGCGCGCGGGCCGGCGTTGAAGCTGCCGGCTCCCAGCGGCACCTGCGCCTTGAACTTCTGCAGCAGATGACCGATGTACCAGGCACCAAACTGAATATTCCCCTCGGGGTCGTACAGGATGTCGTCGGTGTACGGGCGCCCGACGAACTTGGCCACCCGGCGACTAGTCGGCGGAATCATCTGTAAAAGCCCGATGGCATCGGCGGTCGAGATGTCTTGCGGGTTATACGCCGACTCCTTTTGCATGATGGCGTAAAGATAGCGCGGGGGGTTCTTTCCCGTCGGGGTAAAGCGCTCAACCAGGCTGCGGTAGGCCAAGGGGTACTTGGCTTCCCAAAATGGCCGCGCCTGCGGCACGCGGTGCGGATCGCGACGCAGGGCCGAAGCGCCATGGACCTCGGCCAGCAGGTGCGGGCGCTGAAACTGCTCGCCGCGGGTGTATAGCCCGATCAGCGTCGGCAGCGCGCGGGCCGAGGTGTACTCATGCATCAGCGCACTCTCGACGCGACGGAGCTCCTGCGCCGCTTCCCAGCGCAGCTCAAGCTGCAAGAGCTCGCTGACCCGCTGCAGCCGGCTATCGGCTAAGAGCGCGGCATCGGGCTTGTCGGGCCAAGGGGTCAGGCCGTCGCCCGACTCGCTGGCGGCAGCGTCGCCGAACGGCCCCAGCTGCACCCCCTGCTCGCGCAGGCGCAGGCGCGCTAGCTGCGAATAGAAGGTGAACGGATGCGACTCGACCAAGCGGCGAAAGCGAGTGATTGCCGCCGCCTTCTGGCCCAGACGGAGCTCGGTCATGCCGGCCCAGTAGGCCCCTTTTTGCCCCATTAGACCCGGGCGCCGCGTCAGCAGCTCGAAGTCACCCAGCGCGTCGCTGTCGGCATGCAGAAGATAGCGCGAGAAGCCGATGTACCAGCGGGCTTCCTCGGCAAACGGCCCCGAGTAGCTGCGCACCGTGTCGAGCAAGCTGACGACCGCTTCGCGATAGCGGGTCCGGTTCCACTCGACCCAGCCAGCCAGAAACGAAGCCTCCGGGGCCCAGTGCGACTTGGGGTGGGCCTTGACCAGCGCGCGGTAGCTGGAAATGGCCTCATCATCCTTGTCAGCGCGTGACAGGGCGCGGGCGCCGTGGAACATGGCCTCGGCTTGGCGCTCTCCCTTGAGGCGGGTGGCGACGGTCAGCAGCTTCTCGGCCGCCTGCGGGTAGTCGCGTCGCGTGCGATAGATGCTGGTTCCTAGCCAGTACTCGATCTCGTCGCGCAGGGCAGAGCCCGCATCGGCCGGGATGGCACGCAGCTCGCTGACTGCATCAAACCAGCGATGACCCGACAGCAGGTTCTTGGCGCGGGCGATGCGCTCGCTGACCTCCAGCTTTACAGCGGCATCGAGCTTGTGCAGGCGCTCCCGCGCGGGCCCGGCGAGCGGGTGCAGCGGCAGCTCGACATAGAGCTTGCGCCAGTGGTCGCGGGCATCGTTTTTCTTGCCGGCACGCTCGGCGATCTCGCCTAGGCGGAAGCGCAGCACGGCGGTGTCGGTGTCGCCGCGGCTGGCGGCCAGAGCGGCGCGAAACAGGCTGCTGACTTCGCTATCCGACTTGCCGTCAGGGGCTAGCTTCAGCAGGCAGTCAGCGAGGCGAACGCGGGCCAAGGGGACGAGCGGACTGCTGCCGATTTTTTCAAGCTCACGCAGGTGACGCAGCGCGCTCTGCAGCAGGCGGCGATCGCTGGTCTCCTCGGCCAGCAGGAGCTCGCTCTCGGCGAGCAGGTACAGCAGGTAGTCGCGGCTGCGCAGCGGCGCCAGCGCCCCTTTGTCAGCCAAGCCAAGCAGCATTTTGCGCGTGGTGGCGTAGTCGCCACTCTGATAGGCCAGCACCGCGCGACGAGCCGTATCCAGGGGGCCGGCCGGCGCAGCCCGACGTGTCCCCGCCGCCTGAGCGAGCGGCGCGGTACAGGACAACAACACAGCCAAGAGGGGGACAGCGATGCGGAGGAGGGACGCCACGGATCTGGCGACTATCTTACGGCGGCTGGCCGACGGCCGCCGAGACCAATCTGACAAACTCTGGCTCGCCGACGTTGCCAGCGATTGCGTAGCCAAGCTCTCGGTCGCGGAAGACCGCCACTTGGTAGCCGCTGGCGCGATCGATAAAGACCTCACGGTTGCCGATCATGCGGCGGTTCTGGGCCCTTAGGTGCAGCCCTTGGGCGTCGAAGACAAAGACCGAGATCTTTCGCCCACCCTGCTCGTACTGCAGCATCGCGGCGTCGCGATTGCCGAGGTTACACAGGCGACCACCGCGCAGCGAGGCCAGCGGCTCTAGGCGCAGCGCCGGAACGGCAAACGGGACTTTGCCATCGAACCAGCTCTGCACCTGCTCGCGGCCGCCGGTGACTTCCAGCGGCAGGTTACGCTGATGCTTGACCAGCGAGTCGTTGATCAGGGGCTCCACCGTCTGCACATAGCCCAGCACCAGAGCCAGCGCGGCACCGATCGGCAGCACCACGCTAACTAGGGTAGCGGCCAGCGGTCGCAGGCGTGCCCAGCGTCGCCGGCTGTCCTCGCGATCGAGTGAGCGGGACAGCCGCTCGGTCAGCACATCGGTCGCTGGCTTGGCCAGGTTCTGACGAAGCTGTTGCTTCAGCTGACGCTGTTCGCTGACTAGCTCGCGGCACCCCTGGCACACGGCAAGGTGGTTCTCGACCTCGCGGCGCTCGGGGGCGGCTAGCTCATCGTCGATGAGACAGCCCAGCTCGTGCTCAATCTCTGCGCAACGCATGGTTGATTCGAGGAGGATTAAGCCTTGTTGCCACCGCCGGCGGCTTTGCGCACCGCGGCAGTAATGGGAATGACTTGCCCGCCCGTCTCGCTGGGGAGCTCTTTGATGATGCCAGCGCGGACAGCGTGCTCACGCAGGGCGGTCTGCAGCAGCTTGCGGCCGCGGTGCAGGCGACTCATCACCGTGCCGACGGGACAGTCCATGATGTCGGCGATCTCACGATAGGAAAACTCTTCCACATCGCAGAGCACAACGGCCAAGCGAAACTCGTCGGGAAGGTCGCCCAGCGCGCGCTGGATGGCGGTGCCCATCAGCGAATAAGACAGCCTCTCCTCAGCGTCGCGGGCGCTTCGCTTGGTGTCGGCCGACATCACGCCGGTCTCTCCATCGCGCTGCATGGCCTGCGCCACGTTCGATTCGAGCACACGGCGACGATACTTGTTGATGAACGTATTGGTCAGGATCTTAAACAGCCACGCCTTGCACTGGGTCCCGGGCTCAAACTGCTCGAACGACTTATAGGCCGAGAGCAGGGCATCCTGGACCAGATCCTCAGCATCGCGCTCGTTATGCGTCAGGCGCAGCGCGGTGCCGTACAGCGCCCCAGCGTGTACCAAGGCGACCCGCTCGAACTCGGCCCGCCGATCAGCGACCTTTTTTCTGCTGCTGGCAAACATGTGCAGGAAAACTGCCCCGGCTCCGATTTTATTCCAGCAGCCGGGCCCGGCGTCGAGGTTCAGTGAAGCGGTGGGCGAGAGGTCCGATAAGAAGACCTGGGAAGAGTAACTAGGGGAGGGGGGCGGGGACGATCAGCCAGCGGCGCTGGCGCCGTGGCATTTCTTGTACTTCTTGCCAGAGCCGCAGGGGCAGGGCTCATTGCGGCCGATCTTGCTGTCGTCCCGGCGCGAAGGCTGCTTGTTGGCCTTCGCGGGCAAGGCCCCGCCCTGCTCTTCGCTCTGATCGTCGCGGGCGGCATCGCGGGTGCTCTTTTCGTCTTCCGCCCCCGAGGTCGGGCTAGAGGCATGCTGCAGCAGGATGCGGCGCTGCTTGTGACGGAACTCTGGCAGCCTCGCTTCCGGCACGGCCTGCGCAGTCTGGGCCACTTCCTGACGATCGAGGCGGACCCGATAAAGCTGCTGCGCCACGTTCTGCGAGATGCTGTCCATCATCTGCATGAACATGGAGTAGCCCTCTTTTTTGTACTCCTGCTTGGGATCGCGCTGGCCGTAGCCGCGCAGGCCGATGCCCTCGCGCAAGCCATCCATGGCCTTTAGGTGATCGATCCACTGCTTGTCGATCTCCTCCAGCCAGAAGTGGCGGGCGAAGTAGAGGAAGGCCATCCCCAGCTCTTCCTCCCGGGCCTGGGTAAACTTCTCGACCTGTTCCCAGACGTGATCGGCGATCGCCGCTGGGTCGGGGTTGCCGTCGCTGATCGACACCGTCAGGTTGAACTGTTCCTTGAGGGCGGCGACCAGCGCATTCATGTCCCAGTCGTCGGACGGGCGGTCCTCGGGGCAGTGCTCGACAACCAGCTTCTCAACCAGCTCGTACGCCAAGTCGTACACGCGCTTGCGCTGCTGAATCATCGACACCGCAGTCTCGTGCACCACGCGGTCGAGGAGAGCTTTTTGCGACTCCGTCGTTTTGTCGAAGTCGATTACGGAGCCAAAGCGACGGTACAGCTCATGGGTCAGGCCCTGTGCGTCGCGCAGCTTGCCCGATCCGGACGTCGTGTCGGTCAGCTGTTCGCTCTGCGCGTCTTCATCGGCCTCGTCCTCACCGTCCTTTGAGCCAGGCTTGTCGAGGAAGTGGTTGACGATGGCGACCATGATCGGTCGCAGGCGCTTGCTCAGCTGCGCGTACTCCTCACGCACCGAGTCGGCTGACACCGCCTGCGGTGTGCTGCTCTCTTCCTCATCGTCCCCGCGGCCCTTGCCGGCTGCCTCGGGCAGCTTGCCCTTGAGGATGTCGTCGACATCAAAGCCGGTCAGGCGACCCTCCAGGATCTGCCGGCGCAGCGCGTAGATGCTCTTGCGCTGCTGGTTCATGACGTCGTCGTATTCGAGCAGGTGCTTGCGGCTGTCGAAGTGGTGGGCTTCGACCTTGCGCTGCGCGTTTTCGATGGCGCGGTTGACCATCAGGTGCTCGA
>CAZVMD010000110.1:2309-20688 GCA_964628555.1 uncultured Myxococcales bacterium | reverse complement strand
TCGGCATGGGAGCGCACGAAGCCGAGCGCACCGATCCGCAGCAGCGCATGTGGCTAGAGTGCGCGCTGTCAGCCCTGGAGGATGCGGCGTGCAACCCGCAGCTAGAAAAGGGGCTGATCGGCGTGTTCGCCAGCGTCGGCAGCCCCGACTATCTCTTGCGCTGGCCGAGCGGAGCCGCAGATCCGCTGACCTCGTATCAGCTGATCATCGGCAATGACAAGGACTTCGTCGCCACGCGCACCGCCTACAAGCTGGGCCTGCGCGGCCCCTGTGTTGCCGTGCAGACCGCGTGTTCCAGCTCGCTAGTGGCGGTAGCCATGGCCTGCCAGCAGCTCCTGTCATTTCAGTGCGACATGGCGATTGCCGGCGGGGCCTCGCTCAGCGTACCGACCCGCGTCGGCTACTGGTATCGCGACGGGATGATCCTCTCGCCCGATGGCCGCTGCCGCGCCTTCGACGCCCGCGCCCAGGGCACCGTTCCGGCCGATGGGGTCGGTGCCGTGGTGCTTAAGCGGCTGGCCGAGGCACTCGAAGATGGCGACGATGTCTATGCCGTCATCCGCGGTGTCGCCCTCAACAACGATGGCGAGGCCAAGGTTGGCTTTACCGCTCCTTCCGTCACTGGCCAGGTAGAGGTCATCTCGCAGGCCCTGGCCTACGCCGGCCTGACGCCACGCGACATCACCCTCATCGAAGCGCACGGAACCGGAACTGCGCTCGGCGATCCCATTGAGTTTGCCGCACTAGATCAGGTGTTTCGGGCAGGTGGGGCACCGCGCGCTCACTGCGCCCTCGGCTCGGCCAAGACCTACATCGGCCATATGAACTGCGCCGCCGGAATTGCTGGGCTGATCAAGGCCGTGCTGTCGCTGCGGCACCGCGCGCTGCCAGCGCTGCTGCACTTCGAGAAGCCGAACCCCGAGATCGCGCTGGCCGAGAGTCCGTTTTACGTCAACACCCAGCTGCAGCGCTGGACCGCCGCTGGTCCCCTGATGGCCGGAGTCAGCTCATTTGGCATCGGCGGCACCAACGCGCACGTCATCGTGGCCGAGCCGCCGCCGCGCCCTGCGCTGAGTGGCCGCGCCCGACCAGTGGTGATTCCGATCTCGGCGGCCTCGCAGCCAGTGGTGCGCCGCATCGGTAGTGACCTGGCGACCTATCTGGAACAGCAGCCACAGGATCTGGTGGCGCTGGCCGACACCCTGCAAGTCGGCAGGGTCGAGCGACGCCATCGCTATGCCCTGGTCGCAGCCAGCGCGGCGGATGCCATTCGCAAGCTGCGGGACCAGATCAGCACGCAGACCAAGCCCGATGCCGCTCCCGCCATGGGCTTCCTATTTCCCGGCCAGGGCTCGCAGTATCCCGGCATGGCGGTCGCCCTGGCGCGCGACGTGCCCTTTTTTGCCGACGAGCTAGACCGCGCCGATCGCACGCTGAGCCGCGAGCTGGGAATCCCGCTGCTGCGCACTCTGCAAGAGCGTCAGCCGATCGAACAGACAGCGCTGCTGCAGCCGGTGCTATTCGCCGTGGAGTACGCTGTGGCCCGGCTGCTTCTGCACTGGGGTCTGCGTCCAGCCGGACTCCTGGGGCATAGCCTGGGCGAGTACGTCGCCGCCTGCCTCGCCGAGGTGTTTACCCTGGAGCAAGCTCTGGGCCTGGTTGCTGAGCGCGGCCGCTTGATGGGCGATACGCCAGCTGGGGCCATGCTGTCAGTGCCGCTGTGCGAGGCCGAGACCCGCGCGCTGCTCCGGCCCGGACTGGATCTGGCGGCGATCAACAGCGCCAGCCAGTGTGTGCTAAGTGGCGAGATCCCGGCCATAGACGCCGTCATGCAGGAGCTAACACAGCGCGGGCTGGAAGGTCGCCGCCTGCGCACCTCGAACGCCTTCCACTCTCGCTTGATGGAGCCGATCCTCGACCGCTTTGCCCGCGCCTGCAGCCGCATCCGCCTGCAGGTCGGCAAGATTCCTTTTTTGTCGTGCCTAACCGGGGACTTTGTCTCGCTGACGCAGGCCGCAACTCCAGACTACTGGGTCCAGCAGCTGCGTAGCCCGGTGCGCTTCGATCAAGCCCTGGCAGCGCTGCTCGGCCGAACCTCCTTTTTAGTCGAAGCCGGCCCAGGTGAGACGCTCGCAGCGCTCGCTCGACGCCACAGTGAGCGGCCTCCGGGCTTGACAGCCTTACCGACGCTGGGGCGCGCCAATGATGGCGTAACCGAGAGCGAGCGAACGCTGGGTGTGGTGGCAGCCGCCTGGTGCGCTGGCGTAGCCGTTGACTGGTCAGCACTGCGCGCAAAAGAGCCGCTGGTTCGCCTGCACTTGCCGACCTACCCCTTCGAGCGCAAGAAGTTCTGGGGGGTCCGCGGCGTGACAGCGCTGTATGCGCTCGATGGCAGCGGAACGTACACCCGCATGACACGACAGCAGCCGCTGCGTGGCACCTTCTCGGGGACCCTGTCCGGCCGCCGCACGCACTTGACGATGCACGGGCAGGCGATTCTCGATCCGAAAAATGCGCTGGCCGGCTCTCCCCAGGTGGAAGCGGCGGTGGCCCGCGCGCAGGGTCCGCTGGGCTGGCTCTACGCACCGGTCTGGCGCCCAGCCCCCGGGCTCAGTCCGGGCAAGCCGATCCGTCGCTGGATCGTCTTTGCCGAGCCGGCCGAGCTGATCAATCAGCTGCTGGCCCGCCTGGGAGATCAGACGCTCTGGGTGCAAGCCGGGGCCGCGTTCCGCAAGCTCGCCCCCTCGCGCTACGAGCTTCGCCCAGACCACGTCAGTGACTTCGTCGCGCTGTGGCAAGACCTGCAGAGCGATCCACCAGAAGCCATCGTGCACGCCTTCGCACTCAGCGCCCCCAGCAGCGCGGATGCGGTCGATGCCGGGCTGGCGGCCGGCTACTTCTCCGTCGTTGCTCTGGTACAGAGCCTCAGCGCGACGGGCCGGCTGAGCCTGCCACTTAACGTGCTCACCATGGGAGCGGTGGCGGCGCGCGGCAAGCCCAGTCATCCCCTCTCCGCGATGCTGTGCGGGCTGGGTAAGGTGCTGCCTGTGGAGTATCCCGAGCTACCGTTCCGTCAGATCGATCTAGCGCAGCACGAGATGCTCACGGCCGATGTCGCGACGCTCTTGCACAGCGAGCTGGTGGCCAGCCACAGCACACCGCTGGTCGCCTTCCGAGCCGGTGAGCGCCTGCACCCGGTCTACGAGTCCCTGGGCGAGATCGAGCCACAGCCGCTACCGCTCTTGCAGATGGGTGGTGTCTATTTGATCACCGGCGGGCTGGGAGGCATTGGCCTGACGCTGGCCGAGCACCTGGCGGTCAACTACAACGCTCGCCTGATCTTGGCCAGCCGAGGCGGCACGCCCCCTGAGAGTGACTGGCCACACATCCTGGCTCAGCCCAAGAGTGATGAGAGGCGCCTACGACTGGAAAAGTATCTGCGCATTCGCAGCAGCGCCGGAGGTCTGTTGGTGCAGCCGGCCGACGTCAGCGATCCGCAGCAGGCCCGCCAGCTGATCGAGCTAGCGCTCAGCCGCTACGGCACCCTCGACGGTGTCGTACACACGGCCGGGGTCGCCACCGGCGGCATGCTGCATGGTCGCAGCCGCGAGAGCTCGCTGCAAATCCTCCGCGCCAAGGTGCAGGGCACCCTAGCCCTTGAGTCCGCACTGCGCGAGGTGCCTATCGACTTCTTCCTCCTTTGCTCATCGCTCACCGCCATTTTGGGTGGGCTTGGTCAGGCCGACTACGCCGCCGCCAATAGCTTCCTTGATGCCTTTGCCGCTGCGCGACATGGGGAAGAGGGTCGCTTGGTCATCTCGGTGGACTGGGACGGCTGGCGCGAGATCGGTGCAGCCGCGCGCTACGCCCACCAAAAGAAAGAGACCTACCGCACCACACTCCACCCGCATCCGCTGCTGCAGGGCTGGGAATCGACGCCCCGCGGTGGGGCCTATAGCACGGTCCTAGGCCGCGATCACTGGCTGTTCTCCGCCCCAAGATCCGACGGCGCAGCCAGTTCAAACAGCCCACTGCCGGCCATGACCTATCTGGAGCTGACTTGTGCGCTGGCCCTGACCCGTGGGCTGAACCTGCCGCTGCTAATTCGCGAGCTGCAGCTGCTGCAGCCCCTCATGCGGACGGACGAAGACGAGGTCATCCTGCGCACCTTCGTCCAGGAAGATCGCGGCGAGCTTAGCCTGTTGTTCGAAAGTCAGCGCGACGATGGCACGTGGCAGCAGCATGCGCTGGCCCATGTCAGCGTCGCCTCAGCCGCCGATCAAAAACAGGCGGCCGGGCCCGCGCTGGCGCTGCCGCAGCGAGAGTCGCCCCCCCAGGCGGCCGGACAAGGCGAGCTCAGCGCTGCCGCAGGTCCAGCTTCGCCGGCGACGCGCTTTCAGTGCCTAAAGTGGCTTGAGCCCACTGCGGCCACAGAGACCGCACTTGCTGCGGGGCCGGCGATAGAACGCGATGCAACCGCCCCGCCGGCCCAGACAGCGCTCGCGACATTCCGTCTGCCTGCCGAGGCGACGGCGGAAGCTGCCCAGTACATCCTGCATCCCGCGATCCTAGAGGCGGTCAGCTCACAGCTGCTCGGCCCTGCATCGCCGAGCCTTGCCGCGATCTCGCTAGCTGGCGTCTGCGTCCTTGGCCGTCTGGGAGCGACTGGGTTCGTGCAGAGCCAGAGCGTGCAGAACGAGCGCTCGCTACAAGCCCAGCTGCGACTCTTCAGTCCAAGCGGTGAGCTCCTACTGAACATCGAGGATCTGCAGCTCGTGCGTTCGGCAGCCGCGCCGCTCGATTCCACGGAGAGGGGATAAGCGTGTACAGCGACGTGATTACCATCGCCACGCCAGGCCAGCTGGACTCAGTAATTCAGCACCGAGTCTCCCGCCCGGCCATGAGGCCGGATGAGGTCGAGATCGAAGTGGATGCCGTGGCTCTAAGCTACAAAGACGTAATGGCCGCCCTCGGCCTGATTGCGCCCCCGGGTGGCGGAGCCCCGAGCCTGGGCTTTGAGTGCGTGGGCCGCATTCTCGACGTCGGCGCGCAGGTCACTGGGCTCAGCGTTGGCGAGGAAGTTATCGCCATCGGGACGGGCTGTCTGGCGACATCGGTCTGCTTGCCAGCCGAGACGGTGCGCCCCAAGCCACGCAACATCGACAAGATCGATGCCGTGACCCTGCCGGTGGCCTTCGTCACGGCGACCTATGCACTCGAGGAGCTGGCCCGCCTGCGTCAGGGAGAGCGTGTGCTAATCCACTGTGCAAGCGGTGGAGTCGGGCTGGCAGCGCTGCAGATCGCGCAGCAGAGCGGTGCGCAGATCTTCGCCACGGCTGGCAGCGAAGAGAAGCGTGACTACCTGCGGCAGCAGGGGGTTGAGCACGTCATGGACTCACGCACGCCCAGCTTCGCCGATGAGGTGCTCAGCCGCACGGGCGGAGAGGGCGTCGATGTCGTGCTCAACTCGCTATCCGGCGTGCTCCTTGAGCGCAGCCTGGCCGTACTAGCGCCACATGGGCGCTTCGTTGAGCTCGGCGTGCGCGATGCGCTGGAAGGTCGCGCCATCGCGCTGTCGCTGTTCGCCCGTGGGGCATCGTTCTGCGCGGTCGGCTATCTGAGCTCGCTGCCGCGCTTGGGTCTGCGCTTTGCTGACGTGATTGCGCGCGCTGAGCTGGGCGAGTTTCGCCCTCTGCCGAAGCGCCTCTTTCCGCTTAGCGATGTCAGCCCTGCGCTGTCGTATCTGTCGCGGGCTCGCCACATCGGTAAGGTGGTCATCGTGCTGCGCGGCGAGGTCGCCAGTCTGTCAGTCGCTGAACCCGACGACGTGACCAAGGACTATCTGCTGCCCACCGAGGGCGTCGAGCTCTTCGAGCTGATCCTGGCGGCTCGCCGACCGCACGTGCTGGTCTCCAAGCTGCCGCTGGAGACACGCATGGGCAAGCGCCCGGCCGTCAGCGATTCGCCGATGGAGGCGGCGGCCAAGCTACCGCGCCGCGCGGGGGCGGCTGACGCCCGGTCGCTGGAAGCGGGCGGTGCAGCCAACGATCGCCGAGCTGGATCCGGACCAGCCGGTGCCAGCTCAGCTCCCGCGCGACGCGAGTCGGTCGGAAGTCGCGAGGCAGGCCGCCGACGTCATCCCCGCCCGACGATGAGCGTCCCGTTCGCAGCACCGCGCAACGAGTGCGAGCGCGCGATTGCTGAGCAGTGGGCCAAGTACCTGGGCTTGGATCAAGTGGGAATCCACGACAACTTCTTCGCGCTCGGCGGCGACTCGCTGCTCGCGGTGCAGCTCTCGCAAGCGCTGCGCAGCGAGCTGCGCGTGCCTCTTCCTGCCCACGTCCTCCTAGAAAATCCCAACGTGGCCGAGCTGGCACGCAGCCTGGGGCAGGCCCCAAGCGTCCCCAGTGCCGCACAGCGGCTAGTGCGACTCGCGGCTGGGCCGGCCGACGCGCGCCCGCTATTTCTGATGCACCCAGTCGGCGGTCACGTCTACTTCTATCAAGCACTGGCAGCAGGCCTCGCAGCGGTTGTCCCGGTGTACGGCATCACGGCCCAAGGCGTGGATGGCGAAGCGCCTCCGCTGACCAGTGTCGCTGAAATGGCGGCCAGCTATGTAGCGGCGATCCGCACGGTGCAAGCACACGGTCCGTACCGCCTGGGCGGCTCCTCCTTTGGCGGTGTGCTCGCCTTCGAGATGGCGCGCTTGCTGTTAGGGCAGGGCGAGCAGATCGATCTGTTGGTGATGATCGACAGTCCAGGTCCGGGCGCCATGCCAGCCGGCTTCCGCGGCGATGCCGAGATCCTTTCGTACCTGCTGTCGCACGGTGAGAGCAGCGATGCGCACCTGCAGCAGCTGTCGCGGATGAGCGACGACGAGATGCTGCACTACTTCCTGCAGCAGAACGGCGCCAAGGAGCGGCTTCCGCCCGACGCCAGCGTCGAGAGTATTCGCCACTTCCTGCAGCTGTTTCGCGCCAACTTTGAGGCCCTGCTGACCTACCAGCCTTGCCCACTGCCCCTGGCAGGCCTGCTGTTCGAGGCCAGCGAGCCCGACGGCGTCAACCCAGTTGGGCTGGAGCATGTCTGGAAGCCCTTCTTCCGCCACCTAGAGACCGTGACCACGCCGGGCAACCACATCACTATGAACCTGCCACCTCACGTGGCCAGCATCACCGAGCGGCTCTGCGCCGTACTGCGCAGCCGCTAACCCAGGAGGAGTTGAAAATGCTCGACCGCCTCGCCCGTGTAAAAGAGATCTTTGCCGCCTTCACTTCATCCGGCAGCGGCGACCTGCTGTTCGCCACGGTCAGCGACGATGTCATCTGCCAGCTGACGATTGCCGAGGGGACACCCCTTTCCGGCACATTTCGCGGCAAAGCAGGTCTGCAGCAGTACTTCGAGCGGCAGGGCGAAGTCGCTGAGATGCTGTCGATCGAGATCACGAACTATCTGCAAGGTGGCGACCAGATCGCCGTTGTGGGCCGCGAGAGCATGCGCGTCAAGCGCAGCGGCCAGGTCGCCAGCGACCTCGACTGGGTGACAGTTCTGACCTTCCGTGGCGACGAGATCTGCCACATCCTGACGCTGGAAGACACCAGCGTCCTCGCCGCCGCCTACCGCTCCTGAGCCTCAAGCGAATCGAGCACACGAAGCAGCGCGTCGGCGCTGGGGATGCGCTCGGCCGGCGACTTGGCCATCATCCGCGACACTAGCTCCTGCAGCCCTGGCGACACCCCTACGATGAACTCCGATAGCTCGGGCGGCGGCTGCTGCTTGATCTGCTCAAACAGCGCCTGCACACCGCTGGCGACGAAGGGAGGCCGCCCGGTTAGGCACTCAAACAGCACGCAGCCTGCCGCATAGATGTCGGTCTCGGGTCCCAGGCGCGGTGCACGCAGCGTCTGCTCAGGCGCCATGTACTCCGGCGTGCCGACGATCATGCCGGTCCGCGTGATGCGAAACCCCCCCGGGCCCGCCGCAATCCCAAAGTCGATCAGCAGCACCGCCTCGGGCGCTCCACCCCGCAGAAACACATTGGTTGGCTTCAAGTCGCGATGCAGGATGCCGCGGGCGTGCGTGACGCGCAGGGCTTCGGCGAGGCCGCGCAGCACGCGCAGCGAGGTCGCAACGGGCAAGCGACCATGCTGCTGCAGGTGGGTCTTGAGGTCGTGTCCCTCTAGCCACTCCAGCGCGAGATAGGGCTCGCCTTCCAGCGAGCCGATGGCGATGTAGCTGACGATTCGCGGGTGGCGTAGCTCTGAGAGTAGACGCGCTTCTCGGAAGAAGCGCACGCGATCCTGCGGCCCCAAATCATGCAGCACTTTGATGGCCACCCACTTCAGTGTTCGCCGATCCCGGGCCCGAAAGATGCTTCCCATCCCACCATCGGCCACATGCCGCTCGACCTCGAAACGACCGTCCAGGACCATGCCTGGTTGAAGATGACCACCGCTATTCATTTCCCATGCCCAGCCACAGTGCGATGCAGCGCTAGGCCGCCCAGCCTGCCGCGAGCCGCGCCGCGTCCCAGCGCACCATGATATAAGAGTTTGTTCCCCTCGTGCGTATAGATGGACTATAGATGGCGGAGTAGCTAGCCCATGTCGATCTTGCGCCCTGGAAGCGTCTTTGCGAATCGCTTTATCGTCGATCGAATCGCAGGCGCTGGCGGCATGGGCACTGTCTATCGGGCGCGCGAGCTCCTAAACGACCGCCCAGTCGCGCTCAAGCTCCTGCACTCTCGTGGCGGCAGCAAAGCCGACACCGAGCGCTTCCTGCGCGAAGCCGACATCCTGGCCAAGCTCAATCACCCCGGCATCGTCTCGCACGTCGCACACGGCCAGACCGATGAAGGTGACTGCTACCTGGCGATGGAGTGGCTAGAGGGCGAAGACCTAGCGCAGCGCTTGGAGCACGGCCCCCTGCCGCTTGCTGACGCGGTCCAGCTTGTGCGCCGCGTCGCCGAGACGATGGTGGTGGTGCATGAGCAAGGCATTGTCCACCGGGATTTGAAGCCACGTAACCTCTTCCTGCCCGGCAAAGATCCGGCTGCGGTCAAAGTGCTCGACTTTGGCATCGCCCGCCGAGCAGCGACGCTGCACTCGATGACCGCGACCGGCCGCCTGATTGGCACGCCGGCCTACATGGCCCCGGAGCAGGTCGCGGGAAAAAAAGAGATCTCGCCAGCCACCGACATCTACTCGCTGGGCTGCATCTTCTACGAGTGTCTGGCGGGTGAGCCACCCTTCGAGGGCGAGCAGATCTATGCCCTGCTGGTCTGCATCCTGTTCGAAGACGTGCGTCCAATTACGGCGCGCCGCCCCGATGTGCCGCTGTCCGTAAGTGAGCTGATCCAGCGCATGCTGGTCAAGGATCCAGTCCACCGCATTGCCTCGGCGACGCAGCTACTCTCAGAGCTCGGCCAGCTACGGCTTAGCCTGCGCGAGCCGATGCCGGAGCTAGAAGAGCGACTGCGCCGCGCACCGAGCTTCGCAGAGCGAGAACAGGCGCTGATCAGCCTAGTCATCGCCACCCCCACCGAGGGTCCCGTGATCATGCCGCAGGGCGGCGTGGCCAGCTCGGAGCAGCTGTCCTCGGACCGCCGGCACTCTCTCTTGGTCATGCTGCACTCGTTCGGCGTCCAAGCCGAGGTCTTGCTCAACGGCAGCATGGTAGTTAGCGTCCCGCCTACCCCAAGCGCCAACGACCAGGCGGTTCGTGCGGCTCGCATCGCGCTGCTGATCAAGGACGCCTGGCCGAGCGCTGAGGTCGTGGTCGCCACCGGGCGCGGTACCTCGCAAGGCACCACGACCCTGGGCGAAGTCGCAGACCGAGCAGCGCGCTTGCTCCATCGTCGCGCTGACTCCTCACGACCAGGCACCAGCCGCGCGACGTCTGGCGTCTGGCTCGATGAGCTCAGCGCGCGTCTGCTCGGCGATCGCTTTGTGCTGCAGTTTGGTGGCCCGGATGTGCTGCTGCTGGGCCAAGCCAAGGCAGAAGACGTCGAGCGGCCACTTTTGGGTAAGCCGACAAGCTGCGTCGGACGGGATGCCGAGCTGACCATGCTAGAGACCCAGCTGTGGTCTTGCATCAACGAGTCCGAGCCGCTGGGCCTCGTGCTGACTGCTCCGCCCGGCGTTGGCAAGTCGCGCCTGCGTCACGAATTCCTCCGCCGCATCGAGAAGCAAAACGTCGGCATCACCGTGCTGATGGGCCGCGGCGACATGATGAGCGCCGGTGCCCCCTTCGGCATCCTGGCCCATGCGCTGCGGCAGCTCTGCAACATCCAGAGCAGCGAGCCCTTGGCAGCTCAGCAAGCCGCGCTGCGGCAGCGCGCGCTGCAGCACCTGCAGCCCCTCCACCGCGAGCGCGCCCTGGCCTTCCTCGGTGAGCTGTGCGGCGTGTCGTTTGAGGACATCGCAGTCAGCGAGCTACACGCTGCGCGCCGCGATCCGCAGATCATGCGTGAGAGCATCCAGCGCGCCTTCCTCGACTGGCTGGCTGCGGAATGCCGACAGTCTCCTGTGCTCTTCATCCTCGATGATCTGCAGTGGGCAGATGCGCTGACCGTGGCCTTGCTGCACGAAGCCCTGCTGGCCAATCGGGGAGCGCCGCTGTGCATCCTGGCCCTGGCGCGACCGGAGGTATATCAGCGCTTCACCGGGCTGTGGCAAGGCCAGAACGTTCAGCATATCGCGCTCAAGGGACTCAGCCGCAAAGCCAGTGAGCGACTGATCCATCAGGTGCTGGGTCCGCAGGTGTCAGCTGACCTGGTGACGCGCATGATCGAGCAGTCGGCAGGCAATGCTCTCTTCTTGGAAGAGCTGATCCGCGCCGCAGCCGAAGGCAGCTTGAGCGGCCAGCCCGCCACAGTCCTGGCGATGCTGCAGGCTCGCGTCGGACAGTTTGAGTCGGGGCCGCGGCACGCGCTCCTGGCTGCATCGGTCTACGGCGATTCGTTCTGGCGCAGCGGGGTTGCCGCCATCCTGGGTATCACCACCAGTCACCCAGACATCGACGAGTGGCTGGCGACGCTGGTGCGACATGAAGCGATCGAGCCGAGCGCCACGACCCGCTTCGCCCACGAGAAGGAGTACCGCTTCCGCCACGCACTGCTGCGCGATGCCGCCTACGCCTTGGTGGCTGATGCGGATCGCCGCTTTGGACACCACATGGCCGGTCAGTTCTTGGACTCGCGCGGCGAGCCCGATGCCATGGTGCTGGCCGAGCACGCCCAGCGCAGCGGTGACCTGGACCGCGCAGCGATGCTGTTCGCCCGCGCCGCAGAGCAGTGCTTCGACCGCCAGGATCTGCACGGTGTGCTGTATCGCAGCGAGCTGGGTCTGTCGTGCGGCGCGACGCTTGAGACCTTAGGTCAGCTGCGTGCCATGCAGTCGGCAGCGCATATGTGGGGCGAGCAGTGGACGGCCGCGTACGAGACGGGCATCGAGGCACTTGATCAGCTTGAGCACGGCAGCCGACGCTGGCTGCGCACCCTGGCCTATCTGTTCGTCATCGCCGGCAACCTGCAGGATCAGGAGCCGCTGCAGAAACTGTTTGGCCTGTTCTCTGGCGTTGATCC
Source organism: uncultured Myxococcales bacterium (assembly GCA_964628555.1). GTDB lineage: Bacteria > Myxococcota_A > Polyangia > Palsa-1104 > JAEUJZ01 > JAEUJZ01. The sequence continues at coordinate 9,104 of CAZVMD010000110.1, read as the reverse complement.
GCAGCGCAGCGAGCCGGCGGCCTATATCCAGTGCGCTGGCTTTGTGAACGTCATCTTCTGCTTCGTCGGCCTGCGACCGATGGCCGAGCCGCTCCTGCGCTCGCTGCAGGAGCTAGTAAAAAGCGTACCGAGCACCGACATCCTGTCGCGCAGCACCGTCCTGTGGGCCGAGAGCCAGTTCTGTTACTACCTCACGCCGAATGCACACCGCGCCGTCGTCGCGGCGCAGCAAGCCACCGGCCTGCTGCGGGATACCGAGGCGCTGCGCATCCTGTGCACGACCCAGGTGGCCCTGGGACTGGCGCAGGTGCGGATCGGCGACATCGCGGCGGGCATCCAGACGCTGCGCGACAACCTGCTCCTGGCTCAGCGCCTCAACGAGCCCTTCAACATCTCGATGACCGAGCTGTATCTGGGCCAGAGCATTGCCCTTTTGCCCGATCGCGTCGGTGAGGCGGAGGAGATCTCGAGCCGCCGCTTGGCCAGCGAGCGCAACGGCCGGCCCGGGGTAATCGGCGGGCATAGCTTCACGCAGGCCCGCTGCCTCTTGGCGCAGGGCCAGCTAGAAGACGCGGAGGCGGCCGCCCAAGTAGCAACCAAGGCGCTGACCAGCCTGCCGATTCATCACACGCAGGCCCTTGCGCTGTTGGCCCAGATTCAGCTCTTGCGAGGCCACCTCAGCGAGGCCCGCAGCGCCGGCGATGAAGCCCTGCGCATCCTCGACAGCTGTGGTGGCCTGGGGGTCGGTGATATCGCCGCCCGGGTAGTTGCCGCCGACGCCCACCTGCAGGATGGGGATCGAGAAGGGGCGCGCGCCATCATGGCGGAAGCGCTGACCCGCCTGCGTCAGGGAGCCGATGAGATCGCCGACGAAAACGAGCGCGAGCGCTACCTAAGCGGCCTCGCCGAGCACCGGCGAGCGCACGAGCTAGCTCTGCTGCTCGATATGGCAAGTTAATACACCTACGTTCACATTTCTATATTCTTATCTGGTCCTAGACGTAGCTGGCGGGCGGGCCAAGGACTCGGCGAGCTGCTCCAGGCTCTCGAGGTTGTGGACGGGACGAAACTCGTCGACGTGCGGCAAGAGAGCGCGGATGCCCTGGGCGCGGGGCACAAACTCAGCGTAGCTAAGCAGCGGGTTTAGCCACACCAGTCGCCGGCAGGAGCGACGCAGGCGCTGTGCCTCCGCCGAAAGATCGATCTCGGGCTCGCGCTCCAGGCCATCGCTGATCAGCAGCACGACGGCGCCCTGAGCTAGCACGCGGCGCGACCAGCGGTGGTTAAACTCGCGCAGGCAGTGCCCGAGGCGAGTCCCGCCTCCCCAGTCCTGCACCTGCTTGCCACAGCGGCTAAGTGCCAGATCCACATCGCGGCCGCGCAGCCAGCGGGTCGCCACGCTCAGGCGCGTGCCCATCAGAAAGACCTGCACCCGCTCGCGCGCCGTCATCAGGGTGTGGGCGAAGCGCATCAGCATTTCGGTATAGCGATTCATCGAGCCGCTGATGTCGCAGAGCACGACGAGGGGCGGCGTTCGGCGGCGCGGCGCGCGGTAGCACAGCGGCAGATCGACGCCCCCACTGCGCAGGCTGGCCCGCAGCATGCGACGCAGATCCAAGCGAGCGCGGACCTCGTGCCGCTGGGCTGACCGCAGCCGCCGGGTGGGCTGTGGCTGCACGGCAAAGCGCAGACCGGAGAGCATGCGACGTGCTCGCTGGAGCTCGGCCGCTGACATCTCGGCAAAGTCGCGCTGGCGCAGGACTTCGAGGCTGGAGGCGGTCAGGCTGGCATCGAGCTCCAGCTGCTCTTGGGCTTGCGGCGGACGCCGCGGCTGCAGGCGGGCCGACGGTGGGGGCAGCGCCTCAGCCACCCGCCGCGAGATATTGGCCGGCACATTCTGCTCGGCCAGCCGGCTCTGCGGCAGCAGCAGCGACAGCGCGCTGTGCAGCTCCTGATGCGCGCGAAAAAACAGCCGGAAGGCCTGCTCAAACAGCTCTAGATCTTCGCGGCGGTGGACAAAGAGGGCGCGCAGGCAGGCTCGCACATCGTCCATCCGCCCGAGATCCAAGAGCGTGAGCGCTTGCAGGGCATCGAGCACTGCCGCCGACCCCAGCGACAGGCCCGCCGCGCGCAGCACACGGACGAAGTGCAGGAGGTTGTCGGCCAGGGCTCCACCCGGCAGGGACGCCGACTGCGCCGCGGCATCCGCGGGGAGCAGGGAGGAATCGCCAGGCGGAAGAGACGCCATGGCTATGACAATACCCAAGCGGGCGCCTGGCTCTGATAGCTTTTATCAGGTCCCGGTGGCTCGGGTCCGCGGGGTCCCGCGTGGCGTTATCAACTTCATCTGCAGCGAGCCTGGAAGCGCTGTTGGCAGCGGGGGATCTGCCTGCCGCCGCTGCGCTCCTGGCTGAGGCAGGTGAGCTGATGCGAGCCCGCGAGCTGTATGCGCGCAGCGGGGGCTTCGCGGAAGCCGCCGCCATCGCCCACCACCAAGGCGATGAGCTGGCCGAGCTGTCGTTTGCCCTCCGCCTGCCAGACCGTCCGCGCGTCCCGCTCTTGCTCGCCGCGCTCAAGTCGGCACCGGCTGCGCAGCGCCGACAGGCCGCCGAGGTCTGCGAGGCCGCCCGCGCCCTGCGTGAGGCCGCAGAGCTCCGCCTGTCGCTCGATGATGTGGACGCTGCGCTCGCGCTGCTGCGCCGGGCCGACGATCTGCTGGGCTGCGCCCGCCTGGAAGAAGCGCGCGGAAAGTGGCAGCAGGCCATCTTCGACTATCAACACTATCTGGCCAGCAGAAGCCCGTCTGCGGCCTCGGCCGGACTGCGCGATGAGCGGATCGCTGCCCATCGCAGCTGCGCTCGCCTCCTTGGTTGGCGGGGTGAGGTTGAGGCCGCCCTGGTCCAGCTGCAGGCAGCGCGCCGCTTGCTCCTGCCGCCCCGTCCCGACGACGCCGCAGCGCTGCAAGGCGTAGAGGCGGAGCTGATCGAAGTCTTGCTGCTGCTCGACGAGCCCGAGCTGGCACTGCGCCTGTTTGGCCAGCATGCGGCATGGTGTGGAGCAGCGCGAAGAGTGCGCGGGCCGGTGGAGTACGTGCAGGGGCGCGCTCTCCTTGGCAGCGGACCCTCAGCGAGCGCTCCAGCGGAGGCAGCGCTGTTCCTGCGGCGCTATCGCCTGGGGCCGCTGCTTGGCTCAGGCAGCGTCGGGCGCGTCTACCTGGCTGAGGATCTGTTCTCGGGTCGCAGGGTGGCGCTGAAGCTCCTGACCCTGGCGCAGGCCAGCTCGACCGCGGGGAGTCAGCTGTACGCCCGCTTTTGTCGTGAGGCCACGCTGCTCGCCCGCCTGCGCCACCCACGCCTGCTGCGCATCGAGAGCTTTCATGCTGCTGCGGGGGCGCTGGCGCTGGAGTACATGGCCGGCGGAGCAGCCAGTCAGCTGCCGCGACCGCTGTCCCTGGCGCAGCTGCGCCGCCTGCTGCTCGACATCTTGGATGCGCTCGCGGCCATGCACGCGGCCGGTGTGCTGCATCGCGACATCAAGCCGCACAACCTCTTTCTCGACGAGCTGGGCGGCGCCAAGCTGGGCGACTTTGGCACTGCCACGCTGCAAGACCTGGGGGTGACGCAGACCGAGGGACTGATCGGCACGCTCGCCTATATGGCCCCGGAGCAGCTGCGCTCGACGACGCTGAGCGTGGCCACCGACATCTATGGCCTGGCGGTCACGGCCTTTGAGCTGTTGACCGGGAGGCTGCCATTTACTGGCCCGGACTTCATCAGCCAGCACCTGCATGCCGCGGTGCCTGACGCCCGCCAGCACCGCCCGGAGGTGCCGCTGGAGTGGGCGATCTTGCTGCGCCGCCTGCTGCACAAAGATCCGCAGCTGCGCATGCCGAGCCTGGAGCGACTGCGCGCTGAAGTCGCCGCCCTGCCAACCGACGAGGCCCACCGCGGCCATCCAGCTTCCGAGCGAGCGAGCCAGTCGGCGCTTGGCGCCCCCCCACCGCCCGGTCTCGCGCCTCGCCAGCCACCGCCAGCCACCGCCAGCCACCGCCAACCGCCCGCGGCGCAGCGGCTGCTGCGCACACCGCACAGCGAGATCTTTGTGACCAGTGATCCGCGCCTCAGTCGGACGGTGGTCGTCGAGCGCTTTGCTCCTGGCCTGCTGCAGAGTCCAGCGGGGGCGGCGCAGCTGCGCTGGCTGCGCCAGCTCGCGGCCGTGGCCGGCCCGGGCCTGCAGCGAGTCTTTCATATTCGCCTCAGTAGCAGCGATGGGCCCAGCCTGCTGGCGACGGCGACTGAGCCCGAGGTAGCGCCCACAAGCGGGAGCTGGCCAGCCGAGGTCTGCTACGAGTACGTCGCGGCCAGCGAGGTTGTGGATCCGGCCCAGGCTACGCCAGAGGAGAAACAGCAGCTAAGACGGCTACTTTCACGCTTGCACCAGGCAGGTGTGGCTCATGGCGCAGTGGCCCGCTCCGTGGTGCGTGAGCCCGCCCAGCTTTGTCTGCTGCTGCAGGGCTGCGGCCCTCTGCACGGCAGCCCGGCCCTCCATGATGCAGCCGAGTCGGCAGCGAGCAGCCTCGCACCCATCGATGCCGAGAGCGATCTTTTCGCCCTGCACTGAGTCCAGGCTAGCGGCCGGAGAAGGCAGATAGCTAGCCTGGCTCATCGGCGACGATGTGATCGCCAGTCAGCCAGGCCTGCCGGGCCGGTGGGGTAAAGGCGAAGGCCAGATAGGGCTGCGGCTCATCGGTGAACAGCAAGATGGCGCGCCGGGCCGCCTGATCGGCCAAGAGCCGCAGCAGCCGTGGCCGTCGTGCCGCATCGACGCCAGCGACGACATCGTGCAGAGCCAGCGCCAGCGGGGAAGCGCTCAGCGGCGCCAGGATCTCGACGACTCGCCGCTCATACGTCCCCAGATCGCACAGCGGCTGATCGAGCAGCGACTCCAGCTCGGGAAAGCCCGACTGTTCGAGGAGGCGTAGCGCGCGCTGACCGCGCTCATGACGCGCCCCGCCCTGCCACAGCGTCGGGCCGTGTACCAGATGCTCGCGCACCGTCAGCAGGGACAAGCGGGGGTTGGGCGACAGGCAGCCTAGGCCGTGCTCCTCGCTTAGGGCGCCACCGCCGAACAGTGCATCGCCGATCAGCTGCAGCTGGCCGCCATGCAGGCCGCACAGCGCCCGCAAGAGCATACGGCGCTGCGGGCCGTCGCGCCCCACTAGCAGATGCAGGCCGCAGTCCGGCAGATCGAGGTTGATGTTCGCCAGCTGCGGCCGCCCATTTACTACGATGCCAAAGTTGCGTAGGCGCAGGATTGGCGCGGTGCTGGCCCAGATCACGCCGTCAGTGCCCTTGCTGACTGGCCTCGCCGCCGCAGGCCGCAGGCGTGGCGCTTCCAGCCCGGTCGTGCCCTGGCTGGTCTCGGCCGGCGACGCCGCGCCAGACGCAGGACTCACCGGTGCGACGCCGGAACCTGCTGGCGCCGAGCTGACCGCTGGCTCAGTCGGTGGCTTCTCTGGCGCCTTGGCAGAGCTCTCGGCTGCGGCTGCGCTTGGCTCACCGGCCAGGCCCATCTGGCGTAGCTGTCCGTGCTGCAAACAAAACACCTGCGAAAGCGGCAGACCCACTCTTGGGGGCTGCTGCTCGCTGTACAGCACCGCACGCTCTCGCGCCTGCGACTGCAGCACGGACCACAAGACCTCGCTGTCATCCTCACTCAAGCCGACAAAGGCATCATCCAGGCAGAGCAGCGGCGGGCTTGCCGCCAGCTCACGAGCGATCGCTAGTCGACGCCACTCTCCCGTCGACAAGCGCAGCCGCGGACCGCCTAGGGTCTCGGACAGATAGGGGGCCAGAGCAGAGAGAGAGACGCGCTCCAGGAGCTGCAAGAGCAGGGGCGTCGAGAAGCGGTCGGCCATCCCTTCGTCGAGATCGGCCAGAAGATAGCCGCGCAGGCTCAGCGAAGCTCGCGTCACCTCGGCGCCAAGGACCGCTGGCCGGGTCGTCGCCCCCAGCGGCAGGTTGCAGTACCAGATCGAGCCGGTCAGGCTCCAGCCCGAGGCCGCGCGGTGTCGCCCACTCAGCACGCCGAGCAGGGCCGACTTGCCAGCGCCGCTGCCGCCAATCAGCGCATACAGGCCACGCGGGGCCAGCTCCAGATCGATGCCTTGCAGGATCTGCCGACGCTCACACTCGGCCGAGAGCCCCTGGATCCGCAGCACCGGCGACCCGGCTGGCGATGGCTCCGCGATGACCTCGAGCTTAGGCGGAGGGGACGGCGCGACGCGGCGCGCGGGCTCGCGGTTGGCTGCGGGGACGCGGACGGCGGGGGCCGCCTGTGCAGGCCGCAGCTCACTCTCAAGCAGCGGACGAGGCGCCGGAACCGCCGGGGATACGAGCGAAGCTGGCGGGACCTCGCCTGCCGGGCGCACCGCCGTCAAGCTCGTCGCGGCGACCCTGGGCTCGGCAAGCGCTGCCGGTGTTCGAGTCCCCTGCACAGGCACCGGGGTTGGCGGAGGCTCGACGTGGGTAAGTGACGCCGGAGCAGGTCGAAGCACCGTCTCAAGCAGCGCGAGGCCGGAGCCAGCTGGCGTCGCCTCGGCCGCGGCCGGCGAAGCAACCGGGCCAGGCTCGCTGGGGCGAGGTGTCTCACCAGCGCCTGGCGCGACGGCTGCATCTCTCGCCGCAGCGCCTCTGTCAGGTGGGCTAGCTGCGTTCGCGAGCTTGGCCGTTTCTGGAGCAACAAGGGCAGGAACAACAGCGACAGGCGCGACAGCGACAGGCGCAACAGCGACAG
>CAZVMD010000110.1:0-2209 GCA_964628555.1 uncultured Myxococcales bacterium | reverse complement strand
ACAAGGGCAGGAACAACAGCGACAGGCGCGACAGCGACAGGCGCAACAGCGACAGACGCGACAGCGACAGGCGCGACAGCGACAGGCGCAGCCTCGACGGAAGCTACAGCCGCAGGAGCTACCACGGCAGGAGCGACAACGGCAGGAGCGGCGGCCACAACCGAAGCGGCGGCTGCCGGCTGTGGCAGCGCAGCGAGGCTAGCGGGTCCGACGCGTAGGACCGCGGCTTCAGGCTCAGTCCGCTGGGCAACCAGCCCAGGCTCGGACTCGGCAAGCAGCTCCCCAAGCGTGACGGCCGAGGCCCGCGGCAGCGTGTCGGGAGTCGGAGCCTCCAGCGAGACTGGGCTCGACGGCAGAGCGGGCTGGGCTGGCAGCGCTGCGGGCGCGGTCTCCAGTGCCGAGCCAGCTTTTGGCACAGCGCCGGCCGCCGCAGGCGGTGCTGAAGTCTCTGCGGCAGCGACCACGGGAGGCGCAGCGGGCGGCGGGCTCGACGAAGCGAGCGGCGGGGAGGCCGGCAGAGCTGCGGGCGCTGGGGCTGCCACGGCCGCCGCGACCTGGGCTGGCGAGGCAGCCATGGCCATGCTCGGGGCGGGAGCGGGCAGCTGGACCGGGACGGGCGCCCCCGTGGTGGACACCTGATGCGGTGTATCAAAGACGAGATCTTGGAAGGAACGCAGCACACGCTCTAGCTGCTGTTTCTGATAGACCAACAGCGTCACATAGCGATCGGTCAGCACGACGTAGTACAGGTGGTCGTCCGTCGCTGCCAGCTCCGCTGCGGTGCCGCGCAGGGTCCCTGAGCGCTGGGCCATGGCGAAGCGCTGCACCAAGCTCTGCCCCAGCAGGCCAAACTGCGCCACGCTGTTCGTCTGCTTGTCGGACTGGCGCGTGGTCATCACCGGCCAGGCCTCGCCGATCTGGCTGCCTTGCCACTGAAACAGCCAGCGCTCCTCAACGGGCTCGGGATGCATCTCATAGATCTTGGCTGCGGCATCGGCTTCGCGAAACCGGCCCGAGCGCCCCGCCGCCAGCAGCAGATCAACCGGCGAAAAGAAGAAGCGCAGGCTCTGCCCCGCTGAGCTCCCGCTGCTGGACAGCGTGCCCCCTCCCATCGCTGATGCAGATCCTGAACGTCCCCGACCATCGCCAGTTGGCCCAGGCAGCTCGGTGATGCGGATCTGCGCTAAATCACAGAGCACCGACAGCTGACGCAGCGCCCGCGCCGTGACCTGGCACAAGGCCCGACGCGCCACCAGCGGAATCGCTTGCACGCGAGCGGTCTCCTCAAAGCTAGTCGGCTCGCCCAGGAGCAGCTTGCTCAAGATGCTGCTGATCGGCGCCGCGTCCCGTCGGAACTCGTCGTCGATGTAGATGCAGCCATCGACCCACACACCGCAGCTGACCATGCCACCATCTAAGATCAGCTGCCCGACCAGGTTGCCTGCAGCCGAATGAAAGCGTAGCTGGCGCATCCGCTGCGTGGTCGAGAGCTTCTCAACCACCAGCAGGAGCATCGATAGATGTCTAAACGTTACGACAGCCGACATCATCCTGTGCTCTTGCGCCGCACGCTGGGTCTGCTCTTCTGTCCCAGCCTAGTCGGCGCGCTCGCCAGTCGCACGCTTGCCTCACCCACTGCCGGCGGTGCTCTCCGCTTCGGGGAGCGGCTCTGATTCGAGCACCCTAGGGCGGCCACTCTCCGTACTGTCTCCCAGTCCGGGTACTGCTGGCAACAGCAGGCTGCGGGCTAGCTGCTGCATCTGATGGCGTGCCATGGCCAGCGTGCTGGTGTTGGCATTTAGGACCAGCAGAAGCGCGATCGGCGACGCACCTGGCACCACGTGCAGGAGCTGATGCTGCGCACCACCGGTGACGATAAGCTCTGGTGTCGCATCCGTAGCGGAGGCGATCTCCTGGCCCGGCACGTAAAGCTCTTTGACCACATGCAGGGCGCCCAACAGCGGCGAGATAGCGACGAGGCGACCGATGCGAGCCAGGCAGCCGTTCTGGTGCAGCTGCAGCGCGGCAGCGCCGATCGCTCCGCGGACGCTCATGGCTTGCACCAGCACGGCGCGTATGCGGGCTGACTGCTCAGTCTCCACTGCGGGAAAGGTCTGTGACCAAGCCACCTCCTGTGTCGCCATGTCTTGTCCCCTAGGGGGACGGCTCGGGCGCAGCTCGCGCAGCTCCCAGGAGGTGTCGCGCATCG
>CAZVMD010000109.1:0-20791 GCA_964628555.1 uncultured Myxococcales bacterium | reverse complement strand
GCCCAAATGGTGAGACGTCGGATCAGACGGCGGGACTGGCCCCGAGCCTGGTGGCCGGTGGGACCGTCCCGGCCGTGATTACTGGCCAGCCTGCTGAGTAGAGGCCGTGACGACCTCGCCGCTCTTGCGCGGCTTGGGGGCAGCAAACGACACCGTCTGGGTGCCGGGCTTGATCACCGCCTCAGGCGCGTACTCCGCACTGCCGACGGCCGCCGCTGACGCGTTGTCCGAGACCAAGTTGAACGGCATGCGATCGGCGTAGCCAACCTGGCCGCCCGAGGGGAAGTACACCGAAGCGTACGCGGGGTCGACCGAAGCCGCCGGCTGGCCGTCGATGAACAGGTTGAAGGTGATCGGCTGCAGCGGCGCACCGAAGGTCAGCTGCTGCCGAACCCGGTGATCCGTGATGGCATCGAAGCCGACATGGTTGTTGGCGATCGTCGTCACACTGTCACCCAGCATCGCGTTATCGAACTGTGCGTACTCAAAGGTGCAGCCCACCGGGCAGTACACGTCGCCGGTGAAGTGGTGGGCTAGGCCGTCGCCCTGCCAGCCGAGATACCAGTCGTTGCCGTTGGTGGTAATGGCAAAGGTGCCAAGCGGTGAATCGACGCCGGCCCCGGAATCAATCAGATAGTTCACGGTCCCGGAGGGCACGCGCGGGTCGAGGACAACATTCCTCGGCGGCTCAACGACGCGGCCCGTGTGGTACGTCGAGCCCCGGAGGCCGCAGCCCACGAGCAGCGGCAGAGCAAGAGCGGTAAGTAGCAGCTTGTTCATGTCTAACTCCTTTTCTAGCTAGGCCTCAGCGGCACTCGAAGCCTGGGTGCCCGCGAAGCTTGCGGACCATTTTACTGTGCGTCGGTTCGCGGAGTGGGACGGGATATCACCCGACGTTTATTCAAGCTCCCGGGCCAGATCGGCACTTTCCCACAGCTGGTCAGGCCAGCCGACGTCAGGCACGCAAGGCAAGCGCTTGCCAGGCCCCCCGCCTTTGCCCAATGGTAGAAAGAAGCTGCGCCCCACTCGGGAGGGAGACTCCGTGGATCTGTTCGATCGCTTCAACCGCCTCGCCAATCAGGTCGGCGGCCTCTTGGGCGACCTGGCCGACGACGCCCGGCCGCATGTTGAGCTCGCCCAGGCGCTGCTCGATCGCGGCGACGCCGACGGTGCCATCGCCGAGCTCAAGCTGGCGCTCGACAAGCGGCGCGATCACGCCCGCGCCCTGTACCTCTTGGGCCTGGCCTATAGCAAGCGTGGCCGGCCCGGAGACAGCCAGGAAGCCAAGCGCGCGCTCGAGCAGGCGCTGGCGGTGCGCGAAGGCTATGCCGATGCCCACCTGGCGCTCGGTGATGCACTGCGACGCGGCGGCGAGTTTGAGGCCGCAGCCGAGAACTATCGCAGCGCGCTGCCCCTTTTGGCCGACGGCGTGGCGCGGGCCGAGGTCGAGCGGCGACTGGGTGCGCTGTATCTAGAGACCGGTCAGCTCGACAAGGCGGTACGCGAGCTCCGCAAAGCCGCCTCGTCCGATCCCGAGGATGCGGCCAGTCAGGGCCTGCTGGGTCAGGCCCTCGTCAAGTCGGCGCAGCGACGGGGCGAGCTGCCCACTGGGCCGACCTTTGAGGCCGCCCGGCAGTGCCTACAGCGAGCCGCCCGCAGCGAGCATCCAGCCCCCGAGATCCTCTCTACCCTCGGGAGCCTGCTCTTGCAGGCCAACCAGCTAGCCGACGCTGAAAAAGCCCTGACTCGCGCCCTCAAGGAAGCGCCGGAGCTGGTCAGCGCCCTGCTCGCTCTGGGCAAGCTGCGGCTGCAGACCGGCGATGTGGCCAGCGCCTACGAGCAGGGACTGCGCGCCTACGCCAGCCTGCGCGCTCGACTCGACTCCCCACATGCGCCCACTCCCAACCCCACGCCCCCCGCGAGCGCAGCCGGCCAAGAAGACCAGCAGCGTGAGGCGGCCGTGCTGCGGGCCGAGGTCCACCTGCTCCTCGCCCGCTGTCACTGCAAGACCGACAATCCCGAGCGCGCTCTCGCCGCCTATGACGAGGCCCTGCGTGAGCTCGCCCCCGGCCCGAGTGCCGCGTCGGACGGTGGCGATTCGACCTCGGCGCTCGCCGCCTTGGCCGCCGGTATCGTCGATGAGGCCCTGCACGTGGCCCTGGCCAGCGAGCTGTTCGAGCGCGCCGTGGCCCTGGCCACGCATCCCGCGCAGCGACGCAGCCCCGACAGCCTGGCTGCCCAGGCCCTGTCACCGTCGCTGGGCGCCGCGGAAGCCGATGCCCTGCTCGCGCAAGCGCTGGAAGCGGGCGATACGTTAGAGGTCCGCTTGGCCATCGCTGAGCTCGATCTACGACGTGGCCAGCGAGCCGCGGCAGGGGCTCAGCTCCGTCGCGCCGCGGCCTTGGCCGGAAACGATGCCCGCCCGCGCCAGCGCCTAAGCGCCCTGTACGAGCACGAGCGCCAGGCGCTGCCCCGCGAGCTCTATGGCCTGCTCCGCCGCACCCACGAGCTGCTCGCGGCCAGTCCCGAGCTCTCCAACCTCGGCCTCGACGCTGCGCGCGTCATCGAGCTGTACGATCGCCCGCTCCTCGTCACCGTGATGGGCGAGTTCAACTCTGGCAAGTCGACGTTTGTAAACGCGCTGCTCGGCGAAGAGGTCGCGCCGATGGGCATCACGCCGACGACCGCGACGATCAACCTGCTCAAGTATGGTCGCGAGCAAGGGGCGCGCGTCGTCTATCGCGATGGCCAGAGCAAGAGCGTGCCATGGAGCCGCGTGCCGGCCCTGCTGCGCGGGCTCGACCCCAAGGAGGCGGCCCGCATTCAGCTCGTCGAGGTGCTGTATCCGCTCGATGTCCTGCAGCGCGTCAACGTCGTCGATACCCCCGGCCTCAACTCGATCCTGCCCGAGCACGAGGCAACAGCGCGCGAGTTTATCGCCCAGGCCGACGCCGTGGTCTGGCTGTTTACCGTCGATCAAGCCGGCAAGCACAGCGAGCGTGAAGCGCTGTCGGCGATCCGCGCCGCCGGCAAGCAGATCCTCGGCGTCCTCAATAAGATCGATCGTCTGCCACAGCTTGCCGAGAGCTCGACCGCAGCCGGCGGCAGCGACCTGGCCCACAGCGCCGCCCTCGACAGCATCCTGGCTCATCTGCGCGACAGCGACAGCGGGCTCGTCGAGCTTCTGGAAGCCATCGTGCCCTTCTCCAGCCGCGAGGCCATGCTCGGCCGCAAGAGCGGCGATAGCGAGCGCATGCGCCGCGCCAACCTGCCCGCTCTGGAGCAGGCGCTGGAGGAGCGCTTCTTCCAGCGGGCCCAGGCGATCAAACAAGCCGCGGCACGCAGCCGCCTCCTTTCGCTGCTCGACCGAGCCCGCGACCATGCCGAGGGCCTGGTCCAGCGCTCCAGTCGCGAGTCGCTGGAGCGCGAGCTACGCCTGCTGCAGGCCGACGGCGTCTTATTCCAGCGCGACCTCATCCCACGCGAGCGCAAGCTCCTGCTCGATGATGCCGACGCCGCCCACCGCGCCGCTGCACGCGAGACCTTGGACTTTGTGCGGCCGCGGCGCTGGCCGTTCTCCGAGCACCAGGCAGCGCCTGCCGATCGCGACTTCCTCCTGTCGCTGCTCGATGAAAAGTTCGCGGCCATGGCCAAGGCCTCGCGCGAGCGCGTCAAGGCGGAGCTGAAGCTGCGCGAGCCCGGCAGCTCCGGCGAGGCCGAGACCCCAGCTAGGACCCAGCACGAGGCCGATCTGATCCGCCTGCTTGACGAGCAGGTGTACGGCCGCTATCGCGCTTTCTGTCGCGGCTATCTGCGCGGCGGCAAGGTCGATGACTTCTTCGTCCGCGTGCTGCCCCGCCTAGAGCTCAGCGAAGCCGCGATCGGCCGCGCCCTGGAGCGCGACTCGCCGAGCGCCCCCGAGATCCTCGATGAAGAGCTCCTGACCCCGCTGCGCGCTTTCGGTGAGACCCTGCTTCTAGAGCGCAGCACTCGCCTGCGCAAGGCGCTCACCGATGAAGAGCTGCGCTGTCTCGATATCGAGGAGCGCATCCTATTTCCCCTCGGCGCCCTGCGTGACTTCGCCCAAGCTCAGCCATCCCCGACCCCGACCAGCCCGACTGAGTGATTCTCAGATCTGATAGGTTCTGGCATTTTTTCATCAGATCCGCTGATGTAGTGCCATGCTCGATGCGGTCACCTTAGATCAGCTGCGAACCTTCGTTACCGTCTCCGAGACCGGCAGTTTCTCGGCCGCTGCGCGCCGTCTGCAGCGGGTCCAGTCGGCGGTCAGTCAGGCCATGGCCAACCTGGAGCGCCAGCTGGAGCTTAGGCTGTGGGATCGCTCGACTCGCGTTCCGACTCTGACGCCGCAGGGACGGGCCCTGCTGGTCGCGGCGCAGCGTGTCTCGGCAGAAGTAGGCTCGCTGCGCCAGCTAGCCGCAGCGCTGCACGCAGGCCTGGAGCCCCTGGTCTCGCTGTGCATCGATGCGCTGTTTCCGCTGTCGGCGCTGATCGATCTGTGCCGTGAGTTCGCGCTCAAGTTTCCCAACGTCGATCTGCGGGTCGACACCCAGACCATGTCGGCCGTCTCGGCCCGCGTGCTCGCCGGCACAGCGACGCTCGGGGTGGTCAGCCCGATGGGCCTGTCGCCGCAGCTTGAGCGCCGCGTGCTGTCGCAGATCCTGCTCCTGCCCGTCGCCGCACCGCAGCATCCGCTGGCCCAGCACCGCGGCGCCATTCCCCACCGCGCCTTCGAGCCGCATGTCCAGGTCGTGCTCAGCGAGCGCATCGACGCCGGCGTCCCCGATCAAGGCGTCCTGTCGGGACGCACCTGGCGCGTCTCGGATCTGCACACCAAGCACCGCCTGCTCTTGTCTGGCCTGGGCTGGGGCAACCTGCCCGAGCATCTGATCCACGACGATCTGCACAAGCGACGCCTGATCCGTCTGCGCCCGGCCGGCTGGGCCGATGACGAGCACGCGCTGTATCTGTCGGCCATCTTTCGTCCCGACACCACCTTCGGGCCGGCCCATACCTGGGTGCTACAGCAGCTTGAGAGCCTCTGCCAGCGCGACGCTGGGCGCCCGCCCAAGAAGCACTGAGTCGATCGTAGCCGCGCGCCGCCGCCGCCGGCTGGGCGCATATCAGGACTTGATCATTGCTCGCCCGCGGGCTATCTGCCCGCCTTGTGTTCTCCTCTCGTCTGTCTTGGGATCAAGCAGCAAACCCGCTGAGCCTGGCCCTGTCGCAGCGCGCCCCCACGGCGCCCTCCCTGATCGACCTGACGCTGGGCAATCCGACGCAGGCGCTCCCCCAGCTGTACGATGCCGAGCTACGGCGGGCCTTAGCGGGGCTCGCCGATCCGGCCGGCCTGCGCTACGAGCCAAGTCCGCGCGGCCTGCCGGCCTGTCGTCGCGCCATCGCCGACTACTACCAGGGCCGCGGCATCGCCATCGATCCCGATCATCTAGTGCTGTGTGCGAGCACCAGTGAAGCCTACAGCTGGCTGTTTCAGCTGCTCTGCGATCCCGGCGATGCCGTGCTGTTCCCGCAGCCGAGCTATCCCCTTATCGACTTTCTCGCGCGGCTCAGCGCTGTGCAGGTGCAGCCGTATCCGCTGCGCTTCTGCCTCGATCATTTCGCGCTCGATCTCGCGGCCCTGCGAAACCGCGCAGCGCCGCCGGGCTCCGTCGCCCCGGCCCGCGCCCTGATCGCGGTCAGCCCCAACAACCCCACCGGATCGGTGCTGCGTCGCAGCGAGCTTGTTGGCCTGCGCCGTCACTGCGCCCAGCATGCACTCGCGCTGATCGTGGACGAGGTCTTCTCGGACTACGTCTTGCGACCGTCGGCTGCCAGCGCCGCGCATCTGCCAGCTGAGCCTGATGGTCCCCTCCTCCCCTCGGTGCTCGCCGAGCCGGCCGCAGCAGACGCGCAGCCGCTGAGCTTTGTCCTGTCGGGACTGTCGAAGGTGCTGGGTCTGCCGCAGCTCAAGCTCGGCTGGATCCACGTCAGCGGGCCCGAGCCGCTGCGCTCGCAAGCCCAGGATCGGCTGGAGCTTATCGCCGATACTTTTCTGTCGGTAAACACGCCGGTACAGCTGGCGGCGCCAGCCCTGCTGCAGCAGCAGAGCCGCATCAGCGCCGAGCTACGGCGTCACGTGCAGGACAATCTTATTGCCTTGTCGCAGCAGCTGGCAGGCACCGCGATCACGCCACTGCCCGTCGAGGCCGGCTGGTACGCCATCCTGCGCCTGCCCGCCGTGCGCAGCGAAGACGAGTGGACGCTGGCGCTCTTGCAGGAGGACGACGTCCTGGTCCACCCCGGCTACTTCTTCGATCTGATCGAGCCCGGCAAGGCCTTTATCGTGGTCAGCTTGCTGACGCCGGCCGACGATTTCCAGCGTGGCCTCGCCCGCCTAAGCAATCGCGTCGCTCAGGTGCTGCACAGCGGGTAGAGTAGAGGCTCCTAGTCTCATTCCTATTTTCACTTCATCCACCCTGGGGGACCGACCATGAGGACTTGGCTTGTGCACCGCGGCTGCTCAGATCCTTCCGAATTCCTAACTACGTCGGGGGCGCCCGGGCGCCGGCTCCGGCCAGAAAAAGGAATAAGGCGGCGCGGCCCCAAGAGCTCGCTGCTGGCGGCGGCCCTGGCCCTGTCAGCCTGCTCACCAGTGGGGACAGTCGGCCCGAACCCACCGACCATCGGCCCGAACCCACCCTCGGCCGGCCTCGGCTATTTGCACACGCGCGGCGCCGAGATCGTCGATGCCAACGAGCAGGTCGTGCGCCTGGCCGGCCTGTCCTGGTTCGGCATGGAGACCGACTGGCTGGCGCCGCATGGTCTGGATCGCCGCTCGCTGTCGTCGATGCTCGATCAGATTCAGGCGCTCGGTTACAACACGCTGCGCATTCCCTTTGCCAGCCAGCTATTCGACCCCGGCAGCGCCACCCGCAACATCGACTTCACCAAGAACCCCGAGCTGCGGGACAAAAAGCCGATCGAGGTCCTCGACAAGATCATCGAAGGCGCCAGCGCTCGCAGCCTGCGCGTCATCCTCGACCGCCACCGTCCCGATATCAACATGCAGTCGAACCTCTGGTACACCGCCGCCTATAGCGAGAGCCGCTGGATCAGCGACTGGCAGTTTCTGGCGACGCGCTACAAAGGGAATCCGACGGTCATCGGCTTCGATCTGCACAACGAGCCCCACGGCAACGCGACCTGGGGCAGCGGCGATATGGCCACCGACTGGCGCCTCGCCGCCGAGCGAGCCGGCAACGCCATCCAGGCCATCCATCCCGATCTGCTGTTCTTCGTCGAAGGCATCGAGCAGATCAACAATCAGTACTACTGGTGGGGCGGCAACCTCAAAGGCGCGGGCAACAACCCGGTGCGCCTGGGAATTCCCAATCACGTCGTGTACTCGCCGCACGACTACCCGCAGAGCGTCTACAACCAGCCGTGGTTTTCCGCCCCCGACTATCCCAATAACCTCCCTTCAATCTGGGATGGCTACTGGGGATATCTGGCCAACCAGGGCACAGCGCCGATCTGGATTGGCGAATTCGGAACCAAGTACCAGACCGACTCCGACAAGAAGTGGCTGGCAGCGCTGGTCAGCTACATCGGCCAAAAGGGCCTGAGCTTCTCTTTCTGGTGCTGGAATCCGGACTCCGGGGATACCGGCGGCATCCTGCAGGATGACTGGACCACGGTAAACAGCGACAAGCAAGCTGCCCTCACCCCTCTGCTCGCCAAGCCCTAAGGTCCCAGGCAGCGCGGTCGAGCCCCAGCGTCGCCACGAGAGTCCGGTCGCGCGGCGGCTCCGGCGAGGCTGGGTTCCTTTCTGGGTTGCAGAGAGGCCCAGGAGTGCGCAGGGAAGAGGCGGCTACGCGCGGCCTCTGCCCGCCACTCCCCCGCTGCGCAGCCTGGGCGGACTGCCTGCATCTGTCGGCCATGCGCATGGGCGCCCAGCCGGCAGCACGCCTTCTGCCAATCAAAAAGCAAGCCTCCAAGCCTCGCTCCGAGAGGCTCGATCTGTCGGCACATCCCTTGCTGCGTGAGCCCCGACAGAGGCAGCAAGGGGGCGGCATGGGATCCCTATTTTCAGAAGCACAGAGCCCGCTGGCAGAGCAGTCGCCGTGGGGGCTGACCAGCGGCGATCTCTTCTATCACCTGACCGATCCGCGACCCCCCGCAGTGCTGGGGACAGGTTATCCAGAGCTGAAGCCTGACCCGCTCAGCTCATCGGTGAGCCCGCCGCCCAAGGCCCAGCAGAGACCGGCGGTGCGGGATCAGTCGGCTGGTGAGTCGCTGGCGGTTCAGCCGGGCAACTCAACGGCTCTACGCACGCAAGACGATCTGAGCGCGGTGTCGGAGCCCGCTGTGGCGCCCGAGTCGCAGCACAGGGTACCTGGGGGGGACGGGGACAAGCGGCAGACGCTGTCGCCCGATCAGCAGTGGGCAGGGCGGGCGCAGTTGCTGCTTGGCACCTGGGTGCGGACCAAGGCCGATGCTCCGTCGCTGGACCCAGCCAAAAAGAGCGCCGACGGAGCCTGGGGGAACGACGGGACCAAGGTGCCCAAGGGGACGGCCCTGCGCGTGGCGGGTGCTGTGCTGTCGGACGGAGCGCTGATGTGCCACTGGCCGCAGTTTGGCAAGCCGGGGACCGCTGTGCAGTACCGGCCGGTCTGGCTGCACCACTACCACGTTGAGGCGACCAGCGAGCCCAAGCAGATTCGCGACGAGCGCGAGGGCGACAAGCTGGCCACCAAGCTGAACGAAGATGCCGAGCGCAAGACGGAGCGCCGCGAAGGGGCGAGCCGGCAGCTTGGCCAGATCCGCCGCTTCGATGAGGGATTCTATGGCGCGGTGGGCGGCGTGCTGGAAGCGCTGGTTCCCAACCAAGGAGATCAGGGCCGCGTCGAGATCGAGGCCAACCTACCCGTGCTCGGGGCCGGCAAGGTGGCCTCCGTCAACCTGACGCTGAAGTTCTCGTTTGAAGCCGAGCGTGACGAGCGAGGCATCAAGGCACGCGTCGAAGTGGGTGTGGGCGTCCTGGCCCAGGTGGAGTCGATCATCGTCGATGCCTTCGTGCAGGCGATGCTGTTTGGCTACCTGGAAGCCTACGGTGACGACGGTACCGAGGTCATGCGGCTACTGTCGCTCGCTCTGTACAAGACCGTCTATGCGCAGGGGCGAGCCGGTCGCAAGGCGGCTGGGCTGGTCTGGGGCGAAGGCTTTGAGGAGGACGTGGCCAAGAAGATGGATGACGACGACTATGCCGAAGCTGGGCTGGGGGCCGACCTCGAAGCAGGCTTCGGCGTCAAAGATCCTCTCACCAAGAAAGAGCGGGGCGGCTCGCTGGGATATCGTCACTCGCGCAGCACGCGTTACGAAAACCACGACGGCGACAGCCAGATCGAGTCGCGGAAGGTGGCAGCGAGCGAGCTGTCGCTGGAGCTAAGCATCTTCGATGGCTGGAGCGGCAGCTTGTCGGTTAGCTGGGGCGATGAGGGCCTGGACATCGAGGCTGAGCTATCCCGTGAAGCGGAGCTCTCCACCAAGGGCGAATTCCTAAGCGAGAGCAACCTGCAGCAAGTGTTGATTCACTGGGCAGCAGCGGCGTTTGGCCAGATCCACGGCCTGCTGAGCGGGCAGTCTGGTTATCAGAGTCAGGCCCTGGCGCGGCGGGTCGGCTCGGCGATCTCGAATGTCCAAAACATCGGCTTTGGACCGCTTTTGACCGAGGGCGCCATCGTGCATGCGCTGGCGAAGCGCATCCATGCCTTGCAGGGACTCAAGCTGTCGCAGCAGCTGCAGCTTGGCCTCAGTGTCGAGCAAGGGCAAGGGCAGATTACGGTCGACCTGAGCAGCCTGCGCGCCATCGAGGTCGGCGAGGAGCGAAGCCCGGTGCACGTCCTTCTGGAGAGTGCGACTCGCATCGCCAACCTCAAGTCCAATCCCTTCGCCATCTGAGCCAGCACACGTGTGCGCACAGGGGAAGATCCCGTGACCGAGACCCAGCCCAACAGACCTGTCGTTCTTGCCCAGAACCTCACACTCCGCAGTGGCTTACGCCGCCCTATCGTGCTCCGCAGTCCGACGGTAAGCTGGCGGCGCCGCGCGGATGGTCGCGGTCAGCTGACACTGTCCTTTTCGGTTTCGCCACGTGACTACGAACAGCTCGCGGGTGCGCAGATCTTTTCGCTGTATCCCGAGCTCTGCGGCGCGACCTTCGGCGGAGCGCTGCGGCCCGATCAGCCGATCGAGATCGAGGCGGGTCTGGCTGCCGATCTCTGCGCCCAGCTGGAGTCCGAAAGCGATGCGCATGCCGTGGCGGCGCGGCTACAAGCTGCAGCCTGGAATGATCCGCTGCGCTTGGCCGAGAACTACTTCGCCATGTACGTCAAGCAGGCGCTGTTCCCAGGCGTCAAGCGAGGCTTCCGCACTCGCTGGGCACGCGAGTTTTCCGTGTCAGCGGAGAGCGGCACCGGCTAAGCACAGCTAGCGCGCCGTCGAATCGGGCAGCCGCTTAGGAGCGCCGCCGCGTGTCCATCCGGTTGATCAGATCCGACTGGAACGAGAAGCCCAGGACGACATAAGGCATGGCCGGCGAGTGGACAAACACGCCAGGCAGAATGGCAGCCGGCGCTTGCCCGGTGCGGTAGCGATGATCGACATACCAGCTGACGACCAGGAGGAGCGCCGGCTTGTTAAAGGCCGTGAAGCCACGATCAAAAAAGGTATACGACAGCATCGGTCCGATGCGCTGCACGGTGTTGTCGGCCAGGCTGCGATCCTCGCCGGGACGGAAGTCGCTGTCGGCATACAGCGCCTGCACCACCGAATAGCGCAGGCCAGCGGCCAAGCGGAAGCGCGTCACAAAGAGGACATCGAGATCGTTGGCGATGACCCAGCCGCGGCGCGGCACCAGCGTATCCAGCGTCACATCGTAGAACGCGCGCGCGCCAGGTCGGGTACCCATCGCCCAGTACTCGATGGCCAGCTTGTCGCGGATCGCCACCGGCCCCAGCTTTAGCTGCAGCTGCGGCTCGATCGACAGATGCAGGCCGGCCGCCGGACTGTTGCGCACATCGGTGCTGCCGGTGACGACGGTGCCGTCCTCCTGCTGATACATGCACTTGTCCAAGGCCGACTTGGTCGAGCAAGCCGCCAGGCGCTTGTCGTCGTATTCATCGGTGGGCGAGGCATAGGACTGCAGGAAGCCGAAGGTGCCAAAGAGCTGCATGTACTCCAGCCCGACGCGGAGGTTGAAGATCGACAGCGGCTGAATCTCCACCGACGGACCAATCTTGATGAAGGCGGGGTTGATGCGGGGCGCAATACCGGCAAATAGGAAGGCATCGCGCCACAGCGGACGGTCCCCTTCCTCCGACAGGCGATGCTGGATCCCGAAGCGAATCTGGTCCTCCAGACCGACGGGGTTTAGCCGCAGCACCACGAGGTTGTTGAGGACCAGTCGGTTGGCCGGGGCGAGCGGCGGCAGCGGCTTAGCCGGCGGCGGCGACTGAGCCAGCGCGCTGGACGCGAGCAGCAGACCCGCCGCAAGCAGCCCACAAACCAAGCTGCTGCGACGGAACCAGGAAGCACGGCGGGAAGGGAGGTTTGCCATCGCGGCACCGTATCAAGTGAGCGATCCGCTGTCATCCAAACAGGCGCCGATGCTGCTCAGTTCGGGAGCGATTTCGCACAACTCCGCGACCCGGTCAGCCAGGATTGAGCGGTTTCGCACGCAATCGCCGCCGTCCTGGCCAAGCAGCTCAGCCTGCGCAGCGGCCGACGACAAATTGCTTTACGTCGGGCCGGGCAGCCGCGGTATAGCGCATGGGCATGCGTCGCTCTCCTTTCCCTCCGCCTTCTCGTCGAAGCTCGCCACTTTCGGCCTCTGCTCCTCGCTTGCCCCGCTGGCTGGGTCTTTTGCTCGGCCTGGCCCTGGCGCCGAAGGTGGCGCAGGCGGATGTCGAGTTCAAGTTCTCGGGGTATGTCAGCAGCGATATTCGCGCCCGCATCCTGTCGGATGAGCAGCCGGCTCCGGCGCCACAACCGACGCAGTGGCTGCTGCTCAAAAACGGCGTCTCGCGCAATGAGAACCGCATCCGCGGAGCGCTGACCGCCCGCATCGGCGAGAAGGTCCGCGCCGTCGCTGATATCGAGATGGTGACCTGGGGTTTTTCCGACCTCAAGAACATCGACTCAGCCACCCTGCGGCCGTTTGTCGATCCCTTCTACTTCGAGTTTCACGCCGCCTATGTCGACATCAACAACCTGTTCGGCAGCGCCATCCCGCGCTTCGATCTGCGCATTGGTCGCCAGGTCGTGCCCTGGGGCTCAGCCGACAAGTTCAATCCGATTGCCAACGTCAACACGCTGGATCTGTCGGACCCGCTGATGTTCGGCCGAGCGCTGGCCAACAACATGGTCCGCGCCGACTGGAATCCGATTGGCGATCTGAACATCACGGCGGTGCTGGTGCCGGTCTTTCGGCCGGCCCAGCTACCGCGCACCGCGCCGCTCGCCCTGCTCGATCCGCTGCGCCCCGCTCCGGTCGTAAACCAGGGCATCCGCGCCGCGCTCGATAACGAGCGCAGCTTGTACGTGCCGCGCGTCGACCCCAACACCGGCGAGCTGATTCCCTCTGGCCGCACGCTGACGATTGAAGCGGTGCCGCTCGCTCCCGAGCTGAGCTTTTCCAACATGCAGGCCGGCGGCCGTGTGGCCTGGAAGCTGTGGGATCAGGACATGGGAGTTTCCTATTACCACGGCCGCTTCGGCATTCCGGTTCCAGCCTGGTCGCTGGCCACCGGCAGCATCGACAACAACCTGATCAAGACGCAGCTTGTCTACCCGCGCGCTGACGTCGTCGGTCTGGAGATGGCAGGCTCGATCGAGAAGCTGGGCGGCCTTGGCTACTGGATCGAAGCGGCGCTGTACCTGCCGGGCAAGGTCGATCTCGCGGTCTACGATCAAGTCACCGCGCCGCCGACCGTAAAGCCCATG
This sequence comes from uncultured Myxococcales bacterium, assembly GCA_964628555.1. Lineage (GTDB taxonomy): Bacteria > Myxococcota_A > Polyangia > Palsa-1104 > JAEUJZ01 > JAEUJZ01. The sequence continues at coordinate 7,768 of CAZVMD010000109.1, read as the reverse complement.
GAGTACGTCTTCGATGAGGCCATCGGGCGCTACGTCCGCTACATCCGCCCCGCTGGAACGACCGTCGAGCGGCCGGTGGTCATCGACAACACTCCCTTTGTCAAAGCAACGGTCGGCGCCGACTACACGATCGGCGGACGGGTCTATCTGAACGTCCAGTATGTGCACGGCTTCATCGATGAATTCGGAGCCGGCCGCATCGCCCGTCCGCGCAAGGATGCCAACAACATCAAAGAGGAGCCGCGCGTCGAGTCGCGCATCGGCGACTACATCGTGGCCGGCGTCGACATCAAGACGCTCGGCGAGCGGCTGCTGTTCCGTCTGTTCGGCGTGATCAAGGTCCCGTCGATCGATCTGGCCAGCGGTCTTTGGGACGACTACGAGCCGACCGGCGTGCTGTTCCCGCAGATTGTCTGGACGGTGTACGACGCCACCGAGCTCATGCTCGGCGGCTTTGTCATGCTCGGCAACCGCTCGACGAAGTTCGGCGATCCGGCGGCCGGCGGCACCGAGCTGTTCTTAAAAGGCAAAGTCAGCTTCTAGGACCGAATTCCCATGCGCACACCTCCGCTCCTGATGGTCGCCGCGCTCTCCAGTCTGATCCTCGGCTGCAGTGGGGCTGCTCTCGATGAGCAACCCGCCCCACAGGCCGCACCACTGTCGGCCGCGAGCCTGAAGGACAGTGAGGCAGTGTGGTTTGGTCCCAACGTCGGCAGCACCGATATGCTGCGGCTGTTTTCGCAGCCCGGCGAGTGGCCGAGCGCGCGCGACAAGGTTTCTATCCTGCAGTTCTATGTGCAGCAGCTAGCCGCCACCACCCCCGCTGCCTGTCCATCCTGCGGTGACAACATCCTGCCGGGCTTCCGGGCCCAGGACGCCTTCCGCAAGCTCGATAGCTGGGGCATTGGCATCGCCATCGAAGCCGGCGCGGTCAAGCACCACACCTGCGATGGCGAAGTCGCAGCGACGGCCGTAGCCGGGGTCATCAGCCAAGTGCAGGCCGACGGCGGCCGCGTCCGCTACATCGCCATGGACGAGCCGTATATCGGCGGCGAACAGAAAGTCGGCAGCGAGACCTGCGGCTACACCATGGCGCGCAGCGCGCTCGAGACGGCGCGCTTCATACGCAAGCTGGCCACGCTGCACCCCAGTGTCCGGGTCGGCGACATCGAGCCCTACCCCGCCTTCCGCTTGCCCCAGCTTCAGGCTTGGATCGATGAGCTTCTGCGCAACGGGGTGACGCCGGCCTTCTTTCATCTCGATGTCGATCGCGTGGCGGTAAAAAACGTCCGCGCCAACGTCAGCGCCGACCTGCGCGCGCTCAAAGCGTTCCTCGATGGCAAAGGCATTCCGCTCGGCGTCATCTTCTGGGGCCATGAGCTCGATATTCCGCGCGGCAGCACGACTCCCGATCGCGCGTACTACGACGCCGTCCTGGGCTGGGTCGGCACGGTCGCAAGCGCGATCGGTGCACCGCCCCATGCCATCTTTCAGAGCTGGCTGCTTGGCAGCGATGGTCGCCACACGATTCCCAGCAACTTGAGCGAGACAGCCTACAGTCACACGCGGCTGATCAACGATGGCTGGGCCCGCCTCTCGCCCGGCGGTGGCGGGACCTCGGATCGCGTCACGACGATCAAAGTGCAGCATGCCTATCAGGGCATCCTCGGCCGCGCCGCCGATCCCAGCGGCCTGGCCAGCTACGTCGCCGCAGTGCGGGCCGGACTGCGCATCGTCGATCTGTGTCGTTCCCTCTTTGACAGCGCGGAGTATCGCGCAGGCCGCGCCGCACTGACGCCGGAGCAGCTAGCCGACAGCCTGTACCTGGGAATCCTGGAGCGGGCCGCCGATCCTTCCGGATACAGCAATGCCGTCAGCCAAATCCGGGCTGGACGACGCGCCGAGCTCGCGGCCGGTATGCTCGATAGTCCCGAGTTCGCCAGTCGCTTCCTCCCCTCGCCGTAGTCGCAGGAACGTCCGGGGGTCTCAGCGGGGCCGGCTGTCCCTGAGGCCGGGCGGCCTACTCGAATCTCCTAGCGCTGTGTCCTTTTTCTCCTACGGTTTCTGCTCGCTCAGATCGGCCTCGGAATTAACCAGCGAGAATGGTTATCGAATCGTCGAAGCACCCCGGACCCATCGCCTTGGTGCTAGGCTGATCCAACTATTCGCACAATCGACTGTCCGTCGGGAAATGCGGCTAGAAGGATGTATGGGGGGGCCGAGCCTATGGCAAGCGGAGTCGGAGCGACTGCTGGTACAGAGGCGATCCATTGGGCCGTTTGGCGCTGGGCAGAGCAGACCCCGGCCGCCATCGCGGTATCCGATCGTGGGCGTCAGCTTAGTTATCGTGAGCTAGCGGATCGCGCTGACGCGCTCGCCCGCACTCTGATCCACCTCGGTGTGGGACGAGAAGTCCTGGTGGGAATCTCGGCTGAGCGCTCGGCTGCCTTTGTCATCGCCATCCTGGGAGTCCTGCGGGCCGGCGCTGCCTATGTACCGATTGACCCCTCGTATCCACCGGAGCGACGCAGCTTCCTGATTGAGGATGCCCAGTGTGCCGTCTTACTCACCGATGCACGGCTGCAGTCGCTCTATGCGGAGACTGCCGCCCGGATCATCCCGCTGGACGCCTTTGTCGAAGGCAAAGTGGCCGCAGTCCCCCCGCCTAGTAGCTCCCCCGCCTCCCCCTCTGTGCTGCCCGTCCCGTCTCCCCCCCCGCCCCAGCCCGCGCTGCCCGCGCCGGGACCGGCTGATGACTCCCTGGCCTATGTCATCTACACCTCAGGCTCGACGGGAAAACCCAAGGGAGTCTGCGTCAGCCACCACAACCTGCTGCGGCTGTTTCGCCAGACCGAGGCCTGGTTCCACCCCAGCCAGACCGATGTCTGGACGCTGTTCCATTCCTTCTCGTTCGACTTCTCGGTCTGGGAGATGTGGGGGGCGCTGCTCTACGGCGGACGACTGGTCATGGTGCCGTTCGAGCTGAGCCGTGACCCGCTGGCCTTCTACCAGCTTGTGCGTCGGGAAGGCGTGACCGTCCTCAACCAGACCCCTTCGGAGTTCCGCCTCTTTGAGCGCGCCGCTGCCCTGGCGGCGACTCAGGAGCGTGGCGACTCCGAGAGCCCCGATGCGCATGCTGCGCCGGACCTGCGCTACATCATGCTCGGCGGCGAAGCGCTGGATCTGCGAACGCTCGCCGCGTGGTTTGCGCGCCACGGCGATCGCCAGCCCCAGCTCGTCAACCTGTACGGCATCACCGAGACCACCGTCATCATCACGCAGCGCCCGCTGCAGGCCGCCGACGCACACGAGACGCGCAGCCTGATTGGGGTCGCCATTCCCGATCTCGTGCTCTACGTGCTTGATGCGGAGGGGCGCCCCGTGCCTATCGGCGCCGAAGGTGAGCTCTGGGTGGGCGGGGCCGGAGTGGCGCGGGGCTATCTCCGCCGGCCGACGCTCACCGCCGAGCGCTTCCGCCAGCTTCCACGCCCCGGGCCAGAGTCACCGCCGCCCACCGCCACCGCCGACCTCGTCTATCGCACCGGCGATCTGGTTCGCCAGCATGCGGATGGCGAGCTGGAATATCTGGGCCGGATTGATCAGCAGGTAAAGATCGGCGGCCATCGCATTGAGCTTGGCGAGATCGAGGCCGCGCTGCGCCGGAGCGCCCAGGTGGCAGACGCCGCGGTGATCGTCCGCCGCGAGGGCAGCACACCCAGCCTGGCGGCCTATGTCGTGGGGCGGACCGAGCAAGGGATCGATCTGGCGCAGCTTAGGAGTGAGCTGCGCGGCCAGCTTCCCGAGTACATGTGCCCGGCCAGCTTGCAGGCGGTGGCGCAGATTCCGCTGACCGTAAATGGCAAGCTCGACCGCGACGCGCTCCCCGCTCCTCCGGCGCTGCCGCAGGCCGCGTCGACCACCGGATGGAGCGAGAGCGAGCAGGCGGTGGCCGCGCTGTTTGCCAGCGCCTTAGGTCATGAGGTGGACTCAGCCGAGGCAGACTTCTTTGCCCAGGGCGGTAGCTCACTTCTGGCCATGCAGCTCTCGCTGCAGGTGGCCGAACAGCTGGGGGTCACCCTGCCACCGGGAGGTGTCTTCCAGCAGCCGACCGTCCGCGGGCTGGCCGCCACCATCGACCGCCTACGTCAGCAAGGCAGCTCAGGCCCAGCCGAGCCGGCGCCCGCCGACCCAGCCGACTGGCAGCCGCTGTCGCCGATCCAAGAGCAGATGTGGTTCGTGCAGAGCCTGTCGCCAGACAGCCCCGCGTTCCACTGCCCGGCGGCCTTCCGCATCCGCGGGGCTCTTGACTGCGAGCGCCTACAGGCCGCGCTGTCTACGGTGCAGGAGCGCCACGCCCTGCTGCGCGCGCGCTTTTCGCTGCACGAGGGCCGGCCACAGCAGCGCATCGCCGCCGCGCCCACCTTCACCCTACAGCGAGTCGCAGCCGTCGCTGCGCCGGCTGAGCTGGCGGTGCGCTTGCGCGAGCTGGCGCAGCGCCCCTTCGATCTGGCGCAGGCGGCCGGTGCAGCGTGGCTTCTGCCGGTGGCCGCAGATGAACAGATCTTTCTGCTCGTCCTGCATCATCTGATTACCGATGGCTGGTCGATCGAGCAGCTCTTGCGCGAGCTCTCTGCCGCCTACCAGCAGGTTCCGATTTCCCCCCCGAAAACTTCCTATTTCCAGCACCAGGCTGCCGCGCGCCGCCGGGCTGAGAGGGGAGAGCTGACCACCAGCGAGTCCTATTTCCTGGCCGACCTGGCGCAGGTCCCGCCGACGAGCGAGCTACCGACGGAGTGGCCGCGGCCGCGCACCCCCTCGCTGCGTGGGAGCCTGCGCCCGTTTACGCTGCCAGCGGCCACAAGAGCCCTCATGCAGCCGCTGATGCAGGCAGAGGGAGCAACGGCCAGCACCCTCCTTTTTGCGGCGCTGTTTGCGCTCTTGCACCGCTACAGCGGTCAGCGCGATCTGGTCATCGGCATGCCGTATGCGGGCCGCGACACCCCGGGGAGCGAGTCGCTGCAGGGGCCTCTTTTGAACCTGCTACCGATCCACATCACGCTGCCGGAAGCCGTAGCGCAGGCGACCTTTCGCAGCCTGATCCGCAGCGTTCGCGGCAAGACCCATACCGCCTATGCCCACAGCGACCTGCCCTTCGCCCGCCTGCGGCAGCTCCTGCCGGGCGAGCGGGACAGCAGTCGTCATCCGCTGTTCCAGCTGGCGTTCGCACCGCAGCCCGGCGCACGCGGCAGCCTGCGGCTAGGTGGTCTTGTGGTGGAGCCCGTCGTCGTCGATCCGGGCAAGTCGCCCTACGATCTGACGCTGTACGCCTGGCCAGATGCCGGCCCCGCCAACCCTGCAGACGCGGGTGCGGACGCGGCCCTGTACTGCGAGCTTGAGTACGCAGACGATCTCTTTTCCGGAGCAATGATCGAGCGCTTCCTGGATCACTTCGCGCGCCTGCTCATGGCGGGCTGCCAGGCTCCAGACCAGCCGCTTAGCGAGCTAGCGCTGCTATCGGTGGCCGAGCGAGCCCTGCTGCTCGATAACTGGTCTGGGCAGGCCGCCGCGCAGCAGGCTCGGGTGGCGACGCCGCTCTTGCCGATCGAGCGCTTTGCGCAGGTTGTCCAGCAGCAGCCGCAAGCTGAAGCGATCCGCTGCGGCTCCCAGATCGTGCGCTATGCCGAGCTTGACGCATGGTCGCAGCGCATCGCAGCAGCGCTGCGGGCCCGCGGCATCGGCCGCGAGTCACTGGTGGCGCTGCTCTGTCCGCGCAGCCCGGCCGCCATCGCCGGCATCTTGGGCGTGTGGCAGGCCGGTGCCGCCTATGTGCCGCTGGATCCCAGCTATCCCGAGCAGCGGCTGGCCTTCATGCTGCGCGATAGCGGGGCCGCACTGACGCTGACGGTGCCTGAGACCACTGAGCTCGCCGGCGACAGCGCTGCCAAGCTCGACATCGCCGCCTTGGCCGCAGCCGCCCCCGAAAAGGACGAAGCGGCGGCTGGGGCAGCGATGACCGCTGCTGCCAATGCCAGTCGCAGCTCCAGCGAAGGAAGCGCCCTGGCCTACGTCATCTACACCTCGGGCTCGACGGGACAGCCCAAGGGCGTGCTGATCGAACAGCACAACCTGGCGACCCTTGCGGAGGCCATTCCTGCCGCCTTCCCGCTCGCCCCCGGCCGGCGCCTGCTGCAGTTCGCTTCTCTGTCCTTTGACTGGTCGGTCGCCGAGGTGCTGATTGCCCTGCTGCAGGGCGGTACGCTGGTCATTCCTGCCCAGCGCACGCCGCTGTCGGGACTTGAGCTGTGGGAGTTTCTGGCCGCCGAACAGATTGCCCAGGTGCTGCTGCCACCGTCGGTGCTCTCGCAGCTGCCCGAGCAGCCTCTGCCGCAGCTGGAGCTGCTCTTGGTCGGCGGCGAGCGCTGTCCGGCCCACTTGGTCGAGCGCTTTGCGCGCGGCCGCTGCTTCCGCAACGCCTATGGTCCGACGGAAGCGACGATCGTCGCGACGGTGCATGAGTGCCAGGGGAGCCCAGCGCTGGCCGCCGCGCAGCCGCCCGCGCGGGTCGCGGAGCCCGCTATCGGTCGTCCCCTGCCCGGCGCCGAGGTCTATGTCCTTGATGGCTGCGGACGGCTGGTCCCGCCGCTCGTGCCAGGCGAGCTACACATCGGCGGCTGTGGCCTGGCCCGCGGCTATCTGGCCCGCCCGGAGCTCTCGGCTGAGCGCTTTCCATCCAGCCTGCCGGAGGTCAACAAGCGACTGTATCGCACCGGTGATCTGGTGCGCTGGCGGGCCGATGGGACGCTGGAATTCCTGGGCCGCCGCGACGATCAGCGCAAGGTCCGCGGCTTCCGCATCGAGCTAGGCGAGATCGAGAGCGCGCTGCGCAACCAGGTCGGGGTCAAGAGTGCCGCGGTGCTGGTCGATGGGGAAGGCGCGGCGGCGCGCGTCTTGGCCTATGTCGTGCGCAGCGAGCCGGCTGCCGAGGCCGCAGCCGCAACCAGCGAGCCCGACTTCCTCGCCGAGCTACGCCGGGCGCTGCGGGCGACTCTGCCGGCTCAGCTGATTCCGGCTGACATCATGATCCTGCCCAGCCTGCCGCTGACTCCGAACGGCAAGCTGGATGCGCGGTCGCTGCCCCGTCATGCTCTTTGCACCGAGCCAGAAGTCACCACGCAGACAAAGTGGGAAGCGCTGGTGGCTGAGATCTGGTTTGCCGTCCTAGGTCGCAAGGTGCCGCGCACCGCCAACTTCTTCGACGTCGGTGGTAGCTCGCTGCGACTGATCGAAGTGCAGGCACGTCTGGAAGCTCAGGTGGGAAGCCGCATCCCGCTCGCCGACCTGTTTGCCAACCCCACCATCGAAGCGATGGGCGCGCTGATCGAGCGTGGTCGTCCATCGGGCACTGACGCCCAGCGGGCCGCCTCCGATCGGGCGGCACGGGCCCAGGCACACAAACCCAGCGGAAGGCGCGGACGATGAGCGACGCCCAAAACGACAACGCGATTGCCATCATCGGCATGTCTGGACGCTTTCCCAAGGCGCCCGACATCGCGAGCTACTGGAGCAACCTGCGCGACGGTGTCGATAGCATCACCCACTTCACCGCCGAGGAGCTCTTGCTCGCCGGCGTCCCACCGAACGTGGTGAAGAACCCATCCTATGTTCGGGCCCGCGGCCTGATCGCGGATGAAGACGGCTTCGATCACACGCTGTTCGGCATGGGAGCGCACGAAGCCGAGCGCACCGATCCGCAGCAGCGCATGTGGCT
>CAZVMD010000108.1:0-20804 GCA_964628555.1 uncultured Myxococcales bacterium | reverse complement strand
CGAGCGCTTGATGACGTTGACCGAGACCAAGCTGACCAGCACCGAGGCGGCGACGATGCGCACGAAATAGACCAGGCTGATCAGGCTGTTGCCGCGCACGGTCGAGGCGATGGTGTTGGTGCCAGGACCGGTGAGCAGGATCTGAAACACCTTGGCAAAGGTGCGCGGGCGGCCGGTGGTGTTGGTGCTCTCTTGCCGGCTGTAGCCCTCGATGCGCCAGAGGATGAGGGTCATGACCAGGACGAAGCCCAAGATGGTGGCCAGGAGCCCCAGGATGCCGGGCGAGCCGAGGGTGCGCAGGATGGTCAGCCAGGTCTGGGTCTGCTCGCGGCGCAGCACCACCGAGATGCCGTCCTCTTCGATCGGCACGCTGAAGCGGTACTTGGCCAGGCGCTCGGGCGTCATGTTGATGCAGCCGACCGCGACATCGACCTGGCCGGTCTGCCCGGCCTCCAGCAGCTGACGAAACGTCGGAATGTGCACGATCTCAAACGGCAGGTTGGCGGCCACCGCGACCTCTTGCCACGACTCGTAGAACGAGCCCTGCCAGTGACCCTCGGGAAAGAAAGTACACGGCGTCGACTTGGCCGACATGCCGACGCGCAGCGGCCGCTGCCCCAGGGCTGGAGCCGGGGCAGGACTGGGCGCAGCGACTGCAGGGCTGGGCGCAGCGACGGCGGGGCTGGGCGCAGCGCCCGGGGCCAGGCTCGGTGCGACGACCGGGGCCGGACCTGGCGCGCCGGGGACACTGGCCCCGCCGCGAGACGAGGTGGCGATACACAGGAGCAGAGAGAACAGAGCCAGCCAGCGCCGACGATGGGGGGCGCGCCGGCGGAGGTGCGGCCGGGTCTGCGGGGGTCTCTCGATCGCGGGCTGGTTTGCGTAGCGGCTATGCACAGACATCCTCCCAGGCTCGCCAGACACTTTATCTGACTCGCCCGGCCGACGGATAGAGCTGTCGGTTCCGTCGCGTCAGCCGTCGTGCCAAGATGCCGCCATGAGCACACAGCCAAGCGAAGTGGACAGCGGGTCGGGCCTGCAAGAGGCGGATGGACTGGCCGGTCTGCCGTTTCAAAAGACGGCCTGCATCCTGTGCAGCATCAACTGCGGCATCCAGGCGATTGCCCACCAGGGTCACCTGCACAAGATCCGCGGCGATCGCGAGCACCCGCTGTCGCAGGGCTACACCTGCGAGAAGGCGCACCGGCTGGACTTCTATCAGAGCGGTCGCGACCGCCTGAGCTCGCCTCTGCGCCGTCGCCCCGATGGCAGCTTCGAGGCCATCGACTGGGACACGGCGATCGCCGAGGTGGCGGCTCGGTTACGTAATGTCCGCGACACCTGGGGCGGGGATACGATCTTCTACTATGGCGGCGGCAGCCAGGGGAACCATCTGCCTGGTGCCTATGCCCGCGCGACGCGAGCGGCGCTGGGGTCGATCTACGCCAGCAATGCTCTGGCTCAGGAAAAGACCGGCGAGTTCTGGGTCGACGGCCGGCTGTACGGCGCCCCGAAGTGCCACACCACGCCCGACTTCGAGCACGCCGAGGTGGCGATCTTCCTCGGCAAGAACCCGTGGCAGTCGCACGGCTCGCCACGGACTCGGGTCATGCTCAAGGCGATTGCTGCCGATCCGGCGCGCACGCTAATCGTCATCGATCCGCGGCGCAGCGAGACGGCCGAGCTAGCCGATATTCACATCCAGGGGCGGCCGGGCCGCGATGCCTTCGTGCTGGCCGCGCTGTGCGCCATCCTGCTGCAGGAGGGCTGGCTGGCGCGCGACTTCATCGCCGAGCACACCGACGGCATAGACACGCTGCAGGCGGCGTTTCTGGGGCTGCCTGTCGCGACCTATGCGGCGCACGCTGGCGTGCCGCTAGAGCAGCTTCGCTACGTCGCGGAGCGCATCTTCAAGGCGCGCGGCGGGGTGGCGATTCAGGAAGATCTCGGCGTGCAGCAGGCGCCGCATAGCACGCTGTGCTCGTACCTGGAGAAGCTCCTGTACCTGCTTTTGGGCAGCTTTGCGCGACGCGGCGGCATGAACCTGCACAGCCACTTTGCACCGCTGATCGGCAAAGAGCGCGACGCCCGCACACCGGTCAGCGGCCATCGGCTGCTGCAGGGCATGGTGCCGTGCAACGTCATCCCGGACGAGATCCTAAGCGACCATCCCAGGCGCATGCGAGCCATGCTGGTCGAGAGCGCGAACCCAGCGCACTCGGTGGCGGACAGCCCGCGGATGCGCGAGGCGCTATCCGCTCTGGACACGCTGGTGGTGATCGACGTGGCGATGTCCGAGACGGCGCGGCTGGCCCACTACGTGCTGCCGGCGCCGTCGCAGTTTGAAAAATGGGAGACGACGTTTTTCAACCTGGAGTTTCCGCGCAACGCGATTCAGCTGCGGGCGCCGCTGTTTCCGGCCGCGCCGGGCACGCTGCCCGAGCCGGAGATCCATCGCCGGCTGGTGCGCGCGCTGGGGGCGCTGCGCGACGAGGATCTGGCCGATCTAGGGGCGGCGGCGGCGCAGATTCCGCACAGCGGTCGGCTGCCGTTTGCGGCGGCGTTCTTTGCCTGGCAGGCCAGCCATCCCAAGCTGGCGGGGCTGGCGCCGGTGGTCTTGTACGAGACGCTGGGACCACAGCTGCCAGAGGGGGCCAGCGCGGCGGCGGTGCTGTGGGCGGCGGCGCATCTGTGCGCGATGAGCTATCCCAACTCGGTGCGGCGGGCGGGCTTCGTGGGCGAGGGGCCGCTGCTGGGCGAGGCGCTGTTCGAGGGGATCTTGCGCAGCCGCTCGGGGGTGGTCTTTACCGTCGATGAACCGGAAGAGAGCTGGCGGCGCATCGAGCACAAAAATGGCCGCATTCAGCTGGTCATCCCGGAGCTCTTGCGCGAGCTAGCCGAGCTGCCGGCTGAGCTGGCGGCGAGTGCGGGACCGGGCGCGGAGTTTCCCTTCGTGCTGTCGGCGGGGGAGCGGCGGACGTCGACGGCGAACACCAACCTGCGCGATCCGGCCTGGCGCAAAAAAGATCAACAGGGGGCGCTGCGCATGGGGCCGGCCGATGCCGCTCGGCTCGGCGTCAGCGACGGTGGACAGGTGCGCATCACGACGCGTCGGGGGAGCGCCACGGCGGTTGTCGAGATCTCGGACACGCTGCAGCCGGGGCATGTCACGCTGCCCAACGGGCTGGGGCTTGTCTATCCCGATGAGGCGGGCCAGCCGGTGCTGCATGGCGTGCCGCCGAATGAGCTTACGGCCTCAGCGGACCGCGACTGGCTGGCGGGGACGCCCTTCCACAAGCATGTGCCGGCGCAGATTACGGTGCTTTCCGCCACCAGCACACAAGGCTAGCTTTTCAACACGTCTCTGCCCGCCGGATCGAGTCTCCGGTTACCGATACTCGGGGGTGCCTGGCGAACCCGAGCAGGCCGTTACTTGGCGTCATACCAATAGCCATATTTATCAATATTCTCTCTGCGTAATAATTCATAATCTTGATTATATTAATTTATTGCCCATGCTTTTCCGCGGACAAAATCCAGGCGATGCCTGCGTCCTATTTGGCAATAACCCAACGTAATCAGATCAACCCCACCTATGAAGGCGCCAGTTTTTGCACGGCTTGCAAGTCTTGCAAAACAAGCGTGCAGATATTGCCAAGCGCCCTTGGCCCGCGCTAGCTCCGGACCGAGGCGGCCCTCTGCACTCAGCGGCGGACAACCAGCTATGATAGCTAGATGAGCCTCGATGAACGCCCGGTTACGGCTGGCGAGACGGTCGATGAGACGACGGTAACTAGCCCAGCCGCGGAGGGGACACCGCGCCGAACCCGTTGGCATCTGTCGATCTTCGAGCAGCAAACCAACCGCATCATGGAGCTTCCAGAGGAAGGCGAGATCTTAATTGGCCGGGGCAATGCCTCGGGAATGCTCAACCTGGAGCAGCTAGAGGTCTCCCGTGAGCACGCTCGACTGATGGTAAGGTCGGGTAGCCTACACATCGCCGACCTGAACAGTCACAACGGCACCTACCTAAATGGCAGGCGCCTATCGGCCGGGGCCTGGGGGCTGAACCACTGCGATGAGCTGCGCATTGGCAACACCAAGCTCTTGGTTGTGCGGGTGCTTCAGCCCATCGGTGCCGAGAGCGTTCCCCCGCCCCGCTCAACTTTGCACCAGCTGTTGGGGCGCGGGTATCGCTCGCTGCACGATGACCTGCAGGCCGCCAGGGATAGCCAGCAGTCTCTCAGTCTGCTGTACGCCATCGTTCCCACGGATGAGGTCCGCCAGCAGGTATCGGCTCACTTCAGCCTCGGGCTCGGGCCCCAGGACCAGTTAGCGACCGGACCTAACGGCGTAGTGGCCGTCTTACCCAAGGTGGACGCCGAAGCCGCGCTAGCCATTGCCGACCAACTACTGGCGGGAGGAGGCACAGCCATGGAGACGGTGCAGCTAGGCTGTGCCAGCTTTCCGCAGCATGCGGAGAATGCGGAAAACCTGCTCTGTGCGGCACGGGATGCCGCTAGGAGCTCGCCCGCTGGCGGCGTGCGCAGTGCATCGTCGCTACTGTCCGATATTCAGCTTGGTGCGCTGCGCGTCCTAGTTGGCGATCCTACAATGCGCGAGTCCTATGAGCTGATTCGCCGTCTAGCCCCCAGCGATCTCAACGTCTTGATCGTGGGCGAAAGCGGCACCGGCAAGGAGCTTGCGGCTCTAGCCATGCACACATGGTCGCCACGATCCACGAAGCCCTTTCTACCGCTCAACTGTGCTGCCATTCCACAGAGCCTGCTGGAAAGCGAGCTATTCGGTCATGTCCGGGGCGCCTTCTCCGGTGCAACCACGACCAAAAATGGCCTGCTTGAGACCGCGAGCGGTGGCACCTTGTTCTTGGACGAAGTCGGCGAGATGCCGCTGGACATGCAGGTAAAGCTGCTCCGCGCAGTTGAGACCCAGCGAATCCGTCGGGTAGGCGCCACCGAGGAACGCCCTATCGAGGTGCGCCTGATTGCAGCGACCAATCGTAATCTGGACGAAGAAACCCGGCTCGGGCGCTTTCGCTTGGACCTGTACTATCGCCTGTGCACGGCCTGCATCCGGCTACCGCCGCTGCGCGAGCGCCCGCTGGAGCTTGCCGAGCTGGCCTTGCGCATCCTCAACGAAGGCCGTGCCCGACGCGGAGCATGCCCGATGAGCGTGTCCACGGAGGCCCTGTTCCTGCTGCGGGCATACGCCTGGCCTGGCAATATCCGCGAGCTGCGTAACGCCATGCTGCGTGCGGCATATGTCGCTGCAGTGGACGAAACCGAGCTGCAGGACTGCCACCTGCCCGAGGCGGTTCGCGACAGCCTAGTGCCAACCAGGCCGGCCCTATGTGCCGGGGATAAAGCCTGGCTCGAGAGCAGCTCGCGTACATCCTTCCGCCCCCTCAGAGAGGAACTGCGCGAGCTTGAGCGAAGACGCATCCGGGAAGCCTTGACGGCGGCGGGCGGAGACAGAGCGGAGGCTGCCCGTCTACTGCAGATGCCGCTACGCACTCTCTACGCCCGATGCAAGTCCTGGGGCCTGCCTGACTAGCACAGGGGGGCGATCAGCCTGGCATAGACCTTGTATGACAAAGAACATGGGATGCGAACCTGCACGTCCCATGGAACGAATTCCCGATAAAGGAGTATGTCATGAAGAAAGGTCTACTGTTCAAAGCTGTTGCCTTGTTGTCCTTGGCGGTTTCGGCGGCCAGCGCCAATGTCCCAAATGGCATGGAGACCGACCCACAAGCCCAGCTACAAGCTAGGCGCTCATCGCTGCAAGAGGCGGCCGATGCGGATACATCAATCGTCGCACCGGACCTAGATGGGCTGCTCATGAAGAGCCCCTTTAGTAGCCCGATTTACCTGATCATGCATGGGCGTCGACATCATATCCCATCGCCGGCAACGTATAACGCGTTATTCAAGTCGTCCTGTAAGGTTTATGACGAGCTATTGATCTCCACTATCGAGGAAGGCCAACCACTTAGTGTCGGGGCTGCCCTGCTGCAAGGGGACGAAAGTGGGGCTCAGTATCTATACACCAACGGGCACAAACATCATATTTCCAGCCCAGATGTAAGGGTGAAGTATTGCTTCGATCCCAGCAAGATCCTGGTTATCAAAGATAGTATACTCGCCTTTATTCCTGATGGCTTACCGCTAACCTAGCCGCTTATTACTCTCATCTATCCCGCCAAACCCTCCCACGATCTCACACAAGCCCCCCCGCTGTAGGTGTATCCACCCTCTCTATCCACGATGGAAAAATACGGCAAGCGCGATCACCTATAATGGTAAAATAGGCCATGGGCCAGAACAAAATCGGGCGATACCTCATTCTTAGAGAACTTGGCCGAGGAGGGATGGGTCACGTCTATCTTGGGTATGATGAGGAGATCCGGCGCGAGGTTGCCATTAAGCTCCTTCTACCCGAACATGCCTCCCGGCCTGAGCGGGTGGAGCGCCTTTACCAGGAAGCGCTAGCCGTAAATATCATTAAGCATCCGAGCATTGTTCAGATTAACGAAATAGGTCAAACCCCCGATGGTGCAACATATCTAGTTATGGAGTATCTAGAAGGTGAGACGCTCAGTGCGCGAATTCGAAAAGTTCAGCAGATGACCGAATTTGTCGCCATTACGATTATTTCTCAAATTGCCGCCGGTTTGGATGCCGCCCACAATAAAGGGATCGTTCATCGAGACGTAAAACCTAGCAATATAATGCTAGTCCCGGATGAAGAATTGCCAGACGGCGAACGCGTAAAGTTGCTGGACTTCGGCATCGCCAAGCTCGCCGATGGTCTAAATGCCCGGAACAAGCGTCCGACGGTAACTGGAGCGGTGATGGGTTCGCCGCAATATATGGCCCCAGAACAATGTTTGGCGCGCAAAGATCTAGACGGCAAAGCAGATGTCTACGCGCTAGGCATTGTAATGTATGAAATCTTCTCTGGTGCGCCACCTTTTACAAGCAAAATTAATTATGAACTCATGAATAGCCACCTAACCTCACCGGTACCCCCGCTGAGTGTTCGGGTTCCGAGTCTGTCCATCAGCATGGCTAAGCTGATTGAGGCCATGCTCGCGAAAGACAAAAACGATCGCCCTGAAATGAAAGAGGTCCTGCGGCAAGTCCGCAGAACACGCCAAGACCTACGCGGATCACTCTCCAGTTTCTCGGTGATTGCTGCCATCAGTCCGGGTACGGAAGCTGAGCAGCCCCCAGCCCAACCAAGGCCGAACGCCGATCCGCCGGCAGCAGCGCCAGCCAAGGCAGATGAGCAGCCAGCCGCGATAGCTCCAGTGGCCAGCCACGCTCCAGCCAGGACAGCCGCCACAGCGATGGCGCCAGATACTGTGTCCGATCTGCAGGCACAGCAACGGCTGCAGGCAACGTCTGGGCCTGGGACGCTATCGCCGACTCCGACTGGCCCGATCCAGGTGCCGGCAAAACCGGCAGAAGCCCCCAGCGGATCAGCCGAGCCCTCCTCTGCCACACCAAGCAATCCTGACCAACCCCTGCCCGCATCTCCATCGCAACCCGAGCCCCCCTCTGCCGGTGGCAACATGACTCTGTCGTCGTCGCCAACCAACCCGGCCCTGATTCCAGCAGCCTCGCTGCCCTCTCTCTCTCCGGTCGCGGACCAGCTGCGCCTGATAACGGCCGAAGATGCGGTGACACAGCCAGACATCCCAACGCCTGAGCTTGTGCCGACGCCTAAGCCGGCGATGACACCCGAGCCTGTGACGATCCCTCGGCGGGCCCTACCGAAGAACCTGTCGCTGATCTCACAAGCAACGCAGCCGTCGGCACGGCGGTCCACGGACTCCGGCTCCGCTCTGGCCGATGCCGCTGTGGCTCTACCTCAGATAGAGCCTAATGTGTCCGGCCAGCAAGCAGGGGATCTGCTATCTCGTCCAACGCAGCCGATGATGCTGCTGATGGTGCAGGCCGAGCCACTCCCTGCTCACGCCGCTCCCTCCCCCGACCAGAGCGTGCGCCCTCCTTCTGAATTGGCGTCGCCCCCGAAGGCTCGACCGCGGCTTCTGCTCGGAGGTCTCGCGATTTGTGCCGCCTTGCTAGCTACTCTAATCGTGTATCAGACGATGGCTGTTCCCGAAGAGCCACAGCCGGCCGCCGGCATAGTCGATATGTCTACATCGATTGACTCGAAGGCAGATCTCTTTTACGTCGAGCCGATGCCGCAGTTACCGTCAGCTCCCCCTACCGCGTCGGGCACCGCATCCCCGGCGGTGAACGCGCCCGTGTCAGCACCGCAGGATCCGCCCACACTGTCTCCCTCGCCTGCCGACGCCGGTCTACGAGCCACGGTGGCGACGCTGCCCAGCAGTGAACATATCCCATCGGACACGTTCACCGGTAACCGTGCTACTGCGGTTAGTCCAACCAGCTGCGCCGAGAGCAAGCGGAAAATATATGACCAAAAACGGCGATTATCCGAAGAAACACGCCAAGAGAACCTAGAAGACTTATATCGCGGATTTAATGAGTACTATCAATTATGTGGCGACGGATTTATTAATATGGAGATGGGTGAGGTCAGGAGGCGCCAACATCTTTATCTGTCTGCACTACAGAGATACGAACAGTATCGGATATTTCCCGGCGAGAAAGAACCTACGGAACTCGCAATTTACGAGAAGTTATCAGTCAAACTATGTGATGAGCTATGGAGTGATATTAGAGACTTACTAACTGCAAAAAAAGGCCAGCGCAAGTTGGCTTGGTCGGCTGCAACGGCGACACAGATCGCAGATCTATGTAAAGACTCTTCTAGGTTCTTGTTAGGCAAAGCCGAGTTACTCTGCCTGACTGGGGATGAACTGGGCGCTGAGAATATCTTTCTGGCTGTCGCCAGGGAAAAGAATTCCACAATTGATGGATTTCATGTATATATAAATAAAATCGGACTTTCATTAAGCAAATGCGCCCACAAAGCATTTTCCAGACAATTAAAAAACCCCTTTGAAGGCAATTCTGTTGGTACTAAACAGAGTGGAGACAGTCCCTGATCAGAAACCAGACTAGCGGTACGGATGCTGCGCCGTTCCCGGCTGCTACTTACATGCGTTACCTGGGGCGACCTCGCCGACGGTGGACAGGTGCGCATCACGACGCGTCGGGGGAGCGCCACGGCGGTTGTCGAGATCTCGGACACGCTGCAGCCGGGGCATGTCACGCTGCCCAACGGGCTGGGGCTTGTCTATCCCGATGAGGCGGGCCAGCCGGTGCTGCATGGCGTGCCGCCGAATGAGCTTACGGCCTCAGCGGACCGCGACTGGCTGGCGGGGACGCCCTTCCACAAGCATGTGCCGGCGCAGATTACGGTGCTTTCCGCGCAGGGGTAGGGGCAAACTGGGCTTTGGGTGATCTTGCTGCGATGGGCTGTGAGTGACTTTGCTGCGATGGGCTGCACGGCTGGGGGCCCGACGGGCGCGAACGCTTTTTTCTCGCCGGGGCGTCGAGAAAAAAGGTTCGCTGTCGCCCCAGCCTCCTGGCTGCGATGGGCTGCACGGCTGGGGGCCCGACGGGCGCGAACGCTTTTTTCTCGCCGGGGCGTCGAGAAAAAAGGTTCGCTGTCGCCCCAGCCTCTGGGCGTAAGTGAGGCGTTGCTGGTTGGGTATGCTCTGAGAATCGGCGGCTGTTTGGGACGATGAGGCGAGGTCATGACGACGGAAGGGCTGGCGGAGTCTTCGGGGAGTGCGGCGGAGAGTGAGGCTCCGGTGTCGTTGGCGCCGTCGCGGCGGTGGCTGTGGTCTGCGCTGGCGGCGATCGGGGTGCTGGTTTCGCTGGGGGTTGGCATTCGCTATCTGCGCAATCGGCCGGACCCGCTGCGCACGCTGTTTGTCAAGGTGCTGCCGGGCTGGCAGCTGCAGCGGGGGCGGGGCATTCTGCCGGCGGGCTCGCCGGAGCTCTTGGCGATGCAGGGGACGCTGCGCGGCCATCCGCAGGTCGCGGCGGCGCTGGCGCGGCTGGATGCGGCGTACCCAGCTGCCGAGGCGATTCGCGCGGCGGGGGAAGGCGTGTCGGATGCGCTGTTCGCGGCGCGGCTGCCCTATTACCTCGACCCGCAGAGCGTGCAGAGCACGACGGTGCTGCTGAGCTATGCGGTGGTCGGGCAGGCGACCTGGCGGGCGGCGGGGCGCAGCTTCGTCGTGCGCCGGCTATCGCGCCTCGATCACCTCAACGTCGAGATGGGGCTCTTGGGGCAGACGGCGCGGGGGCGGCCGATTGTGTTTCTCGATCGCATCGAGTCCTCGATCATTCGCGATCTTTTGGACGCGGCCGGCCTGCGCAAAGAAGCCAAGGCGCGGCGAGCGCTGACCGCTGCCGATCAGGCGGCGCTGTATGAGCTGCGGCGGACCCTGGCAGAGCGCACCGGCGAGGCGGCGATCGACGAGCTGGTGGCGACGCTGGCCGAGCGCGACGAGGCGATCGAGACAATGCGGGCGCGGCTGCACGGCGGCCGGCTGCAGATCGAAAAGCCCGAGTCGTTCGTCTACGAAGACGCCTGGTTTGACAAGCTCTGGCCGGTCACCTCGCTGTCGCATCCGGGCGGGCCGCTGATCCTCGACACCGACCTGCGCAGCGTCGAATTCGCCAACGCCAAGCTGCGGCGCGGCGCGGCGCAGAAGACCATCCAGATCGTGCTCGACACGCTGGCCCTAAGCACCGAAGCGCACGAGACCCGCCACGCTCTCGACGACGAAGAAGAGTCCGGCACGCAGCGCGAGCCCGCCCCGCCCGCCGCGAGCAGCCCGGCCCCGACGCGCCCGCTGCCGCCCGGCCTGCTGGCCCTGACCGGCAACGACCTCGACTTCGCCAAGAAGGCCGAGCGCGAGCTGCGCGCCTACCTCGGCGAGCTGCACGACTCGCCCGCCCCGCCCTGCCTGACCCTGACGCAGAGCATCCGCCTGGTGCGCGGCCGCTACGTCCGCCCCACCCCCCACTTCTTCGCCCACGCCTTCCTGCTCACCCGCCTCGGCGGCGACGACGCCCTCGCCGACCCCGTGGCCCTCATCCACCGCCTGTGCAGCGAGCCCGCCCCCACCCTCCGCAGCCGCGTCGCCACCCTGTGGAAAGACCTCTACAGCAGCGAGCTCGTGCCAGCGCTGCGGGGGGGATGAGCGCTGAGCCGGTGGGTCCTCAGCCGGCCCTGCGCAGCGTCAGGTTGAGGCGGGTCTGGCTTAGGTCGGGGGGGGGGCTGGCGGTGGGGGGGGTGAGGAGGGGGGCGTCTTTTAGGGGCAGGATGCCGTGGAAGCGGAGGCGGGAGGGGCCGCCGAAGACGAGGACGTCGCCGTGGGAGAGGAGGTGGCGGGTGGTGGGGTCGCGACGGCTGAGGCCGCCGAGCTGGAAGACGGCGTCGAGGCCAAGGGAGACCGAGACGATGGGGGCAGTGAAGTCTTGCTCGTCGCGGTCCTGGTGCAGGCTGAGCTTGTCGCCGGGGCGGTAGCGGTTGATCAGGCAGGCGTCGGGGACAAAGCGGGGGAAGCCGGCCTGCTCGGCGGCGGACGCGGCGAGGGCGAGGATCGAGAGCGGCAGGGCGGGCCAGGGGCGGCCGCTTTCGGGATCGCAGGGGCTGTAGCGATAGCCGCGGCGATCCGAGATCCAGCCGAGGGGGCCGCAGCTGCTCATGGCGACGGACATGCGCTGCCCGCCCGGGGTGAGCATATGGCGCAGCGGCGCGGCGGCAAGGACGTTGGCGAGGTCGGCCAGGAGCGCGGGGACGACGGGACACGCAAAGCCCCGGAGCAGGATCGCGCCCTCTGCCAAGACTACATAGCTCATGGCCGACAGCCGCTCCTGGGCCCTACTTCTGCCGCAGCAGCAGGGCTTCGCCGAACAGGAAGAACAGGATGGCGAGCGCGATGTAGTGCCATAGCTCGATGCGGCGCTGCGGGGGGCCGGCGACGTCGGCGGTGCCCTTGGGGGCGGGCGGCGGGCGCTCCAGCGCGGCGATCAGCTCGGCGGGCGCGTGGCGCAGATCGGACTCGGCGGGATCGACGTTGACGACGAAGAACTCGGACGGGCGAGGATGCCAGGGGCCGGACTCGCTGGCAGCGGCGACGCGATAGAAGCCGGCCTCGTGGGTGTCGGCGAAGGTCAGGATCTGGCGACCGCCGAGGCGCTCGAACAGGCGCTTGTTGACCGAGGGCAGGGTGACCTCGACGCGAGCATCGCCGGGCTGCAGCCGCAGGTCGCGCGGCTGGCCGATCAGGGCCGGTAGCTCGGACTCGCGCAGCGGGGCGCGCGCCAGATAGCGCACCACCTGCTGCAGCAGCGGCAGATAGGCGGGCTGGATCGGCAGATCGTTCCAGTCGCGATCCAGCGTCGAGGTAAACAGCATCACCCGGCCGCGGCCCAGGCTGCGCTCGATCAGCGCCGGAGCGCCGCTCTCGAAGGACAGCACGACGCCGCCGCTGGTCGCCGACTTGGGCGTCGGTCGCAAGAGGACGTAGCGATTGAAGCGGGCCGACAGCAGCGACTCGGCGGCGCGGCCGTGCAGGAAGGGCTGCAGCAGGCTGTGTCGGCGATCGAAGCGGCCGAGGTGCTCGCCGTTGCCGAGCGGAGCGTCCTCGCGGCTCTTGCTCTCGTCTTCGCTGGCCCGCTCGCGATCGAGGGTGCCGGTGGTCTTGGTGACGGCCAGCGGCTGCGGCAGGAGCTCGGCCAGGGCGGCGTTGTAGGCATCGACATCGACGTTGTCGCCTAGCGCCAGCAGCAGGCCACCGCCGTCGGCGACGTAGCTGCGCAGGGCGCGATCGAGCTGACGGCGCGAGAGCTCTTCGGCCTTGGCGTTGCACAAAAGCACGACGTCAAAGTCGGACAGGGCCGGCAGGTGCTCGTCGATCGGCACGGTGGTAAGGACAAACGGCGTGTCATCGGCTCCCGGTCGATCGCTGGGATGCAGCGCCATCTCGACGTAGTAGACCTCGTCATCGCGGCGCAGGGCGCGCGGCTCGCCATCGAGCAAAAGGACGCGCAGATGGCGCTGGACCTCGACCCGCAGGTGGCGGACATCGTCTTCGGGCAGGGCATCGGCTTCGAGCGCGACGCTGATGTGGTGCAGGCCGCCGCCGAGGGGCTCGCTGCTGCTGGTCGAGACGCGCCGCTCGCCGGACTCTTCACTCGCGCCGCCCGGGCTGGGGCTGCTGCTCGGGCTGCTGCGGCCCTCGCTGCCGCCGTGGCGGAAGCTGTGCAGGAAGCGCTTGACGACGCGGCCGCGCGGCGGGATGTCGACCAGGCCACTGGCCACCGCGGTGCCGTCGACCGACAGGGTGGCGGTAAGCTCTTTGACCGCGGTGTCGCTGAAGTTGCCGACTTCGAGCGAGATGCGCAGGCCCTGGCCGCTTAGGCCCTGGGCCTGCTCGCTGCGCAGGTCGACGATGGCGCGGTTGGGCAGCGGCTGCGCCTCGCTGACATCGACCACGGAGATCTCCGCATCAGACAGGGGCCGGACTGGGGAAAGTGCGTGCTCGGTGGCATCGGTCAGCAGATAGATGTGCCGCGCGCCATGCCGCACCGTCGAAAGGATCTGCGCGGCCCGCCGCACGCCGCCCTGCAGATCGCTGGCCCGCAGGCTGGGTGCCAGGCCCGAGAGCACGCTGTACAGGCGGGCCCGGTCGTGGGTTAGCTCGCCCTGCGGCGTGGCGTTGCCGCGCGAGCCCATGACCAGGGCGACGTCGGCGTTGGGCGGCAGGGCTTCGATAAGGCGGGTGGCGCGCTTCTTGGCCCGCGCAAACAGGGTGTCGCCGCGCCGGCTGCCGCCGAGCAGGGGACCGGTGCCACCCGGCTGCTGATAGCGCATCGACAGGCTGTCATCGAGCACCAAGACCGCGCTCTGCTGCAGGCTAGCGGTGGCCGGCAGATCCGAGGTGGTCTCGATGTACGGCTTGGCCAGCACCAGCGGCGCGGCGATGCAGATCAGCATGCGCAGGAGGAGCAAGAGTACGTGCCGCACCTGGGTGCGCTGGGCCACCCGACGATGGCTGGCGTAAAGCAGGAGCAGCGTCGGCAGCGGCTGCACGCGGGCCCGCCGGCGGCCCATCAGGTGAATGATCACCGGCAGGACCCCGAGGAACAAAAGCGCAGCGTAGAGCGGCGAGAGCAGATGCATGGGCCGGCCCTACTTGCGAATCCGCCGGCGCAGCGGGCCGCGCAGGATGTCGAGGAGCACGCTCTCGATCGAGCGCGAGGTCTGCACCAGGTGATACTCGACATCGCCCTCGCGCAGACCGCGGCGCATGGCGGTGAGGAAGTGCTCGATCTCGGCCTTGTAGGCGGCGCGCACATCGCCGGGATCGACGAACAGGCGGGCCGGACCGTGGCGACCGGGCTCGATGTCTTCAAACCAGGTCAGACCCGAGAACGGCAGATCCAGCTCATCGGCGTCGAGGATCTGCAGGACGATGACGTCGTGCTTCTGGGCGCGCAGGCCCGCCAGGCGGGCGCGCAGGATGGCCGCGTAGCGCTCGACAAGCTGAGCGGCGGGCTGCTCTTCCAGCTCATCGCTCGATGGCAAAAGATCCGACAGGACGATGCACAGGCTGCGCCGCCGTGCGACCTCGGACAGGTAGGTGATGCCGTCGGCCAGCTTGGTGCGCCCCTCGCCGCGCACGCGCTCCAGCGCGCCGCACAGGTCAGACAGATGGGCGCCGCCGCCGTGCGGGGGGATGTACTTCTGCAGATCCTCGCCGAACAAGATGAGGCCGGTGGGATCGTTCTGGCGCAGGCGCAGGTACGACAGCGCGGCGGCCAGCAGCTTGGCGAAGTCGAGCTTGGTCAGCTGCCCCTGGCGGCCATAGCTCATCGAGCCGGAGACATCGAGCAGGATGTAGCCGCGGAGCTCGGTCTCTTCCTCGAAGCGCTTGACGTAGTACTTGTCGATGCGACCGTAGGCGCGCCAGTCGATGTGCCGCAGGTCATCGCCGGGGGCGTACTCTTTGTGCTCGGCGAATTCGACTGACGAGCCATGGTGCGCCGAGCGATGCAGCCCGGCCAGCGCCCCTTCGGCGATGACACGCGACAGAAGCTGCAGGTTCTGCAGCCGAAGCAGCGTCGGCAGATCTAATAGCGTGCTCAAGGCAGGAGACTCAGAGGGAAGCGCTGGAAGCCGCCATTTTCCCCGCAATCGGCGGGCAAGTCGAGGGGGGAACGAAGGCCGCCAGCAATCCAGCACAGCGCGCGGCCGACGCGCTCCCGCTTGCCTGACCCCGGCGAGCGAGCCTGGAGGTAGGCTCCGCCAAGCGGCCCGCGGCCCCCGAGTCCCTGAGCGGCCGAGTGGCAGGCTGCATTTGCATCGACCACGCCTTGGCTGCACGGTGCAGGCAA
Source organism: uncultured Myxococcales bacterium (assembly GCA_964628555.1). GTDB lineage: Bacteria > Myxococcota_A > Polyangia > Palsa-1104 > JAEUJZ01 > JAEUJZ01. The sequence goes on along the minus strand of CAZVMD010000108.1, from coordinate 5,424 downwards.
GCGGCCAGTCTGCCCTGGGCTCTGGGCAGGCTCCCTGAGCCCAGCTGTTGACCGCGGGGAGCCGCGATGCGAGCCTTAGTGGGCATGTCTTTTCGCGAACTTCACAGGGGGGGGGCCGGGCGCTGCAGGCTCCATCGAGCGTGCTTGGCTGCGGGCCTTATCGCTGGGCTGTGGGTGGGCCTGTCCGGGCTGTCCGCGCCTGAAGGCATCGCGCCAGCCTGGGCCGACGAAGCCGATTCCGCGACGGGAACCGCGCCGCAGCACGGTCCCTGGGAGTGGGTGCGCGGCGACAACGGCGTGGCCGTACATCGGCGAACCGTGGCCGGCTCGCCGCTGCATGAGTTCCGCGGCGTGGGCATCATCTATGCGCCGATCGCCGCTGTACTTGGCGTCATGAACGACACCGAGCACCGCCTGGAGTGGATGAAGGAAGCCGCGGCGCAGGTGCTGGTCGAGCAGGTCGATTCTTCGACGGTGATCTTCTACAACCGCACCAAGGCGCCGTGGCCGGCTTCCGATCGCGACGCCGTGCTGCGGGCCAAGACGACCTTTGATACCCAAAAGAACGTCGTGCGCATCGAGATCGAGTCGGTCGAGCACCCAGCCTGGCCGCCGCAGAAGGGCGTGGTGCGCATGCCCAAGCTGCGCGGTCACTGGCGCTTCTGGCCCGACAAGGGCGGCGAGTACACCAAGGCCGAGTATCAGGTCTTCGCCAACCCCGGTGGCAGCCTGCCCGACTGGATCATCAACATGGTGTCTAAGTCGGTGCCGCACTCAACCATCGTCCACCTGCGCGAACAGGTGAAGCGCCGACGCTACGAGGCGTTCGAGAAGAAGGTTGAAGCCGTGCCGGAGTATCAGCAGATCCTGCGCTCGGCCCAGCCGGCCGCGCCCCCTGCGCTCGGCCCGAGCACTGCGCCGCCGGTGCCGCCGCCGATCCCCCCGCCGGCGACCTAGCCTCTCGCCCCGCTGCAGTCGCGCGCTGCCGCGCCCGCCGCTGGCTTTTCGGCTAAAGTGCGCCGCGATGCCGATCTACGAGTACGAGTGTGAGTGCGGGGCGCGCTTCGAGTCACTGGAGTCGATGGGAAGCGTGCGCGCCACCTGTGGCGAGGACTGCCGACGCGCAGCGAGCCGCGCCGCACCCGAGCGCGGCCAGGGCCAGGTGCATCGCCTGCTGTCGGCGGCCGGCATCCGCGGCACCGGCCACGAAGCCAAGCCGCGCGTCTTTGATCCGGTGGCCCGCGCCAACCGCCCCGGCTGCGAAGACTGCGATCCCGGCGTCGCGGCCAGCGAAGCCGACGTCTAGGAGCGGTCGCTCTTTCGGCTGCGCAGGGCCGCGTGGCGCTCGTCGCCGAGGTTGCCGTAAAACTCGATGGCGTTGCGCTCGATCTTTTGCACCGTCAGGTAGGACGGGGCATAGCCGGTCGGCTGCAGCCCGAAGCGATGAAAGGTCGACAGCAGGTTGCCGCCGCGCCGCGTCGGATAGCTGATCAGCAGCGGCTGCTCGAAGCGATGCTGCGAGAGCGTGCGCAGGGCGGAAAACAGCCGCGACAGCGAGATGTTAAAAAACGGCGGATCGCAGACGATGAGGTCGTAGCTCTCGCCCAGCCAGCTGGGGTGGTGCAGATCCCAGCGCACAAAGCCTGGGGTGTCGGCAAAGCGCTCATCGATGTCGAGGATGCGCACCGCAGCCTTGCGCCGCGCCAGGGCCCGCCCCAGCATCGGCGCGCAGATGCAGCACGGGCGCGCGAAGCCGGCGACAAAGTCGGCCAGGTGATCGAGCGTTGCACCGTCGAAAAAGTACTGCTCGTTCTCGTGCCGCTCGTCCATCCCCCCATGCTAGCCGATGCGGCGCGGCGCAAAGACGCCGGCCGGCCAGCCGTCGCTGCGCCTAAAGACTGGCCAGCACCTTCTGCACGTGACCTGCGACCTTGACCTTGCGATAGGCCGCTTGCAGCCGCCCGTCCTTGCCGATGACGAAGGTCGAGCGGATTAGCCCCATCGACTTTTTGCCGTACATGTTCTTTTCGCCCCAGGCGCCGTAGCGCGCCGCCACCTGGGCACCGGGATCGGCGAGCAGCAAAAACGGCAGCGAGAACTTCTCTTTGAACTTCTGATGCGAGGCCACGCTGTCCGGGCTGACACCGAGGATGACGGTGTTCTTGTCGGCATAGCTTGCGCTGTGATCGCGGAAGTCGCAGGACTCTTGCGTGCAGCCTGGCGTGTTGTCCTTGGGATAGAAATACAGCACCACATTCCGACCCCGAAGCTCGCTTAAGCGATGCAGCTTGCCGTCATCGCCGTATAGCTCAAACTCCGGCGCCGGCTGGCCCACCACCAGCGGCTCGGCCGCCACACCTGGACTGGAAACACTCTCGGTCATCATCGTCGCCTTCCTTGTCGCGGTAATCAGGCAGACCCGCGCCAACGCGCAGGACCGCCGCGCTCTTATTCCGTCGCCCAGCGCCTGTCAAGCGAGCGCGGCTTTGGAGCTGGCCGCGGCCTAGCTCGGTGTGAGGCAGCAGCGGAAGCCGGCTTCGTAGGTGCGGAAGGTGCCGGGGTGGGCGGGGTTGACGAAGCTGCAGCTTGGGGGCGAGCCGCCGTAGCAGCCGGACCAGTAGCAGCCCTTCATGACGTGGTCGTAGTTCTTGGCGTTGGGGAAGGAGCGGACGACCCACTCGGCGACGTTACCGGTCAGATCGACGACGCCTTCGGCAGAGACGCAGCCGCTGCGCTTACCGCTGGCGTCGCCCTGATATAGGCGGCGGGCCTCGGCCTGTGCGGCGGCGCTGGGCCAGGTGGCCAGCGTCGACCAGCTTGGCACCTTCCAGACCTTGTCGTCGTTGCAGCGGCTGCGCACATAGCTCGTGCCGTAGGGATAGGGCCGCCCGGCCGGGCCCTGGCAGGCCCGCACCCACTCGGCCTCGGTGCACATGCGCTTCTTGCGAGCGGCGCAGAAGTCGGCGGCATCCTTGGCGGTCTGCATGGCAAGCGGCGGGACGCCCGGCTGGTTAGGCGCCTCGTAGCGGTCCATGCAGAAGCCGGCCACCGCCACCATGTCAGAGGGACAGGGGGCCAGCAGCGCCTCTGACGACAGCTCGCTGGGCCGTGCGTAGACCGGCATCGCCTGGGGAGCGGCGAGCGGAGCTTGCGGATCGAGAGCCTCGGGCTCGCCGCAGGACAGAACGAGGAGGAGCAGGGAGCCAGCACCGCGAAGGGAGGAGTACATGCGGCGATAGGACGATAGGGCCGACCCGGCTGTCAACGTCGCTAGCCAGCTAGGCTGCGGGCGCCCGCCCCGGCTGAGCCCACGGTAAATACATGGGGTTTGCTGCGAAGTCTGCGTTGTAGACTGTGGCCATGTCGCTCTCACGCCCGCAGCTACGGCAGAAGATGAAGGATCTCTTTCCCAACTCGCTGCAGCTGATTCAGTTCTTGCTCGACTACCTGCCGGACATCGGTCGCCGCGTCAACATCCACATGGATCGCATCGGCATCGAGAACACGGTGATTGAGAGCGTGCGCGAGGCCGAGCTAGAGGCCCTGCTGCGGCAAGTAGAGACCGCGCCCCGTGCCAGCAGCCAGGGCCCAGCCCGCAGCAGCAGTCACGCCGAATCACAGCGGCTTGGCAGCGCCGAATCAACGCTGCTCCCGACGGAAAAAAGGGAACCTGCCGCCGACAATGGGACACTGAGCGGCCCGCGCTATGAGCGCTTCGTGCGGGCGCTGATCAAAGCCTTTCCAAGCAAGAGCAGCCTGGGGCGAATGCTGGAGTACCGGCTGGGCAAGCAGCTCGACGAGCTGGCCTTTGGGGATGACCTAGAAGACCTGGCCTTTAATGTCGTCAAGCGGGCCAACGCCGACGGCTGGACGCTCAAGCTGATCAATGCCGCCATCGCTGCTCAGCCGGAAAACCCGCAGCTCGTGGTGTTCTTCCAGGAGCATCTGCCGGGGGCCGGCCCCCCGCCGCCTCTGTACCCACAGGCGCTGGAGGCGATTGTCACCAGCAGCGGGTTCTCCGACATGCCAGGCTGGCTGATCCACATGGAGCATCTGGTGGGGAAGATCTGCCGGCTCGAAGTCACGCTCGCGCCTGGGCGCACAAGCGTCGGTACCGGCTTTCTGGTGGGACCGGATCTGATCCTCACCAATCATCACGTTGTCGCGGCGCTGCTACGCGGAGAGGTCTCGGCGCGAGCGGTGCGAGTAGTCTTCGACTACTTTGGTGCAAGCCAAGGATTTGGGGTCGGCCTAGCCGCCAACTATCACCTCGCCGACAGCCCCATGAGCCCGGTCGATAACGAGACCAGGAAGAGCCGCTTGCCCACCGACGATGAGCTGGACTTTGCCCTGCTGCGCATCGATACCCCCGTCGGGAAACAGCTCCGCAGCGGCGAAGCACGCGGCTACCTGGACCTGCGCAGCGAAGCGGCCCGGATCGAAGCCAACAAGCCGCTCTTCATCCTGCAGCACCCCGCCGGCGATCCGCTCAAGATGCACGTCGACATCAGCCTCCGCTACAACGCAAACGGCACCCGCCTGCAGTACACCACCAACACCCTGCCTGGCTCGTCGGGCTCGCCGTGCTTTGATGCCCAGCTGCGGCTCTGCGCCCTGCATCACAGCCGCGATCCTAACCATCCGCCGCAGTACAACGAAGGCATCCCGATCGAAAAGATCGTCGCCGACCTGCAGAAAAAGGGCGTGGCCTTGCCGAGCTAGTTGGCGGCTGGCTTCTCGGCCACCCACAGCTTCGAGCGGAACCACGGCTCGCTGCGCTTGACGACCAGGCCGCACTGCCCAAGCAGGGCCGGCACGTCGAGGGTCTGATAGGCCAGGTAGTACGGCTCGTTGAAGTAGCGGGCGAAGAAGCGGTAGACGCGGTCGGCGCGCTCGCGGCGCTCGGCGGGAATGTCGGCCCGCTGCAGCGAGTCGAGCAGCAAGAGCTGGCCGCCGGGCTTGAGTACGCGCGCCATCTCAGACAGCGAGCGCTCGATGGCCGGACGGGGAAGCTCGTGCAGGAGCCAGATGTTGGTGACGATGTCGAAGCGACCGCTCCAGGCGTCGGCTGGCTCGCCGGGTGGCGTCAGACTCTCGGCGTTGAGCTGCAGAAAGCGCGTGTTGTCGCGAAAGCCCAAGCGCTGCGCCAGGCGAGCATAGCGCAGATAAGAAGGGGACAGATCGACGGCGGTGATGGCGTGCTTGCGGCCCTGCAGCCGGGCCTGCGGAATCCAGGCTCCGGTGCCGCAGGCGACGTCGAGGATCTGCAGCTGATCACCGACCGGAATCGGATCGATGACCGCCTGTCGCATCAGGCGATTGCAGCCCAAAAACAGGATGCTGATCTGCCACTCATAAGTCAGCGCTGACTGCAGCGACAGGTTGCCGTTCTTCTGGTTGTGAAAGTCGTTGAGGTAGTAGCTG
>CAZVMD010000107.1:0-21206 GCA_964628555.1 uncultured Myxococcales bacterium | reverse complement strand
GCTCCCTCCGCATCCCGCTGCCCGCGGCGGTGTATTCCGTCGATGTGGCGGACGTCAGCGGGAATTTGCTGCCTCGACGAGGGGGCGTCCTGTGTGTCTGAGGGGGGGAGGAGGAGGGGGCGGCGGGGCGGCGGGGGCTTATTCGCCGCGGCCCCAGTACTCGAAGTGCCAGCGCTCGGAGGGTACGGTGCGCAGGAAGCCGAAGTCCTCGGCGTGGCGGCGCAGCCACTTGCGCACCTTGAGCGAGTGGGTCTCTAGATCGAGCGCGTGACCGCTCTGGTGGTTGCTGCGACCAGGGCGCGAGGCCAGGGGGCCACGGCCGCGACGGTAGAGGTCAAACAGCACAGCCTGCTCTTCCTGCGAGCGGAAGCCGCTTGAGACCTGCAGTTCGAGGCCGGCCCGGCGAGCCGCTTCGGCCATGCGGAAGAAGGCCTGGGCAGCCCGCACCTCGGCGCGGGCATGACCGCGATCGTCGACGGGCACGACAGCGAGCGGCTGCGGCTGCTCGCGCGCCACGCCCAGCACTGCCTCGGCGACCAGGCCACGCTCGGCGTAGATGCGGGCCGCGTGGCGGGTCGCTTCCACCCAGCCGATGCGACCGCGCGGCTCGTCCCCTGATCCTGGGCTGGCTGGCGCAGCCGGGGGAGGCAGCAGCGACAGCACGGCGGACAGAAGTGTAATAGAGCCAACCATTGCTCGCTGAGCATAGCGAGGTCAGCCACACAATAGAATCCAAAAATTTGACAATTTTCGCAGGTTTAGCCGACCGACCGGCCCCTCGCCCAGCGGCCCGGCGGACCTCAGGGAAGCTCGACGAGCTGGCCCTCCTGCAGGCAGGCAATCGGGCAGTCGCTGAGCGAGAGCGCGTCGGGATAGTGGATGAGGCGCAGGCGCGAGCGCAGCTCGGGCGACAGGAGGAGCAGGCTGGCGAGCGGGGTATGGGTGCCGTAGTTGGTTTCGTGAATCACCAGATCTGCGACGGCCAGCCAGTCGATCAGCTCAGGATCGAAGGCGGTATCGGCGCTGTAGGCGAACAGCGGCCGGGCCCGCCCGTCGAGCGAGACGCGGATGGCGGTGGTCGGGATGTGATGCCGCGTAAAGCGCCGCTCGATGCGCAGCGGCCCCAGCCGGGTCACGCCGGGGTGCAGATCCTGTCGCTGGCAGTAGTCGAGCAGACCGAGGCTGTGCAGCGGCCCGCCGGGATCGCGCAGAAACCTTCGATCGTCGGTCGGCTGGCTCGGGCCAGCGGCGTGACGGGCGGCGAGCGAGGCCGCGTCCCAGCTCGGCACGCTCTGCAGCAGGCGCTCCATACCGCCGGCCAGGCGGGTCGGCCACAGCGCGTCGAGCACCTCGGGCGCGCCGAGCAGCGTCGGCTTGCGGCCAAGGAGAAAGCGACGCATGTACAGGTAGGCCTCGGTGCCGCCGCAGTGATCGCCGTGCAGATGGGTCAGGAGCAGCGCATCGATGTTGTCGATCCCGAGCTCACAGCCCGGCCCGCTGGCGTCGCTCTCGCTCCGTCGCCGCCGATAGTCGGCCAGCACGCGCGGGAAGGCCGGTGGGCAGTCGATCTGCAGGCGCACGCCGCTTTGGGGCTCTTCGATGCAGAAGCTGGCGTTGTGATAGCGCTCAGTGAAGGCGTCGCCGACCCCGATGATGTGCAGTCGCAGCATATCGGCCATTTTGCGACAGACGCGAGGCGCCGACTAGGCTCGGCGAGCCGACCCCAAAGACTGAAACATAAACTTTGTTATTCCCGAGATTGTTAATTATATTAATTTATCGATATAAATCTTATCGATTATTACTTGATGGCGGCATATTTATTAATTACGCAGCCCCTCTCCTAAGCCAGGCTGGGCTGCTCTTCGTCGCGATGGAGGCGCTCGATCTGCAGCGCGCGGGTGGCCACCTGCTGCCGCAGCTCGGCTGGCTCTAGGACCTCGACGCCGGCCCCGAAGCTCAGCACCCAGTTGACCAGCCAGTCGGACAGCGGGTTTTCGATCACCACGTCAGCGCCGCCGCTGCGGTTCTGCGTCACCCGCGCCGGGTCGAAGCGGGTGCGAACCTCATACGACAGGGCGGGATCGAAGCGCAGGTGGACGCGCGGGTGGGCAGCCTCGGGGACGAACAGATGATCGCGGCGGAACTTCTCGGCATCGAAGCCCGGCTGGATGACAAAGGGCGGCGTGCTCTCGTCGCCGAGCGGCGTGATCTTGGCGATGCGCTCGACCTTAAACAGGCGCGGCTCGTTGTGGCGATGGCAGCGCCCGACCAGGTACCAGACGCCGCGGTGATTCAGCAGCGCATAGGGATCGATGCCGCGCAGCTCGGTCGCCCCCCGCGTCGCCGAGTGATAGACCATCTGCAGGGCGCGACGAGCGGTGATGGCCTGATGCAGATCGCTGAGGATCGCCAGGCGGTGGTGATCTTCGGTCTCGATGACCGACTCGCGCTCTAGCTTTAGCAGCTCGGGCGAGGCCTCGCCGAGAGCGGCGCGGATCTTGGCCAGCAGACGGGCGACGGCATCTTCGTACGGCCGCAGGCCCGAGCCCGACAGCGCGCGCAGGCCCAGGCTCAGCGAGAAGGCCTCGGCGGCGGTCAGGCGCAGCGGGCGGGTCAGGCCCTGGGGCAGATCGGCGTAGACGCAGCCGTCCTCGTCATCGACGGTGATCAGCAGAAACTCGTCGGGACCTCCGGCCGGCGGACCGACCATGGACAGGAGCTCGATGTCTTCGCGCAGCGTCGCTTCGTCGATGTCGAGCTCACGCGCGAGCTCAGAGAGCGGAATCCCCTGGCGAGCCAGCACCGCCGGAACCAGGTACAGAAGGCGACGTAGACGGCCGTTGTTTTCCATGGCGGCTCCTAGACAGACTCGGGGGCCGGCTCGGCGGCGGGGGTAGATACCGCGGTGGGGAGGCTGACTGCCTCGCCATTGCGACGCGCCAGGGTGGCGGCCGCCTCGCGGATGCGCTGACGCAGGCTGGGGGGGGCAAGCAGGACCAGGCTGCCGGCCGCCGAGAGCACGCGGCTCTCGACATAGTCGGGGTTGCGGCAGTCGAACTCGACCAGGGTCCCGGGCTTGCCGCCGTAGTCGGCCTTGCGGCGCACCGCCGGACCGAAGTCTTCGTCGGCTACCCAGTGGGCATCGCTGCTCACCCACAGCTGGGCGGAGAGCGGCGGCTCGCGCTCGAAGCGCCAGGGCGAGATCGCCCCCTGCTCGTGCAGCGAGAAGTCGCTGGGTACCTCAAAGTCGGGCGTGCGCGGCTTGGGCGCGACGGCCAGCTTGAGGATGCGGTCGACGCGGAAGCGACGAATGGCCCCGGCGCGATGACAGAAGCCGACCAGCAGCCAGGCGCCCTGGCGATAGACCAGGCCGTAGGGATCGACCTCGCGCGGCTCGCTGGCCGAGGTGGCGGCAAGCTCGCTGTCGCTGTCACCCGGCAAGCCATCGCCGGCGGCGGCCGGCGGGTTCGGCGCGGCAAACGGCACCGGCGCGTGTGAGCCGGGACGATGCGCGTCGTACTCAAAGCTTAGGCGCTTGCGCAAATGGACCGCTTCCTGGATCTGCTCCAGATGCTCGTTGAGAGCAGTGGTGCGATACACGGTGGGCAGGTGCAGCACCACCTCGCTGCCCGTCGGACCGCGCGCTGGCTCAGCGGCCGGCGGCTTGCGGCGACGACGCGGCTTGCCCGACATCCCCGACAGGTCGAACATCAGCTTGCGCATCGCCATCTCGGCCGCGTGGCGATAGGGGAACTCGTTCTGGCTGCGCGCGGCGGCGGCGGTCGTGACCAGCACGGCCACTTCATCGGCGGTCAGGTTGATCTCGGGCAGGCGATAGCGCTGGCGGTCGATGAGATAGCCGCCCTCGGCCGGCGTCTCGGAGTCTTCCTCCTGCGTCACGAAGCGCAGCGGCACGCCCATCTCGAGCAGCGTCGCTTTGTCGCGCTCGAAGGCCCGCGCCCCGGCTTCCGGCTTGGCGGTGCGGTATTCGCTGAACTGCTCGCGCAGCTCGGCCAAGGAAATCGGCCGGCGCGCGTCGAGCAGCAGCACCACGAGATCAAGCAAGCGCTTCGTGCGCGAGTCAGAGAGCGAGTGCATGTGCCCCCCGAAGTACTGCGGCCCTACCCCCGAAGTCAATCGCTATGAGCGGCCGCGCTCGGCTGACTTTAGTTGAGGATCTTGAGCAGCTCGACGTCGAAGACCAGCATGCCCTTGGGCGCCCCGGGCCGCGGGTTCTCGCCGTAGGCGAGGTTGGCGGGAATCCAGAAGCGGGTCTTTTCACCCTCGACCATGAGCTGCACGCCCTCGGTCCAGCCCTTGATCACGGCGTCAAGCGGGAAGCTGGTCGGCTCGCCGCGCATCACCGAGCTGTCAAACATCTTGCCGTCGGTGGTCCAGCCGGTGTAGTGGACCGAGACCTGATTGGTGGCCGCCGGATGCTTGGTGCCCGTGCCCTTCTGCAGCACCTTGTAGGCCAGACCCGAAGCGGTCTTTTTGGCCTCCTTGGGCGCCGCGGCGACATCGGTCGGAGCTGGGATTGGCTTCGGCGCGCTCTTGATGCTGATCAGCTCGACGTCGAACACCAGGGTGCCAAACGGCATGCCCGGGCGACGCGCGGTCTCGCCGTAGGCGAGGTTGCCGGGGATCCAGAAGCGGCGCTTCTCACCGACGACCATGAGCTGCACACCCTCGGTCCAGCCGGGGATGACGCCGTTGAGCGGAAACTCGGTCGGCATGCCGCGCTTGACGCTGCTGTCGAACATCTTGCCGTTGGTCATCCAGCCGGTGTAGTGGACCTTGACGGTGTCCTCGGCGGTCGGATGCTCGGTGCCGGTGCCCTTCTGCAACACCTTGCTTTTGAGGCCCGAGGGACGTGCCTCAGCGTCGGCGGGAGCAGCCGCGACATCGGCCGGGGCGGGAATGTCGTTGGGATCGGGGGCATCAGCGGCCGGCGGCGCGGCCGGCGGGGGCGTCGCAGCCGGCGGGGCGGCCTGGCCCGAGCTGGCAGCCGGACTGCTGGCCGGCGGACTGACCTTATCTGACGGACAGCCAAGGAGGGTCAGCGACAGCGGCAGCACAGCCCACAGCGAGGCAGAGAGGCCGCACGAGTTCAACGACGGGACGAACGAGAGTTTGCGCATGGCCGCGCACTTTACTGTGGCCGCCCCGTGCGAAGCAATATTCTGCGCGGGCTACTGTCGAGGACGCGGCAGCCAGATGGCGAAGACCGAGCCGCGGCCAGACTCGCTGGTCACCGACAGGCGCCCGCCCGCCCCCAGGCACAGGCGCTGAGTGATGCCCAGGCCCAGGCCGCGCCGACGCGAGCTGCCGAGGTTGGGGTTGCTGCCGCCGCGCGAGCTACTGCTCGGTCGCTCGCTGCCCGGCTCGCTGGCGAACGCGGTGGTAAAGCCGTCCTCGAAGATGCGCGACAGATCATCGGGCGAGATGCCAACCCCGGTGTCGCGCACCGCCACTGCTGCCCCGCTGGCTTCGACCATCACCTCGACGCTGACCTGGCCGGCCTGAGCGGTCGCGGTGAGCGCGTTTTCGACAAGGTTCAGCAGCATCTGTCGCAGATGATCGGGCTCGACCGCTAGCTCGGGAATCTCGCCTTGGGCCTGCAGCGTCACCCGCTGCCGCTGCTCGCTGCTCAGGTTCACGGCCAGAAGGTCGCGGATCAGGGCGAGCGGCTCTTCGGTCAGCGGCGCATCGCCAATGCGCAGGCTGGGGTCGGCATCGAGGTAGTGCTCGACCATGCGGCCCATGCGCTCGGACTCGGACAGGATGGTCTGGCTGAGCCGACGCCGCTCGCCCTCGTCCCGCGCCGACAGCGCCACATCCGAGATCAGCATGTGGGCCGCCGCGCCGATCGCGGTGATGGGATGGCGTGCCTCGTGGGCAAAGTCGCGCAGAGCCATCAGGCGCTGGGCTCGCTCGGCTAGGCGCAGCCAGGCTCGCACCTTGCTGGTCAGCACATCGCGGCCAAGCGCCTGACACAGCACATCGCTCGCCCCGTCGAGATAGGCGTGGCGCGCGAGCTCAGGGTCGGGGTTGGGGATGAAGGCCAGCAGGGGCGCGTCGGCAAGCAGCGGGGCCAGCAGCCGGCAGGTGCGGTCGCTGCCGTCACGTAGGCCGCGCAGCAGTCGCGCTCCACTGTCCCCGCTACACAGGTCGATGAGCAGCAGCAGCGGACGATCGCGCTGTACGGCGGCCAGCGCTTGCTCGGCGGTGTGCACTTCGACGCAAGGCCCACCGAGCTCGATAGCCAGAGCGCGCACCGGAGACTGCGCCGGCGCCTGGGCTGGCAGCACAGCCAAGATGGGCGCCACTGGCGCTCCTAAGGGTTGAGACGGCGAGTCCCGCAACGAGAGCATTGCCCAGGGACGATGTCCCGCAAGATCTGCGATGTCAAGTACTCAATTTGCGGGGCCAGATTGCCGCTTCAGCGTGCCGTCCAGGCGGCCGGGTGCACGCGAGCCTCAGGGACGGGAGACCAGCCCGGGGGCCAGGAACTCGCTGATGCGGGCGATGCCCTGTGCGTCGTGGATGTCGCTGTCGAACATCGGCACAACGCACAGCGGCACCGCATCGGGGCCGGCGGCTGACCCCGAGCCGCTGGCCACCTGTCGGCGCAGATCCGCGATGGCGGCATGGTCCGCAGCCGCCAGCGTCTGCTGTTCGTCGTAGGTGCGCACCAGGTCATCGAGGAAGCGGCGCAGATCCTCGGGCAGCAGGCCACGCAGCGCGCGGTGGTGCTGGACCTCGTCACAGAAGCTGGCCGGCAGCGCCGGACCCGCGGTGTGTACGCGATTCACGATCACGCCGCCCAGCGGTAGCTCGGCGCGACGCAGGCGGCCATGAAAGTACAGCGCCTCGTCGATCGAGAGCTGCTCAGGACTGCAGACCAGCACGAAGCCCACATCGGGCTTGCGCAGCAGGGCCCGCACTCGCTCGGCACGCTCGCGGAAGCCCGCCGTCACCTCGCTGAATTCGACGAAGAACTCGGCCATCTGCTGCAGAAAGACCGAGCCGACGAAGCGCGACAAGCCGCGCAGCACGAAGGCGCCACCGACGCCCACCAGGCGCAGGCTCCAGCTGCCGGCCTGCAGGTAGGGCTTTATGAACCACTGCAGTGCCGGCGAGTCGATGGCCTGGCTGATGCGGTCCGGCGCATCGAGGAAGTCGAGCGCATTTTCCGTTGGTGGCGTATCAAGAACGATCAGGTCATAGGGGGGCGGGCTGACCTGCGCCAGGTCGTACAGCTTGGACATCGCGGCGTACTCGTGCGAGCCGGCCAAGCGTGCGCTGATCTGCTGATAGATGCCGTTTTGGAAGATGCGCCCGCGCACCGCTGGATCGCGGGCGTAGCGCTCGACGATCTCGTCAAAGGCGCGCTTCTGGTCGAGCATCATCGCCGACAGCGAGCCCCCCGGGTGGCGGGCAATGCCACGCTGTCGCGCCACGGTGTCTAGCTTGTCGTCGGGCACGCGCTGGATGTCGTGACCCAGCGCCTTGACGCCCAGCGCATCCGCCAGGCGGCGCGCCGGATCGATCGTCAACACCAAGACGCGGCGCCCCAAGGCCACCGCAGCCAGCAGGGACAGCGTCGCGGCCGTGGTGGTCTTCCCCACGCCACCCGAGCCGACACAGATTACGATCCGCCGCGTCGAGAGCAGCGGGAGGAGCGAAGCGTCATTCATCGCCGAGGAGTGCAAGGCCGAAACGGTCTATCTACGGAGAGGGGCGGAGACTTAGGCTGCGGGACGGCCGAGGAAGCGCAGCATCGGACGCACGAAGGGGGCAGCCGCCCAAAAGAGCAGCAGGCCGGCCGACAGCGACAGGAGGTGAATCAGCCCGGGAGCGACCAGCGCCCCCTGGCTGCTGAGGGAGGCGCTGTGCCCATGCAGACCCGCCCACAGCGAGAGCGGGGCCGCCAACAGCAGCGACAGCGCGCCGAAGGTCCGGGCCCGCAGAAGGCCCCAGATCCCGACCACGCCAAGCGCCGCCGCCAGCAGACCCTCAGCGCCTTCACGCGGTGCCAGAGCGATCAGGATCAGCGTCGGTAGGGTGGCCGCCGCCCGCGTCACCGTCGCCCGCACGCGCTGCACGCCGGGCTCGTCAAGACCGAGGATCTTGCGATAGCCAGGCTTGGCATCGAACTCCGCGATCAGCTGCTTGCCCTGCAGGAACAGCAGGATGACGCCGTGCGTCGCGCCGTAAAAGGCGATCACCGGATCGATGGCGCGCTGGGTAACGATGCTCCAAAACGCGACGGTGACGCCGGAATAGCCGAGGCCAATGGCGAACCAGCGGGCCCAAAACCAGCCAGCGCCCAGCGCGAAGAAGCCAAGCCCGTAGCAGGCCGCAAACGCCGCGAAGCAGCCCCACCAGGCCCGCACCTCTGGCTGGTCCGGGGGCGCGTTCCACAACAGCAGCGACAGCAGGCCGAAGAACGCGGTGTAAAAGGCCAGGCACAGCAGAGCCAAGGCCTTGCGCTCGCCGGCAAGACCAATCGGCAGCCGATCGATAAAGGGCAGGGAGGCCGGGGCAGAGGACGCAGGAGAGCTCTCGGTCTGACTCGTGGGTTCGCTCATGTTCGCCTCGTTCAAGGTGCGCAAGGGGGTCAGCGCTTGCTGGTCTCGCTGATGACCCAGTTCAGGTAGGGCTCGTTGACGGCGGAGGGCTTGACCGCGACGATCTCGGGCACTTCGTAGGGGTGTAGCTCGCGCAGCCGAGCGGCTAGCTCGTCGAAGCGATCGGCCCGCGTCTTGAGCAGGCACAGCACTTCGGTGGCGTTTACGATCTCACCGGCCCAAAAGTAGATCGAGCGCACATCGCGCAGGAGGTTGACGCAAGCGACAAGCCCCTCGGACACCAGGCGCTCGGCCGCCCCCGCCGCATCTTCAGAGTTGGGGAAGGTGCACAAGACCAGGAGCAGCTCGCCACTTGCCGCCGTAGACATGCGCGAATTGTACCCCGTTATGCCGTCGGCGAGGAAGAGGCTGCGCGCTCTCGTCGCGCCTGCAGATAGCCGAGGATGCCGGGCAGGATCGACAGCACCACGACCACGATGATGACCTTCTCGATGTGGTGTTCGATCTTGACGCCGAACAGGCGCTCGAAAAAGCTGCCGAGGAAGTAGCCGGTGCAGGTCATCGAGGCCACCCAGGCGACCCCGCCGACGATGTTGTACGAGGCGAACTTGGTGTACGTCATCTGGGCCGCCCCAGCCACGACGGGCACGAAGGTCCGCAGGATCGGGACGAAGCGGGCCAGGATGATCGCCTTGCCGCCGTGGCGCTCGTAGAAGGCGTGCGCATCGCGCAGGTGCTGCGGATTAAACAAGCGCGACTTCGGACGATTGAACAGGTGCGGTCCAGCGCGGTTGCCGATCAAGTACGACAGCGCATCGCCGAGGATGGCCATCGGAATCAGCACCAAGTTCATGGTCCAGACATCCAGGCTGCCCTTGGCGGCGTACAGCCCGGCCGTGACCAGCAGCGAGTCACCGGGCAGAAAAAAGACCAGGGCGCCGGTCTCGGCAAAGACGATCAGCGCCAACACCACCAGGGCATAAGCGCCCGCCTGCTGGATGATGGCCTCGGGGTTGCGGATGAGCTGGAGCAGCCAGGTGATGTACGCCATGTAAAAAGTTCTCTCGCGATGCGCAGTCGTCGCGGCGGCCAGGCAAGCTGGAGGGAGGCCGAAAACGGCAGCCGCAGCGGCGAGCGGTCTCTATAACACACTCGCTGCCTGCAATACGCGAAAGGCGGTGGGCAGCAAAGCGCAGCGCACGGCATGGCGATTGCCCGCGCACTACGTGCTCGCGGGCGCGAAAAAAAAGCTCCGCGATGAAACCGCGCGGCTCGCCTCCCCGTATCCAAGCTGTAGGCCGGAGCGGGGCGGTCCGAGGGGGGTGGTGGCACCACTCGCCATCGCTGCCCCTTCGCCCTGGCCTGCTGTCAAACCACCTGTTTAGGTAGCCAAAGGGGATCTGCCATGCGCTCTCTTCTCGCGTTCCGTCTGCTCGCTGCTTCTCGTCGCTTCTCGGGGATCACGACGGCAGGCTTGCTTGCCCTGCTGTCCGGCTGCGGGGCGGCTTCGTCGCCGATGACGATGATGGGGGCAGCGACCTCGCGCTTCTGCGAATACAGCGATTTTTCCGTCGATGTCACGGCCGGGCCCTCGGCTGGCCTGCGGCTCGCGGGCGCGCTGCTTCTCGAAGAAGTGCTGGCCACTGGCGAGCTCTCGGGCTCGCTGAAGATCGCCGACGGCTCGCGCATTCCGGTGTCCGGCTCGGTCTACAAAAGCGGCGACATCGCGCTGACCTTCCACACCAAGCTCGGCTACGTGATGGGGCTGGGCAAGCTCGGTGACAACTTCTGCAAAGCCGGCACCACCATCGCGGGGGTCGCCGTCGGCCCACGCATCGCCAGCAACAACATGATCGGCGGCTCCGACAGCGGCCACTGGCTGCTCGCGGGATCCTATCAGCTCAATCCGGTGACCGTCGACTACACCATCTCTGAGCCGCTCAATCCCTCGCTAATCACCTTGTCGGGCGGCAGCACGACCTATTCGATCACCTGTCAGGAGGGCGCGATGCAGGTCAGCGGAAGCTGCTGCGCGGGCAACGTGGGCGGCGGCGGCACCGCGACCACCTGCGTCAGCGGCGGTGTCACCTGCACGACGACCCGCAGCAACGGCGCAACCACCGCTGACACCTGCTGCAACGGGCCCAAGCCGCCGGGCAGCGCCGTACCGGACTGTATGGCCGGGCAGTCACAGATCCAGTCCTAGGAGCAGCCTACAGACCGAACTCGCCGAGCAGGGGCTTGAGCAGATCGAGCATGGCGCGAATGCGCGGAATGTCCGACAGCACCGCCGGCACCACGACGCGCAGGCCGACCTCGCGCCCCAGCACCTCGGGGAGCACCGGCTGTAGCGTTCCCTCGGGCACGCCAGGGTCCGGCAGCAGTGCATCCGGCACCATCGCAATACCCAGGCCGGCCAGCGCAAACTGGCGCAGGAAGTGGATGTGTCGGGTCGAAAGCACCGGCGTGACCTTGATCAGCTCCCCGCGCAGCGTCGGCCACTGGCGGCCGTCTTCGCCAGGCGCTTCCCAGGACAAGAGGTCGTGCTTGGCCAGATCTTCGATCCGCTGCGGCTGACCACGACGGGCCAGGTAGTCGGCAGTCGCGACGGCCCAGACCCGCACCCGCAAGAGCTCGCGCGAGACCCATGGGCCAAGCGGCGTGCGATCGCCGAAGTGCAGCGCGATGTCGATGTTTTCCAAGATGCCGCCGAGCGGATCCTCCGAAAACATCAGGCGGAAGCCCAGCCGCGGATAGCGGTCCCGCACATACGACAGCACCGGCGTGACGATGTGGGGCGGCAGGCCGATGGGAAGCAAGACCCGTAGCTCACCGGCCGGCTCCGAGCCGGCATCGCGCACCGAGGCCAGGAGCGCGCTCGCTTCGTTTACCATCAAGCGTCCGCGGGCCGCCAGCACCTTGCCCGCCTCGGTCAGCGGTGCCCCCAGCCGAGTGCGATCGACCAGCAGCACACCGGCGCGCGCTTCGAGCTGATCGATGCGCCTCCGCAGCGTCGCTCGCGACATGTGCAGCGACTTGGCTGCGGTCAGAAACGATCCCGTATCGGCGACGGCGAGAAAGGCCCGAAGCTCCTCTAGGTCCATGCGCTCTCCTTCCCTACCAGGGAGCAAAGACCATCATCGCCCAAGGACCCGCCGCTTCCAATCAGCTAACCCACGGGATCGCGGGCCCATCTGGCTATCCCACCTTGCGGGCCGGCGAAGGGGGACGCTCGGCCGGGGGCTGCTTGCCGGTCGGGGCAGGCTTGTTCGGCGGGGCAGCGGGAACCGCGGCTGGAGCTCCCGGGAAGCCGGGCGCTGGGGCCAGGGCGGGGACCGGCGGCGGGCTGGGTGTGCCGGGAGCCGGTGGCGCTGCGGCAGCGGGCGCACGCGGCACTTCCCCCGTCGGCACCGGCTTGGGCGGATTGGCCAGCGCGGCGTTCTGCAGCACCGGCGGCAGCATCCCCGGCGCCGGGGCGGCCGGGTTGGCCGAGGGGACCGCGCCGCTGGCATCGGCAAAGACCAGCTGCCCAAAGCGCTGCAGCGCATGAAAGTCACCGACGAGCGGTGGCGACCAGCCGCTGGCCACGGCCTGCCGTCCCTTGGGGAAGTCAAAGCGGAAGAAGTTGGCTCGCCAGATCGTCCCCGGGACCGGCGGCACGCCGCGCATCGTCTCCAGCTTGCCCTTTACGGCCAGAAGCGGGATGCGCAGCTCGGCATCCCAGCCCTGATCCTCGTCGTCCCGCTGGTTGAGCGTGCCATGCACCTGCACCGCTGTCTGCATGCCCGATTCCCAGGCGTTGTCGTTGGCGCGGTAGGCCGGCAGCCAGCTGTCAAAGGTGACGTTCTTCGGACTGACCTGCAGCTCGACATAGGTGCGGGCATCGCCATCGGCATCGATGAACACCTCGGCGACCTCCTGCGTCCACAGCTTGTCGTCGTGCTTTTCCAGGTTGGCCCAGACGTCGTTGTCCTGAAAGCGGAAGGCCAGGTACAGGTTCTCGTCGTCCCACAGCGCGCGCACCGAGCCGACCTGCGCCACCGGCGAGCCGTCCATGGTGTTGACGAAGGGACCACTGCCCTCGGCGCTGGCCCAGGCCGGCTCATCGATCTTGCCGTCGATCAATAGCTTGCTGCCGGGCGCCAGCTTGCGCACCAGCAGGCGACGCGGCGGCGGCGGCGCAGCGGCTAGCGTCGGTAGCTCGGCGGCGATGATGCGGTTCTGGCCGTCCTGGCGGCCGCTCTGGACACTGAAGCGAGCGTTGCCTTTCCACAGCCCGACCAGCACCTGCGCCTTGTCCCCCGCCCAGGCCGGCGGTAGCGAGACGCGGTGGCTGTCGCGAATGATCTCGCCCGCCTGCCAGCGCGGCACCGGGTACTTGCCCGCCATCGGCACGTGATCGGCCGTAAAGTGGCTGCGCCGGCCGCCCGAGTCGACGGAATCGACGTGGACAAACAGCCGCCAGCCGTCCGGAGCCGGCTTCTCGACGCGGAAGTAGTGGCTCAGCGTTACCGCCTTGCCGACGGCCAGCGACTCGCTATCGGCATCCATGCCCAGATAGACGATGCGGGCATCGCCCGGCCCGGTCAGCACCGCGTTGTTGGGGAAGCGCAGCTGCGGCAGCTTGTCCGCCGCCACCAGCTGGCTGCGCGCGGCCTGAATATCCTCGTCGGTAGGCTGGGAATTGTCGGCCGTCTGCTCAACACAGCCAAGCAGGCCAAGGCCAAGGCTGAGAGCCAGCCCTAGCCGGCGATCTCGTCGGGGCCGCAGCCCAGGGGGGGATGGAAGCCGTCCGTGCAGGAGTTGCATGGCGGAGCTTGTATCGCTTTTTCAGGGCGCGGCAAACCCCCAAGTCGACCGTCCGCCAGGCTGGGCCGCCGCCACCTAGTCGACGCGGCGATTGACCAAGCCGCCGATGCGGTGGGACAGCTTGGCCGAGATGCGCGAGGTCAGCCACATCAGCCAGGCCTCGCTGGTCACCGGCACGACCGAGCGACGGCAGCGCACCGCTTGCACGATGGCTTCGGCGACGTGCTCGGGGGGATAGTTGCGCTTCTTGTACAGCTTCTGCACCCGCTCGCGTACGCGCTCGGCGTCGCGGCCAGGCTCGGTGCGAATGCGGGTGGTCGAGACAATGTCGGTGTCGATGACGCCCGGACAGATGACGCTGACCCCGATGCCGTAGCGCTCCAGGCCATTGCGCAGCGACTCGCTCAGACCAAAGACGGCAAACTTGCTGGTGCAGTAGCCCAGCGTGCGCGAGCCGCCGTAGTAGCCAAAGGCCGACGACACGTTGACCACATGACCGGGAGCACCACCGAGCTTGGCCTGCTCGATCATCTTGGGCACAAAGTAGTGACAGCCGTGGATCACTCCCCACAGGTTGACCCCCAGCACCCACTGCCAGTCATCGAGCGTCGTGCTCTCGATATCACCGGCTAAGCCAACCCCGGCGTTGTTGACCAGGACATCGACCGCCGGCACCTGCGCATGCACCGCTTGCGCGAACTCGGCCATCGCTGTGCGGCTGCTGACATCGACGACGTGCGCCGACAGCAGCCGCCCCCGCTGACGCAGGCTGGCCGCAAGCTCGTCGAGGGCCGCCTGATTGATGTCCGAGATCACAAGCTGCGCACCGGCATCCGCCAGAGCCAGCGCTGTCGCTCGCCCGATACCGCGTGCCGCCCCGGTGACCAGGGCTACGCGCCCATTGAGATCTACGCTCCCCTGCGACCGCTGAAACATCGCCCGTCTCCTTGCTGACCCAAGCCAGCCTGTATCTGCGCCCGGGCCGTCGTGGCTGTGTTGGCCTGCGCTGTCTAGTTCAGACCTTCGCTGCGTAGATATTGCATGGCTAGTTCGTAGTTGTCTTCATCGTTGGGATGAAAGTCGCGGCGCAGGTACTCACGGATGCCGCGCGCGAAGACCTCGATCAAGATGCCGCGCCGACCGCGCTCTTTGCGGAACTGGCGCAGGCGCTGCAGATCCGCGCGCACGCGCCCCCAGCCACGCAGGCGGCTCTCTTGCCACAGCAGCAGGCAGGTGCCGGAAAACCAGAACGTGCCCAGGATCAGCGACGCCACCGCCAGCCCAGCGATGCGCATGCCATAGCTCGGGTTTACGTGCTTGAGCACATCGAAGGCCACCGCCTTGTGCTCGATCTCCTCGGCCGCGTGCCACAACAGCAGGCGCCGCATGTTCGGCTCCAGCCTCTCGGTAAGCTCGCTCATGCGCAGGAAGTTGTCGGCCAAGATGGCCGTAAAGTGCTCGGCGGCAGCCGTCGCCGCGAGCCGCAGCGCAGGTGGCGCTACCCGCTCAATGTGGTGGTAGCAGATGCGCTCGTAGAAGCGCAGGAAGCCGCTGACATCGTAGCCCTGCAGGTTCAGCACGCGGTTTAGGCGCTCGTGCTGCTGAGCATGCCGACCTTCCTGCGCGAAGAAGCCCTGGATCTGCGCCCGCAGCGCGTCGGGCAGCGGCTTCTCGCTGTGCTGCAGGTAGTGATGCACGCTGCGCACAAAGAAGCGCTCGCCGGCCGGGAACAGCATGCTGACGCTGTCGATCAGCGCCGTGGCCAGGATGTTGTCAAAGGCCCAGCTGCGAGGCAGCTCAGCGTCGATGCTCAGCTGCGGCAGGCGCGGCTTGATTGGCCGCTCGGCCGAGCGGTCCGGCGGACCCGCGAACGCAGCGGAATCAGTCGAGGGATGGAGCGACGAGACAGGCGCGGCAACCGACATTGTTGACTCCTGTTCAATAGGACAAGGGACACGCTAGCAGCCTATTGAACTGGGGTCAATGGGCCCGTATTGTGGCTAGACATGGCTGCCCGCCGCTCCTCCACGCCTCCGCCCAGCGCCCCAAGCCCCGCCAAAGCGACGCGGAGCCCGACGAAGAAGTCGAGCAAGACCGCCCGCCGCTCGCCACGCCCGGCCGCGCCGCCGCCGCGCCGCCGCCCCACCAGCCAGACCGAGCCTGGCCCGGCTGGCAAGCCGCCCGCCCGCACCCGCCTGGTGACCGATGAGCGTCGCGCCCAGCTCATCACCTTGGGTCTGGAGCTGTTCAGCAGCCGCGCCTATGACGAGGTGCATATTGCCGAGCTCGCCGCAGCGGCCGGCATCTCCAAGGGCCTGCTCTATCACTATTTTCCGACCAAGCGCGACTTCTACAGTGCCGCCCTGCGCGTCGCGGCCGGGCAGCTTCTGGCGCAGCTACAGCCGGATCCGCAGCAGCTTCCCCTGCAGCGCTTGCAGACCGGCCTGCATCGCTATCTGAGCTACGTGAAGCACTACGGCACGTCCTACGTGGCGCTGATGCGCGGCGGCATCGGCGCCGATCCCGAGGTCGCAGCGATCATCGAAGAGACGCGGGCCGCCTGCATGTCGCGGCTGGTCAGCGGCATCGGTCTGTCCCCCGCCGAGCTCCCGCCGCTGTTGCGCATTGCCCTGCGCGCCTGGATCGGCACCGTCGAAGCCGCCAGCCTCGAGTGGGTGCTGTGTCCCGAGGTCGAGGCCGAGCAGGTGGTGCAGCTCCTCGTCAACCTGCTCCTGCACATCGGCTCGGCGCAGGGCGTGCTGCCAGCTGTGTGAGCTGCAAGTCAGCGGCCGGCGTTTCCCGCGACATTTGACCGCGCCCGCGAAGCCAGCCAAGCTCTTGCGATGGCGTCAAAGACGATGTCGGCGAGCACAGCCAGCCCAGCAGAAGGTCGCAGCGAGCCAAGCGCGAAGCCCAGCGAAGAGCCGACGGCCGCGGATGCTGAGCAGGCGGCGCGGGAGCGTGTCTGTGAGCTCTGTCGTCACCTCTATGCCCTCGGCTGGGCGTCTGGAACCGGCGGCGGCTTTTCGCTGCGCCAGGGCGATCAGCTCTATGTCGCCCCCTCTGGCGTTCCCAAAGAGAGCATCCGCCCAGAAGAGGTCTTCATCGCCGACCTGCAGGGCAACGTCCTGCGCGCTGGCCATGGCCGGATCAGCGCCTGCACGCCGCTGTTCCTGCACGCCTATCGCCTGCGGGGCGCCGGAGCGGTGCTGCACAGCCACTCGCTCAACGCCTGCCTGGCCAGCGTGGTCTGCGCGCAGCCCGACGGCGACGGCTGGGTGTTTCGCATCCGCGGGCTTGAGATGGTAAAGGGCCTGCAGGGCGGCCACGTCGATGAGCCCTACGACATCCCGATCATCGACAACATGCCCTACGAGCACGAGCTAGCCGACAGCCTAGAGCAGGCCATGCTGGCCTATCCGCGCAGCAACGCCGTCTTGGTGCGCGGCCACGGTGTCTACATCTGGGGCCGCGACTGGGTCCACACCAAGACCCAGGCCGAGTGTTACGATTACCTGTTTGCAGCCAGCGTTCGTCTGCGCGAGCACGGCATCGACGCGGCGACGCTGGGCCGCAGGCATCCGCGAACCCGCGAAGGAGAGACCTAAACATGCAGCTCTCGTGGTTAGACGCACCCGCTGGGACTCCGGCTTGCACGGTCGAAGACCTGGGGCAGGTCGGGGTCTTTTATCGCCACTTCTCCACCGATCCTGACGCCTATGAGCCAGCCCTGCGCGAGCTCTGCCAGCGCGGTGGCTACACCACCCGCGACGAGGTCAGCCTGTCGGCGAGCACGCCGAACCTGTCGGTCCTGCTCGACAAGTTCAAGGATGAGCACCTGCACGAAGAAGACGAGGTGCGCTTCGTGCTGCAAGGCGAAGGCATCTTCGATCTGCGCTCCAAAGACGATCGCTGGATGCGCGTCACGGTAAGCGCTGGCGATGTCCTCGTCGTACCCAAGGGGCTCTATCACCGCTTCTTCCTGACCGACACCTGCACCATTCGCTGCGTGCGCCTGTTCCAAGACCCCGCCGGCTGGAAGCCGCTCTATCGCCATGCCGCAGCCAACCCCAGCTGAGCAAGAGCCCGAGCGGCTGGCGCGGCTGGTCACGCAGCTCGATAGCGATGTGCGCTATGCCAAAGGCTCGCGGCGCTTTCCCGGTCACGTGTCGTCGAGCGATGCGGCAGCCATCGCTGCGGCGCTGGCCGAAGAATTCGATGGCGGCGTCGAAGCGCGGGCCCAGCTAGCGGAAAGACAGGGGCTGCACATCGCCTGCGACATCGGCTGCGATCGCTGCTGCCACATTGTCGTTTCCGCCTACGCTCCCGAAGTGCTGCGCGTCGTGCAGTTTCTCAACCAGCCCGAGCATGCCGGTGAGCGAGCGGGCTTTGTGGCGCGCTATCCAGACTGGCGGCGGACCGTCGGCGACCGCGTCGAGGCGCTGCCCGGCTTGCTGGCGCAAGATCGGCAGAGCGAGTTTGACGCTGCGCATCTGGATCTGTGGCGAAAGGGCGCGCTGTGTGCCTTCAACGAAGGCGGCGTGTGCACCATCTACGCTGTCCGCCCGATCGCCTGCCGCAACGCCCACGCGCTCGACAGCGATGCGCGCTGCGTGCCCGATCCGCCGGATGGTCAGCCGCCGGCCGCGGTGGACTTCGTGCCGCTTAAGCGCTTCTTGGCCAAGGCCAGCCGTCTGCTGCACGCCACCCACAACGCCGTTTCCTCGCCTGCCCAGCGCCATCAGCAAGAGGCGCTCTGCGTCGCTGTCTATCGCCAGCTCAGCCGCGGCAGCGCAGCGCCATAGAACGCCACCACAGCGGCGATTCCCGACTGACAAAAAACACTGCGCCAGCCGCATGGGGTGATTATGATGTGGGCCACCCGAATAGAGTCGGGTCCCGCGCATGCGCAAAAGCACATCGAATTCCGCGGCGGCTGCCGCGTCCAAGCCCAAGCCTCCGTCCGCCCCCCATCCCCACCGCGCGGCCTCGGCCGACCGCCAATCCGAGCCTGAGCCCGAGCTAGTAGACGGCGATGGCCCAGACGGAGGCAGCGACGACGGCCTGGTCAGCCCAGAGGCCGAGCTAGAGGGCGCCGAGGCCGAGCTTGGGCTAGCAGCGCTCGCCGAAGACAAGCTCGAGGCGGGCTCAGATGCGGGCCCAGATGCCGGACTAGACACCGGCCTCGACGACGCAGCCAGCGAGGGCCGGGCCGGCTGGCCGCGCCGGGCCAGCGACATCGTCGAGGTCAGCGATGGCAAGGCCTCGACCTCACTCGCCCGCTCGGATCCGCTCACCGTCTACATGGCCGAGATCCGCCGCTATCCGCTGCTGACGCGCGAGGAAGAGCACGAGCTAGCGGTGCGTTTTGCCCAGACGCAGGACCCCAAGATCGCCCGCCGCCTAATCACCGCCAACTTGCGGCTGGTGGTCAAGATCGCGCACGAGTACCGACGCGCCTACCGCAACCTGCTGGATCTGGTGCAGGAGGGCAACCTGGGCCTGCTGCAGGCGGTGCAGAAGTACGATCCGCACCGTGGCGTCAAGCTGTCGTCCTACGCCGCCTGGTGGATCCGCGCCTACATGCTCAAGTTCATCTTGAACAACTGGCGGCTGGTGAAGATCGGCACGACGCAGGCGCAGCGCAAGCTGTTCTTCAACCTGACCAAAGAGCGCGAAAAGCTGGAAGCGGCCGGCTTCGTGCCGACCACCAAGCTGCTGGCCGAGCGGCTCTCGGTGCCCGAGCAGGAAGTGGCCGAGATGCAGATGCGCCTATCGGCCAGCGAGGCCTCGCTGGATGCCCCGATTGGCAGCGGCGACGACGAGAGCGGCAAGCGCACTCACCTCGACATGCTGGAGTCGTCGAACGCCAGCCGCCCCGACATGACCGCCGAGACCGAAGAGTTTCGCGCCCTGCTGCGGCAGAAGCTGGAAGCCTTCGAGACGACTCTTAAGGGACGCGAGCAGACGCTGTTTCACGACCGCCTGATGGCCGACCAGCCGCTGACCCTGCAAGAGGTCGGTGAGCGCTACGGCATCTCGCGCGAGCGGGCCCGGCAGATCGAAGCGCGCCTGCTCTCGCGCCTCAAGCAGTACCTCAAAAAAGAGCTCGGCGACGCGGTGCAGGTCGCGATGGGCCTCGACTAGCCCGACGGGAATTCCCACCGCAATCCGTCGCGCGCGTTGATATAATCGCCGCGATGCGATCTTGCTCTGTTCTGCCATCTCGCCCCCGTGTGTCGCCGCCCTGGTGCCGCGCCCGGAGGTCCGCATGAGTCGGTTCATCGTCTTTCGTGGCAACGAGCCGGAGCGGCTGCGCCTGGCCACGCATACCCTGCGCTCGCTCTTGTTCGCCGATGTTCCCGACGAGGAGCTGCTCTCGGATGGCTCGGTCGAGCGGCCGGTGACCGGTACGCGCACCCGCTGGGGCCTGGGCTACTACGTCGGGGGCGAGGCCCACATCCAGCGCTTTGCCGCAGCCCCGGCGGCCGGCTTTGCCGCGCTGCGTGCGCTGCGCTGCGAGATCGCGCTGGCCCATGGCACCGATGTCGCGGCCGACGACAACCCGACCCTGGCCTCGCCGCATCGCTACGGCCGCCTGCTGCTCTCGTCGCAGAGCCAGCCCGGTACCGGCTCGACGGTGATGGCGCTGCCCTCGGGGGCGATTAGCACCGATGCGCCGCTCTTGCTTGAGCGCTCGCTCTCTATCCCCGAGTTTCTGCGTCGCAACATGCGCGATGGTGGCCCGGCCGAGGTCCTGCTGCATCGCTTCTGTGCTCGCCTGCACGAGGCCGACCCGGAGTATCTGCAGGCCCCACAGCTGCCGCTGGAGCTGGCCATGGCGGTGCTGGCGGCCGTTGTACCGCCGTCGCTGGCCGGCTCAAGTCAGCAGGTGGCGCTGACCAATGGCGACTGGCTCGTGGTGGCCCGGCGCGGACCAGTGCCGCTGTTCTACCGTGCACTCAGCGGCCTCAGCGAAGGCGAGACCCGGCACGAGAGCTTCCGCGGCGTCTTCGCCACCGCCCAGCCGCACCTTAGCCGCGAGGCCGCGCTCGCCGCCGGCCTGACCGAGCTGGCACCCGACCAAGCCCTGATCATCGCCGCCGATCTCAGCCTGCGCACGCAGACCCTGTAGCGCCGCAGCCAGCTATCCACCCACGGCCACGCCCCCTCTGAAGTCACCCTCTGCAGCTCGAAAAAATCACCCGACCAATCCGCCATCTATCGATGCTTGTTGACGGATTTTTGCGCCGCTCGCCCTCGCCAAGAGGGCTCTAGTTTTTGCCCTGCGGCAAGAGTAGACTCCTCGCCCAACTCGTCTGCGAAGACGACACCAGCGTCTGTACACCATCCCAAACACGCAGGCTTCCGCAGAAAGACAAAGGAGTAGTCGTATGACCCACACGCAACCCCAGGGCCGTAAGAAGATCTCGATCGTTGGCGCCGGCAACATCGGTGGCGAGCTGGCTTCCTTGATCGCCCGCAAAGAGCTGGCCGATGTCGTGCTCCTCGACATCCCAGAGAAAGAGGGCCTGTGCAAGGGCAAGGCGCTCGACCTGGAACAGAACGGCACCATCCTGGGCTACGACTGCCGCATCACCGGCACCGGCAACTACAAGGACACGGCGGGCTCGGACGTCGTCATCATCACCGCCGGTGTGCCGCGCAAGCCGGGCATGTCGCGCGACGACCTGCTCTCGATCAACCTCAAGATCATGCGCAGCGTCGCGGCCAACCTGAAGGACAACTGTCCCGGCGCCTTCATCATCGTCATCTCGAACCCGCTCGACGCCATGGTCT
>CAZVMD010000106.1:0-21347 GCA_964628555.1 uncultured Myxococcales bacterium | reverse complement strand
CACTCGACGAAGATGCCGAGCGCTTCCTGATTCAAAAGGAAGACAAGATGGACTACGGCCCGTTCTCGCTGCGCGATATCCGCGCACAGATCGAGCAGGGCAAAGTCCACGCCGATCACAACATTCTCGACAACGAGACCGGCGAACGTCGACGCATCGCCGATCACCCGGTGATCGGTCAGATGGCGCGCGACTGGACGGCCAAGCACGCCGAGCTAGAGCGTCAGCTGCGCGATCAGAAAGAGAGCGCCAAGCACCGCGACGCCGTCGTCAAGCTGCTGTCGGGCATCTTCGCGGTCCTGGTGGTGATCGGCGCCGGCGTTGGCATCTACGCCAAGTTCATCTACAAGGCGCCGCAGCCGGTGGTGGTCAAGAAGGAAGTCTCGAACGAAGAGTTCTTCAAGAACATCCAGATCGCCATGAAGGCCGAGCCGCCGGCGCCGAAGAAGCCCTCCGGCAAGCGCAAGGGGCCGAAAAATGGCGCGTTTGATGACTCGCAGAACATCAACTTCGAAGAGGGCGGCGATACGCTTAGCCCGGAAGACATCCAGAAGGTCATGAGCCAGAAGTTCAGCCTGCTGGCCGGCTGCTTGCGCGAGGAAGCGCAGCGCAACCCCGGCACCAAGAAGCTGGATCTGGAGTTCATCGTGAAAGGCTCTGGCTCTGTCTCGTCGGTGCGCGTCAACGGGCAGACCAGCTCACCGGTGGCCAGCTGCGTCTTCGCCAAGATGCAGTCGATTCAGTTCCCCGAATGCAAGACCTGCTCTAAGACACACGCCGGATTCTCTCTCGCTCTGAAGTGATCTTGGCGCTGGTGTGTAAGCTCGGCGCCGCTCCAACGTTCTTACCTCTGAGATGCCGTTGCAGGCTGATCGCCACAGCGTAGACCCGCAAGCTCTGCTCCTGCGCGAGAAGCGTGCGATCGAGCGCGCGCAGAGCGGTGAGCTGGCGGCGCTGGAGCCGGTCCTGGCGCAGCATGCCGAGGCCCTGTTTGCCTGCATCCTCGGGCGCGTCGGTGAGCGAGCGCAGGCTGAGGATCTGCTCAAAGACACGTTTGTGACGGCGCTCGAAAAGATCAACGGCTTTGCCTGGCAGGACCGCAGCATCTATCACTGGCTGCGGCAGATAGCGCTGAACAAGGTCTTGGATCATCACCGTGCGCTGGGGCGGCGTAAGCGTCTGTGTCAGGCGCTGCGCAGTGAGCTCAATGAAGCCACCGAGCCAGAGGCAGCTACCTCGCTGAGCGTCGAACAAGAGCGCCGTATCGCGCAGGGGCGCATCGACGAGACGCTGGGCGGGCTCCATCCGCGCTACGCCCAGGCCATTCGCCTGCGGCTATGCGAAGAGCGGCCGCGGAGCGAGTGTGCACAGCTGCTGGGCGTGACGGTCGAGACGTTCGACGTGCTACTGTTCCGCGCCGTGCGGGCCTTTCGCAAGGCGTATGGAGAACCGGATGCGACTGCGTGATGACAAGGACGATCCCGAGGCCCCGCCGACCGAAGAAGAGCGGCGAGCCGCGGCCGCCCTGCGCAAGACGCTAGGGAGCGACAGTGGCAGCCCACCTGCGAGCGCACCGGTCGCGGCGGTCGCCATGACCGGGCTGGCCCCGAGCCGGAACAGCCCAAGCCCAGCCCGTGAGGCCCAGGCAGAGGGCGAAGCCGCCGAGGAAGCGTCGCCGGCGTCCGGACCGCAGAGCAGCGAAGCACGCTGGCTGGCCGCACAGCTCCGCTATCCCAAGCCGGAAGACTCGCTGGGCGAGGTCAAGGCTCGGCGCCTGGCGCGAATGGCGCGCGAAGCCGTGCAGCAGCGACAGCTGCGCAGCTCGCAGCGAGCCAGTAGCTGGGCTCGTCTGGGGCGCTCGCTGTCGAGCACGGCTGGCCTGCTGGGGGCCGCGGGCCTGCTGCTGCTGATCTCGTGGCTGATCCTCGATCAGGGCGATCCGCGCAAGCAGGCGCGCGTTGATTCGGGGACCAGCCCCGTCCGCCTGCCCCGCATGTCACCTCCCTCGGCGCGGGTGGCGACGGCGCTGCTGCTCCGTCACTCGCTGGCCAAGAAAGAGGAGCCTGCGCAGCGGCTCGATCTGATGATTCAGCGTCGCCTAAGTGAGCTGCGCGGGGCCATGCCCGAGCCTGTCGCCGGGGGGCGTGGGCTGGCTGCTCTTGCCACCTCACCCTGGCTGATCGAGCGAGGTGCCCCATGATGGGCGCGGGTGCTCGTCGAGCGGCGTCGCGGCTGCGGGCCGGGCTTGTGCTCTGTGCGCTCTGGCTGTCGCTCGGCGGGCTTGGCTGTCAGCGGGCAGCGAGCGGTCTGCTTGGCGGATCGGCGGCCGACAATACGGAAGCCGTGCTGATCGCTCTGAGCGAAGCCCGAGCCTGGCAGCGCCGCGCTGATCTGCTGCTGCTCGACGGTGATCTGGCCGGAGCCATCCGCTCCGTCGATGAGGTCCTGCAGGTCCCCTTTCCCGCCAACACGCCCGAGGCCGAAGACGTTCGGCTGGATGCCTACCTGCGGCTGGCTCGCCTGCACCTGCGGGTTGGTGGTCCCGAGGCCGAAGATCGCGCCCTGGCTGCCGTCGAGAGCGGCCGCAAGCTGGCCACCCGTGACAGCTTCTTTCGGGCCCATCTGGAAAACGCGGCTGCCGACGTGTATCGCGTCCGAGGCGAGCGCGTCACTGACCCGGCCGAAAAGCGCGCCGCGCAGCGCCAAGAGCTAGAGGCCCACGAGCGACATATCGCCATCGACAAGCGACTCTTGCGCGCCCTCTTGAACCTGCCGCCAGAACCGACTAAAGGAGACGGTCGATGATGCCAGGCAGGAAGACGCAGAGGTCGCTTGGGTTCGGGTTGCTTGCGGCGCTGTCGCTGCTCGGATGTGCCCATCAGGCACCGAAGGCTGAAGACACAGCCAGCGACGGATCGGGCAGTGAGATCGCAACGCTAGAGCGGCGCATCGCCAGCGCCAAGTCGGGTCTACAGGGCGGGGTCGCGCGTGGCGGTGCCGGCCAGTCCGCTCCCGCTGCGGCTCCGGCGATGGCGGGCGACGGTCCCCATCGCCGCTGTGACTCGGTCTGCCAGGCGGCAAACGAGATCTGCACCTGTCACCGCCGCATCTGCACACTCGCCGACGAGCTTAAGGACGGTCGCAGCGCCGATAGCTGCCGCCGAGCCCAGCGTGACTGCGAAGAGGCCGCCAAGCTCTGCGCCGGCTGCGGTGGCTAGGCCGCCGTGCGACACATCGCTCTGACTAGCTATCGCGATGGCCCCTGCAATGGCGCCATCGAGGTTGTGCAGCGCTCCGCAGAGCCGCGTCCGCTGCGCCTGCCGATCCTGGGGGCCCCCCCGCCTGAGGCGGTGACGCAGGAGTGGATGTGTCAGCGCTGCGGTCAGCGCTGGCTGCGCGAGCCGCTGCCGCAGGAAGCCCTTTAGAGCCTACGTGCTGCCACCACTCATGTCCGCCGCCGTCGCCATATCGGGGGCCACTGCCAAGTCCGGCGGTGTCGCCAGATCCGGGGGCGTCGCCAGATCCGGGGGCGAGCGCAGATCCGGGGTGGCCGCATCGCGACTCATGCTCAGGTCTTTGGGCGCGGCATCGAACGAGCGCAGCGGCAGCTCAGAGCGATAGTTATCGCGCTCGCAGGAGGCCGTCCACAGCAGCCATCCCAGGCTGGCCAAGGGCAGCACTGCGGCACCAAGAAATAGACGACGCATCGGTTCGCAAGCCTCTTTCACGACGAGAGAAGGGCCGCATCCTAACGAGAGCTGCGCACGGCGTCTACAAGTCCCGTCTTGCGCGGTTGCCTGCCGCTCGTTTGCTGCGGCGCAGGGGCCGAGCGGCCTCCCTGGAGGACGGCCGGCAAAGCTGCCGACAAAGCTGTTGAGAACTGAATTTCTGCAATTCCTATATGCGGACAAGCCGTATCAAATGAGCAAATTGCCCCCCATCGTTTCACTTGTGCTATGCCGCAATATGCTCTGGTCGTCGAGGGTTCTTGACAGCGTTGGGACGAGACGGGCAGGATGAACGAAGGGCAGTTTATCGCGTAATGGCCATGACTATCGCGTTTCTCACCTCGCATGCAGTCGCCGAGCTAATCGGTGTCAGTCCATCGACGGTGTTGTCGTGGATTGACAAAGGATTGTTGCCGGCGTTTCGCACCCCGGGCGGTCATCGCCGCGTCGAACCCAGCGCCTTGGTCGAGTTTCTGCGCGCGCATCAGATGCCGGTGCCGCGTACGCTGCTGCCGCAGGCCAAGCGCCTGCTGCTGATCGACGACGACGCCATGTTCCTGCGCTCGACGCGGCGCCTGCTCAAACAGCAGTTTAACGAGCTGGAGATCGAGACGGCGGAGGGCTCGGTCGAGGGCCTGCTGCGCATCGGCACCGACAAGCCCGATGCGGTGCTGCTCGACGCCATGATGCCGGGCATGGATGGCGTCGAGGTCTG
The DNA here is from genome assembly GCA_964628555.1 of uncultured Myxococcales bacterium. Lineage (GTDB taxonomy): Bacteria > Myxococcota_A > Polyangia > Palsa-1104 > JAEUJZ01 > JAEUJZ01. The sequence continues at coordinate 16,904 of CAZVMD010000106.1, read as the reverse complement.
TCGCCAGATCCGGCAAAACCCGAGCACCTCTGAGATCGTCGTCATCGCCCTCACGGGCCGCCTAGACGATGAGCTGGCAACGGCGTTCAAGAACGCTGGCGCCACGGCCTGCCTGCGCAAGCCGCTCGATCTGGAATCTCTCAAACAACTACTGGGGTTGTAATTCATGACGGCCGTCGCGGTGGCACAGGGGGAGAAGGCTCCGCGCAGTGGTCACAAGCTTCGCGCCTTACGCCATCCGGTCTCGGAGTTTGGCGTCGGGCCGCTGGCGGTGACGGCATGGCATCCGCGCTTGCTGGTCTTGGCCGGGGCCTGCGACAACGTCTCTTTGGGCGGCGTGTGCGTACGCCTGTTCGGCGCCGCCGAGCGCAGCGAGCTTCTGCAGGTCGATGACCGCTTCAGCGGTGTCCACATCACGCTGCAGAGCGGCGAGGTCATCGGTCACTGCGATGCCATCGTCCGCCACCGTCGCGCAGACGGCGCAGACCTGCTGGTCGGTCTGCAGCTGGAAGGCGGCGTCATCGATCTGCCGCTGCTCTATGAAAAGCAGACGCGCAGTCGCTTTGCCGCGCGCTGCGACGAAGCAGAAGCGACGGCCGACAGCGCCAAGATCCGGCCCGAGTTTAAGGCCTGGGTCCTCGACCTGCGCAACTACCTGGAGCGCATGCGGACCTTCCTTGACCGCGAGGAGGGAGCGCTGCAGACCGAAGATCAGTTCACGTATGAGCAGATCTGCGCGCAGTACCTGGCCGAGGTCGGGCCGCGCATCGTCGAGCGCGTACATGCCGCCTCGCACGGCATGGCGCAAGTGGTTGGCAGCCTGCGCGAAGACGAGCACATCGCTCATCGCGCCTACGCCCAGCTGCATCTGGGGTCGATCTTCCTTTCGGCCCCGTTCATCCGGCGGGCGCACCAGAAGCCGCTTGGCTACGCCGGCGACTACGAGATGATGAACATGCTGTATCGCCCAAGCTGGGAGGGCGCCAGCCTGTTCGCCAAGGTGATCAATCAGTGCGCGGCCTCCGAGGTTGCGGCCCGCGCCAACATCAACCGGATCAGCTATCTGGCCGAGAAGCTGCGCGGCCCCCTTTCCCGCGCCCGCGACAGCGGTGGTCCGCGCGTTCGCGTGGCCAGCATCGGTGCGGGGCCCGGTCGCGAGATCGAAGTTCTGCTGGAGAGCGATCCCAGCCTGGGCGCCTATCTCGACGTGATGCTGCTCGATCAAGAGCCGCGCGCCATTGCCTACGGCGAGCGGCGTCTGGCTCCGATTGCCGCGCGCACCGGAGCCGAGCTGCGCTTTGTGCGTGAGTCGATGCGCCGGCTCCTCTGTGGTGGCCAGGTGGCGCAGATGATCGGCGAGCGCCAGATCATCTACAGCGCTGGCTTGTTCGACTACCTGTCAGACCGCAGCTTCGCCGCACTCCTCGGCACGCTCTACGATGCCCTGGCCAGCGGCGGGCAGCTCTTTATCGGCAACGTCGATGTCTCGAACCCGACGCGTTACTTCATGGAGTACTTCGCCGAGTGGTTCTTGATCCATCGCTCGCGGACGCAGCTGTTAGAAAAGGCGCGCCTGCTGCGGCCCCCTCCGCAGGCGGTGCGCGTCGAGTCTGAGCCGCTCGGCGTCAACTTGTTCCTCGTCATCGAGAAATGATCCCCAGCTTCAAAGCGTACCTGCAGGGGCACAACACCGCGGCCGTGCGGCTGACGTGCATCCTGTGTGCGGCGCTGATGCCGGCCGGCGTGACGCTGGACCTGCTGACCAACCGGGAAAAGGTCTGGCAGTTTCTTGGCCTGCGGCTGGTGGCAGCGGCGGTCTCGCTGCTGATCTTGGCGCTGTCGCGGCTGCAGGCGCTGCGTCGCCACAGCTACCTGCTGATCGTGACGGTGATCCTGGCCTGCACCGGCTCGATGGAGATCATGATCCTGAGCCTCAAAGAGGCCGCCAGCTCGCCTTATTACGCCGGCCTGAACCTGTGCATCCTGGGCGCTGGGCTGGTCTACGTCTGGAGCGGCATGCAGACGCTCTGGGTCTGCCTGATGGTCCTTGCCATGTGGCTGATTCCGGCCTTGTGGGCGCGGCCATCGCTGTACGGGGCGTTCTTCAACAACCTCTACTTCCTGGTTCTGACCAGCATCATCGCCGTCGCTGCGAACTCGATGCGCTACAACCTGGCAAAGCGCGAGTGGGAGGCCCGTACGGCGCTCGATCAGGCCAGCTTTGAGCTCAAGCAGGCCCTGGAGCGGCTGCGCGAGCTCGATCGTCTAAAGAACCAGTTCTTCGCCAATATCTCGCATGAGCTGCGCACGCCGCTGGCCCTGATTCGCGCGCCGATCGAAGAGCTGATCGCTCGCGGCAACCTGACCGAGTCCGTCGACAACACGCTGCAGGTCGTGCTGCGCAACGCCATGCGCCTGCACCGCCTGATCGATGGCTTGCTGGATCTGGCCCGCCTAGAAGCAGGTCAGCTTCGCCTGCGGGTCAGCGCCATTGAGCTGCCGCAGCTGATCAAGAACATCGTCGCCGCCTTCCAGCCCGCTATCGAGAGCCTGGGCCTGACGCTGGAGCTTAAGCTGCCAGAGACGCCGTGCTCAGAAGTGGTCATGGGCGACAGCGAGAAGATCGAGGTGGTGCTGACCAACCTGCTTGGCAATGCGGCGAAGTTTACTGAGCGCGGCGGCCATATTGAGGTCCGACTGCGCGAGGTACCTGCTGAGCACGCCGTCGAGATCGATGTCATCGACAGCGGCCCCGGCATTCCACTGGGCGAGCAGCCGCATATCTTCGAGCGCTTCCGTCGCGTCGAGTCCCCCGGGCGCAAGCAAGGCGGGGCCGGCATCGGCCTGGCACTGGTCAAAGAGCTGGTCGAGCTGCACGGTGGGACGGTTACCGTCGACAGCGCGCCGGGAGCGGGTTCTTGCTTTACCGTGCGGCTGCGCACCGGTATCAACCAGCTGCGCGACCAGATCGGGGCCGAGGGTGCCGGCGAGAGCGCCTCCGCCGATGCCCGCCTGCCGGTCAGTGTGAATCCGGCGCTGGCCCACGTGACGCACGGCATCGATCCTCGCCTGGAGAGCTCGGGCCGCAACTCGAGCCAGACGCTGAGCACGCTGTTGCCGGTCAACATGACCGATCAGGGACGGGCACATATCGTCTTGGCCGAGGACAACGCCGATATGCGCGCTTTCTTAAGCGAGCTGCTCTCGCCCTACTACAACGTCACCGCCGTGACCGACGGCAAAGCGGCGCTCGCGGCGATCCAGGCGCAGCTGCCGGACTTGGTCTTGGCCGACGTCATGATGCCGTATCTTTCGGGCATTGAGCTCTGTCGCGAGCTCAAGGGCGAGCTGCGCACCCGCACCATCCCGGTGATCCTGCTCACCGCCCGCAGCGGCATCGACGAGACGATGGAGGGCTTTGGCTCGGGCGCCGCCGACTATTTGGTGAAGCCCTTCAGCCCGCGCGAGCTCCTGGTGCGCGTGTCGGTACAGCTCAAGGTCCGTCGCCTGACGGCCCAGGTGGCCAATGCGGCGCGCCTCTCGGCCGTCGGTACGCTGGCGGCCGGCGTCGCCCACGAGATCAAAAATCCCCTCAACGCCATCAGCACCGGCGCTGCCGCTCTGCGCAAGCGCAACGAGCTTACCCCCAGCCTGCACAACGAAGTGCTCGACATGATCGACGAGTGCGTCGGCCGCATCGCCGAGATCACCACCGCCCTGACCGATCACGCCCGCCCCGCCGACGGCGAAGGGGTATCGGCCTTCGATCTACGCCATGGTGTCGAGACCACGCTCAAGCTGCTCTCGGATCGACTGCGGCACGGCAGCTTCAACATCATCCGTCGCTACAGCAGCGATCGCTTCGTACTGGTGCGGCCGCGTCAGCTAAATCAGGTGTTCTTGAACCTGCTCGACAACGCGGTCCGAGCCACCCCCAGCGGCGGCAACATCTATCTTTCGCTGAGCGAGACGGCGCACGGCACCATTCGGCTGACCGTCGGCGATGATGGCCCGGGTGTGCCGCCCGAGAACCGCGAGCGCATCTTCGATCCGTTCTTTACCACCCGACCGCCGGGCGAGGGTACCGGCCTGGGGCTGTATCTATCGCGCCAGATCATCGAGGCGCACGGCGGCCTGCTGCAGGTTGGCACCAGCGAGAGCGGGGGGGCCGAGTTCGCCATCGAGCTGCCGCTGCCATCGGTGCAAGAGGCGCAGAGCCTGCCTAGCACGACCTCTGGCCCGGCTCTGCGTCGCCAGGGAGCTGGACAGGGAGCGGTGGCATGAGCAACAGCCAAGCCCCGGCCCGCACTACGACCGCCCGCTCGCCTTCCAGCCCCAGCCTGGAGATTCCGCCCAGCGTGCTTTACGTCGATGACGATCGCGCCAACCTGCTGGCCTTTCGCGCCATTGCAGAGCCGCAGTACGTCGTCGTTACCGCCCGCAGCGCCGAGGAGGCTCTGCGCGTCCTCGAGCAGCGCCATGACTTCGCGGTGCTGCTTACCGATCAGCGCATGCCGGGTCTGTCGGGGATCGATCTGTGCGAGCGCGTGCATGCCTCGCATCCTGATATCGAGCGCATGCTGGTCACCGCCTACTCCGACATGAGCGCCGCCATCGCGGCCATCAACCGCGGACACGTCGGTCGCTATCTGCACAAGCCATGGAACGCCGAAGAGCTCTTGGCGACCCTGCGCGATGCCGTCGAGCGGCACCGGCTGCGAGTGACGGTACAGCGCCTGCAAGTGCGGATCAGCGAGACCGAGCGCATGTACGCGCTGGGGGTGCTTACCGCCAGCATCGGTCACGAGCTACGCACCCCGCTGTCCGTCGTGACGGCGAGCGTCGAATACTGTCGGCAGGCGCTGCGGCAGAGTGTGTCACAGCTTGGCGCGGCCCTGCCGGGGGGCAGTCCGGCCCTGGCCAACCTGCGCGAGATCGACAGCGCCCTGAGCGATGCCGCCGACGGAGCCCAGCGCCTGCTCGAGGTGGTCGATGGCATCAATCTCTCGGCCCGCGGCGAAGCGCCAAGTCGCGTGCCAGTCGATGTCAGCCATGTTGTGCAGTCGGTGCTGCGACTGGTGCGGGCCGAGGCGGCACAGCGCGCCCGCCTGCTGGTTGACCTGCAGGGCAAGCCGATGGTCGCTGGCTCAGCGACGCGAATAGGTCAGGTGCTGCTCAACCTGCTGTTAAACGCCCTGCAGGCCATGCCGCAGCGACCGCTGGCCGAAAATCAGGTCAGCGTCAGCCTGTGCGAGGAAGGCAAGCACGCGACGCTGCGCATCAGCGACAACGGCACTGGCATCGAGCCGCAGAAGCTGGCGCGCATCTTCGACCCGTTCTTCACCACCAAGCTCAAGGGCACAGGCCTGGGCCTGGCCATCTCGCGGCAGATTGTCGAGGAGCTGGGGGGAGAGATCGACGTCGAGAGCACGGTCGGCGTGGGCACCAGCTTTGTCGTGCGGCTGCCGATGCTGCCGCCGTCGAGCACGGAGGCTCGCGCCCCCTCGTCGCCTTAGGGGAGCTCGGCGGTCAGGTCGCCGTAGGCGTCAGGCCGGCGGTCGCGGTAGAACTGCCAGACGCGGCGGACTTCTTCGATCAGCGACAGATCGAGGTCAGCAACGATGAGCTCGTCGTTGTCTTCGCTGCCCATGGCCAAGAAGTTGCCGCGCGGATCGACGAAATAGCTCGATCCATAGAACTTGCCGATGTTCCACGGCGCCTCGGTGCCGACGCGGTTGATGCAGCCCATGAAGTAGCCATTGGCCACCGCATGCGCCGGCTGCTCCAGCTTCCACAGGTACTGCGACAGGCCAGCCACCGTCGCTGACGGGTTAAAGACGATCTCGGCGCCGCGCAGCCCCAGGGCCCGCGCTCCCTCGGGGAAGTGGCGGTCGTAGCAGATGTAGACCCCGATCACGATCCCCGACGACAGCTTGAACACCGGATAGCCCATGTTGCCCGGCTTGAAGAAGTACTTCTCCCAAAAGCCCGAGGTATGCGGGATATGCGTCTTGCGATACTTGCCGAGGTAGCTGCCATCGTGGTCCAGCACCGCCGCGGTGTTGTAGTAGACGCCGGCTTGCACGCGCTCATAGACCGGCACGACGATGGCCATGCCGTATTTTTGCGCGATCGGCTGCAGGCGCTCGACGGTGGGGCCGGGGACGGCCTCGGCCGCGTCGTACCAGCGGCGGTCCTGCGAGGGGCAGAAGTACGGACCGTTGAAGATCTCTTGCAGGCAGAGGATCTGCACGCCGCGCTCGCCCGCCTGCTGAATCATCGGCAGGTGCTTTTGCAGCATCGCCTCTTGGATCTCAGCGACGGGGCGTGACTCGTCGTTGATCGGGTTAGACATCTGAATCAGGCCACAGCGAACAACGCGGGCCTTGGCTTTGGGCGGGGTAGTCGTGGACATGTGGGCAGCACCCTCCGTTTCGTCGCCGCGATACCATCACGGCGGCGAACAGGTCAAGAGTCTGCCGGGGGGCCAGTGGGAGGCGGGGCGGCTCGCGCTCAGGGGGCGGGGAAGACGCTGTAGATATGCCAGGCGCCACTCTTGCCGGCTCGGCGCATGGTCACGTCGAGGTTGCCCTGGCCTTCTTTGCTTTCGTAGTGCACAGGCACTTTGATCGGCTGCCCAAGGCGACCACCGCTCGTCGGGCCGCGGCGACTGACCCGGCTGCTGGGAAAGCCCGGGGCGTAGTGCAGGATGGGCACGATCAGGTTGTCGCAGCTCATCGGATCCTGTCGCTCGGGGACGGCCAGCATGCAGGGGGTCACCTTGCGCGTCGGCGAGCGCTTATCCATGGCCTCGGCCAACAGCTGCACGACCTGGATCTGACCCGGATCGTCGTGGTTACAGCCAAGCTCAGAGGCGGGAAGTGCGAGCGAGAGCAGCAGGACGAGCGAGCGAGCGAGACCAGGACAGCGAGCGGAGGGCGATGACATGCGACACCGCAGCGAGTATATCACGTCGGAAACACGGCGGATTCGCCGGCCGCTTGCCCCCCCAAGCAGCAGGCTAGGGGGCGTCGGCTAGATCGCCACAGCGGGGCGCTAGCTCGCAGGCCACGGCAGCCGCCACCTGCGCATTGGCCAGCACCAGGGCTCGGTTGGCCAGGATGCTGCGATTTTCCGTCTCGCGCGCGATGGCGGACAAAAGAAACGGCGTCAGCCCCTTGCCCGAGATATGCGCCGCTTCGGCGTTGTGCAGAGCTGACGAGATGGCCGTCTCAATCAGCCCATCATCGAGCGCCGCTGCCTCGGGAATCGGGTTGCACAGCAGCAGCCCGCGGTGCGGGTGGAGGGCAAAGTGGGCCCGCAAGAGCGCTGCTGCCTGGGCCGGCGTGTCGACGCGGTGGGGCAGCTTGAGGCCGCTGCGTCGCGAGTAGAACGCGGGCAGCTCGCTGGTGCCGTAGCCGATGACCGGCACGCCGAGCGTCTCGAGGTATTCCAGCGTCCGCGCCAGATCGAGGATGGCTTTCGCGCCGGCCGACACGACACAGACCGGCTCGCTGGCCAGGGTCGTCAGATCCGACGAGACATCCCAGGCATCGCCGCGATGGACCCCGCCGATGCCGCCGGTGGCGAACACCGCGATGCCGGCTCGCGCTGCGGCATAGACCGTCGCCGAGACCGTCGTTGCGCCATTGCCGGCCACCGCCACCAGCGGACCCAAGTCCGCCGCCGCGACCTTGACGAAGTGGCCGCGGGCCACTGACTCAATCTGCTCTTTGGACAGGCCAACGCACAGCTCGCCGGCGATCAGCGCGACGGTGGCGGGAACGGCTCCGCCTTGCCGCACGATCGCCTCGACTTGCTGCGCTAGATCGATGTTGTCGGGCCACGGCAGGCCATGCGCGATCAGCGTCGATTCCAGCGCCACCACCGGCTGCTGGGCGGCGAGCGCGGCCGCCACCTCGTCCGACAGGCGCAGCCGGAACGGCTCGACGGGCGGCACGCTCTTGCTGACGCGGACGGCCTGCGTCGCCATGGCGACGGAAGATAGCGGAGTCATCAGTTTTGCTCCCGTCGCGGTCGCGCCTGCCGCAGCTCGACCAGCTCCTGGCGGTCGAGGGTGTAGACCTGCGCGCAGTAGTTGCACGCCACTTCTGCCCGCCCCTCGGCGATCAGCTCGTCGAGCTCGGTCAGCTCCAGGCCGCCGATCATCGCGACGATGCGCGTGCGGTCGCAGCGGCACTGAAAGCGCAGCGGCCGCTCGTCGAACAGCTCCAGGCTGCCTTCGTACTTTCCGGCAACCAGCTTGGCCAGCTCAGTCGCCGACTGCGGCTGTCGCAGCAAGAGGTCATAAAGCTCGCCGGAGCGCAGCATGTGCTGCACCTCGCGGAGGTGATGCTTCGTCTCCTCCGGGCTATCGGGCATGCTCTGCACCAGCACACCGCCCGCCGACAGCAGCGAGCCTTGCGCATCCATCGTCACCTCGCAGCCGAGGGCCGAGGGAATCTGCTCCGACTCCCGCAGATAGGCTTCGACATCCTCGTCGACCTCGGCGGTGACGAAGGCCACCTGGCCCTCGTAGCGGTCACGCACGCCGATATCGCGCACCACGTGCACGACGCCGCTCCGTCCCAGGAGCGGGGCGAGGCGCTGCCGCTTGGCCATGCTGACCCCTTCGCCCGCCTGCGGCGCATGGGGAAAGCCGCGCACCAGCCCGTCTCCCCAGCAATCGATGCTCAGGCCGCGCAGTGGACCGTTCGATTGAATCTGTATGGTGACCCGCTCTTCCGTCTTGCTGAGCGTCGCCAAGAGCACTCCAGAGAGCATGCCGCGCGACAGGGCGCAGGCGGCAGCCGGGCTGGCTTTGTGACGCTGCGCAGCCTCGCGGCAGAGCTCCGGAGCGAGCGCGACCACCAGGCGCATATTGAGCGCGCGGATCAGGCCACGACACAGGTGATCTCCGGGAGACGACGACGAGAACGAAGCAGTATCAGAGGGCGGAGGGGACGATTCCAGGTTGGACATGCCGGGGACTTCCTGCGGGCCGGGATCCCAGTCTGCTGGTTCTACGTAAAGACCGGGGCCGGCACCGAAAAACAGCGCACCATAGCAACTTTCGCCAGGCCGCGCACGATACCTGCTGCCACGATGATGCGAGCTAACTTCTCAATCGATGTCGGGGCTGGCGGCGTGGCTGCTCCGGCCCGAGTACCGCTGCCGCGGGCTCCCGTCGCCTATGACCGCATTCCTCGCCCTGATCCGCCGTGTGCCGCCGATGCCCGGCCCGGTCCTGGCTCTGGGGGACGGGATAGCGGGCCGAAGACGCCGCTCCTTGACGCCTCGCCTGGCTACCCCGGCCAGACCTTCCTGCTGTGCGCAGCGCACGGCGGTGAGCGACCGCTGTGCAGCCCGATCACGATTGGCCGCGGCGAGGACAACGACTGGGTGCTTGCCGATAGCCATGTCTCGCGCCGCCACGTCAGCCTGCTGCCCCAGGGCGATGGCGTGCGCATTCGCGACCACGGGTCGAAAAATGGCACCTTCGTCAACGGCGTGCGCGTCGCTGAGGGCCTGCTGCCGGTCGGGGCTCGTCTGACGGTCGGCCGGACCGAGTTCCTGCTGCGGCTGGCCAGCCGCGGGACCGAACAGCGCGAGCTGATCGGCGATAGCCCAGCGATGGCCAGGCTGCGCGAGCAGGTGCAGACCTTTGCTCCGACCGAGCTCCCCATCCTGATCCTCGGCGAGAGCGGCACCGGCAAAGAGCTGGTGGCGCGGGCCCTGCACGCCCAGAGTGGCCGCCGCGGGTCGCTGGTCGTCGTAAACTGCGGCGCCCTGCCGCGCGAGCTGATCGAGAGCGAGCTGTTTGGCCACGAGCGCGGAGCCTTCACCGGAGCCGAAAAAAAGCACCTCGGCTGCTTTGGCGAGGCCGATGGCGGCACGCTGTTCCTCGATGAGATCGGCGAGCTGCCCCTTGAGCTGCAGCCGCGGCTCCTGCGCGCCCTTGAGAGTCGCAGCATTCGCCCGGTCGGTGCGACCCGCGAGCTGGCCGTCGACGTACGGATTCTGGCCGCCACCCATCGCGACCTCGAGGGGGCGGTGCGGACCGGGCGCTTCCGCGCCGACCTTTACTATCGGCTCTGCGGCTTTGAGCTCGCCATCCCTGCCCTGCGCGAGCGGCCCGGCGATATTCCGCTGCTTGTGCAGCACTTCCTGCAGCAGGCCGAGAGCCGCGGCCAGCTTCCCGGTCGCTGGCTTGGCGCCGGGGCAGCCGAGGCGCTGATGGGCTATCCCTGGCCAGGCAATGTCCGCGAGCTGCGCGCCGCTGTGCTGCGGGCCGCCCATCTTGCGGGACCCACCCTCTCGGCCGACGACATCTTGCCAGCTAGCCGTCGCAGCAGCAGTCCCGGTCGCTCCCCTGAGCCGGAGCCGACCGCATCGCTGGCCAGCCAGCTAGCACCTACGGGCTCGGTCAGCTTTGCTGAGATTGAGCGGCAAGCGTACCTGCAGGCGCTAGCCCAAGCCGGAGGAAGCTGTCGTCGAGCCGCGGAGATCCTGCAGCTGCCCAAATCGACGCTGCACGACAAGCTGCGCCGTCTGGGCATTGCCACTGGCCGAGCGATCCCGCGCGCAACCGCTGCCCTGCCAGCTGTCGCAGCTGGGGCCTAGCCGCGCTCGCTCAGACGTCGACGGTGAGCCCTTCGCGGGCCGCGATCAGCTCGATGCCGCGACCCCCTTCCGCGTCCAAGAGCGCTCGGCAGCGACGCCAGCACTCATCGACTTGATCGTCGGTGTAGTCCTGGTCGAAGTGGAACAGGGCCAGGCGACGAACCCCAGCCCGCAGAGCTGCCGTCGCCGCATCGGCGAAGCTGGCGTAGCCGCGGCCGAGGCGGCGCTGGCGGTCCTCGGGGGTGTAGGTCGCATCGTGGATCAGCAGATCGGCACCGCGGTACAGATCGATAGCCGCATCGCTGGGACCGCTTGGCGGGTAGCCGACATCGGGTGCGTAGACCACCGCGCGACCATGCTGCTCGATGCGATAGGCCAGGCAGGTGGCGTGCCCATGCGGGTTGCGGCAGGCCGAGATCGACACGTGCTCGAAGCTGTGCTTCTGCCCGTCGCTGGTGATCGGGACCAGATCGAAGGCCGCCCCCAGATTCTTCATCGTCTGCAGCGGCGAGAAGTGCGGGTTAACCTGGCCTTCGAGGATGCTCTCCAGCATCGTCGAGCTGCGCGCGTGGCCAAAGACGGCGAAGCGGTTGCCCGGGATGAACACCGGCGCAAAAAATGGGAAGCCCTGAATGTGATCCCAGTGCGCGTGCGATAGCAGCATCGCAGCTCGGCCCTGCCCGCGCCCGAACGCCCCACGCAGGATCTGCCGTCCCAGAGCGACGATGCCGGTGCCGCTGTCGAGGATCAGCAGATCGTCTTCCAGCGTAGTGATGGAGACACAGCTGGTATTGCCGCCGTAGCGCACGGTCTCGGGTCCAGGTGACGGGATCGAGCCGCGCACGCCCCAGAATGTGACCTTCACAGCGGCACCTTGGACGCGGTTCCCGGCGACGGCGAGGCGCCATCCTCTGCCCCCTGCGTCTCGCCGCGCGGCTCTCGCCCATCCTCGGCGGTAACCGGGACGCGGGGGGGCTTCGACGAGATCGCCGTGCCGCTGCGCACCGGTGTGGATGGCGCCGGCAGCACCTCGCCCAGGCCGGCTCGCGTCAGGTCGATCTCCATGCCCTCATACGCGGCGTACAGCGTCAGCTTGCCGCCTTCGGCCGCCTGCTGCGCCCGATGCCTAGCCAGCAGCTCATCGAGCTGTTCGTCGGTGCGCTCGGGGGCATGGTGGAACAGCATCAGCGCCTGCGCCCCGGCATCGCGAGCGATCTCAATCGCATCTTCCGGACAGCTATGCCCCCAGTGCGGTCGCTGCGCGTACTCAGTCGGCGTGAACTGGGTGTCGTAAATGACTAGCTGCGCCCCCTCGCACAGGCGCACAACACCGTCGCGCATGGCCTTGAGCTTGGCGGCGTCATCGGGGTGCAGCGGATCGCCAGGCTTGGGCGGCTGGCGAATGAACTTCTGCTCGATCAGGATGTCGCGGAAGGGGGCTGTATCGGTGACGTAGGCCACCGAAGCTCCCTCGTAGTCGAGGCGAAAGGCGATCGCGATCCACGGATGATTGAGCCGTGTGCAGCGCACCTGGACCGGGCCGATGTTGAAGCGCGCGTCGTCGGACAGCTCGGTGAATTCGAGGTCAGCCGCAGCGGCCTCGAAGGGCACCGGAAAGTAGGGATTATCGGACTGCAGCGCGAACACCGTACGCAGGTGGGTATCGTCGCGCTGACGGGCATAGACGTGGAAGCGATTGCCCGACTGGTACAGCGGCGCGAAGAACGGCAGGCCCTGGATGTGATCCCAGTGGGTGTGGCTGACCAGCAGGTGAGCGGTGCCTGTGCCCTCGGCAAACTCGCTCTGCATCATCTCTTTGCCCAGGCGGCGCAGGCCGGTGCCGGCGTCGAGGATCAGCCGCGGTGCGTCGGGATGGCTGCTGTCGGCACAGCGCACCTCAACGCAGCTGGTATTGCCGCCGTAGCGCGCGGTCGAGTTGCCAGGCACGGGAAACGAGCCGCGCACGCCCCAAAAGCGAAGCTTCATGGCCGGCTCCGTCGGTCCGCACCGTCGTTCCCGAGCTGGGGAGCTGGCGTCGCTTTACCGCCCAGGGAGCTGACCTGTGCCCAGGCCCGGACGATCGAAAGCAGTGAAGGGAGCGTCATAATCTGGCCAAAAACTACATAAATCGTACCACGATAAGCGGAAGCAAATCCATATCGCTGCCTCGTGGTTGGCGCGGCAATGAGCAGGCTTGCGGCTGGTCAGACCGCGACCGGCTACCGGGGCCCAGGGGCCATGGTCGGCGCGGGTCCCAGGAGCCGCAAGCGCTCAGCCGGCCTCGGCGAGGGGCGGTGCCGGGCGGCTGCATACGCAATTGCCCGTGCCGAGGGCCAGGGGATCGAGACTTCTCCTAGGTTGCCTATTTTCCCGTCGGTGAGTAGTAGATGGGTGAGCTCCAGGCGCGCTCTTGCACGATGCGCGGGACGGTCGGGTCGCTGCAGGCGGGGGGGCGCTGGGCCGGCGGCAGGGCATTGCAGGTATGGGCGTTCCAGCGACAGCTTGGGTTCTGCAGGACGCGCACGTAATAGAAGGCTGGCTGCCTGGGATCGAAGCTGTCGTCGCGCCAGACGGCACACAGCGAGTCGGCTCCCGGGCCGCTCGGCTGGCAGGTGGCGTCGTCGACCGTTGCGCCATTTTTGCGATCCCCGGCGAGGTCAATGACCCGGTAATGCGGCGCTCCGTCCGCGGCGATCCAGCCTTTGATGAGCTGGATGACCTGCAGCTTGTCACCCGGCTGGCGGCGATCGCCGGGATCGCGCAGGGCCGAGACGACGAAGACGGGGCCGCGGGGCCGCTCGCCGTCATCGCTGCGCGGGAGCACACCGCCCATCGGGACGCCCTGGCCATAGCCCTTGCGCACTAGCTGGGGGTCGTGACACAGCGGTGCGTCGCTGCCGGCGCTGCCCCAGGCGTCGCCCCAGCCGCCAAAGAAGCGCAGGGCGATGCGCGGGCCGCTGGTGCCGAGCACTTCCCGTCGCCGCAAGGCGTCAAACAGGCTGGGCCGGCTGTTTTCCTCGGCCCACACGCCGACCAGGCCACCCGGGCTGAATTCCAGGCCGCCCGGGGTCAGGCCGCCGGCCGAGAGCTGTTTTTCCGCCGTATCGTCATCGCTGCCGCGGTGGCCAATAAAGCGGTCTTCGGCGCTGGCCCCGGGTGTGGCGTTGTGGGTGTCGGTGCTGGCGATAAGTCCCAGGCGCAGGGGGTTTTCGCCGAGCCGAAGCTCTTCGCGCAGGCCGTCGAGCAGGGCATAGCGCACGAAGTCGCGTCGGGCCAGGCAGCCGCTGCGCATCGTGCCACCGCTGCCGATCGTCTCGCCGCAGTCGACGACCTTGCGGCGCGGCTTCTCGAAGTCGCAGGCCTCGTCCGGCGCCCCCAGCGGGCCGGCCAGCGCGTTCTCGCACTCGGAGTCGCCCTTGTGCTGGTAGATCTCGACGAGCGGCTCCATCGCTGCGCGGGTCCGTGCCGCCTGCCGCTGCTCGTCGAGGCTCGCGCCCTCGGGATACTCCAGGCGAAACATGCGGCCGTTGCTCTCGTTGGGGTTATGCGGGATGGCCAGGACATCGCAGCCGGTGCCGGCCTGCTGACAGCGCGTCGACAGCTCCTGCCACAGCCCCTCGGCGGTCGGCTGCTCAAACGTCGAGATCGGCGGCGGCACACGGTCGTTGCGGAAGATGACGTTGCGATGCATCGTCGAGAGCCCGGGGGCGGCGCTGTACTCGTAGGCGACGAAGGACGTAAAGCGGCAGGCGGCGCTGCGATCGTAGGCTGCTGCGGCCGCTTGCTGCACGCGCTGCCAGACCTGACCCGCCAGGCTGCGACAGACGCCGCCGTCTTCGCGGCAGATGTTGGGGTCGCGCTGCGGATCGCCGAAGGCCAGCACCAGGCCGAGCTTGGCGATCGCCGGCCCACCCCCCTGGCGATAGCTGCGGCAGGAGGCGCTGTCGTAGGTGTCCGAGCCGGGGAGGGTGCAGGCCTCGACCTCGCCGAGAAACTCCGAGTGATCGGTCACCGCCGCGAAGTCGAGCGGTCGGTCGAGCTGGAGCGTCTGGGTGCCTTCACCGTCGGGACCCAGCGGCGGCAGGCGCAGGGCGGCACCGCCAGCAAAGCGATAGGCATCGGCCGGCGTGTGGCGCACGTCGAAGGCCTGCGCGTCGAAGGAGTAGCCGGTGTGGACGTGCAGATCGCCGAAGAACAGCCGGCGCAGGGGATCGGCTGCGGCGCAGGGCTCGCGGGCTTCGACATACGGCGGCGGTGCGGGGGGCGCTTCGACGCTGCAGGCCGCGAGGCCCAGCGACAGCAAAAACCCAGGGGTCCGGGCGAGCAGACGAGCGATAGAGGGGCAGGGCGGCATGCAGTTATCCAGGCGGGAAAAATACGTCGAACAGGCGACTTAGGGTTAGCGCCGCCGACAGCGAGCCGAGCACATAAGCCGGTCCGAGGCGCAGAGCCCGGTGCGCTGGGGGCTGTGCGCGACGACGATAGAGTCGCCACAGCGGCAGCCACAGCACTACCCAGGTGAGCTGACCCAGCTCGACCCCGACGTTGAACGACAGCAGGGCAAGTGCGCGCTGCGTCGTCGGTAGGCCCGCCTCTGCGAGGGCGCTCGCAAAGCCGAGTCCATGCAGCAGGCCAAAGCCGATGGCCAGGATGGGCGGCGAAGTCAGCACTTCGCGTCGCGCCAGCCGGGGAGGCAGGTGCTGACGCGCATCCGTCGTGTACACGAGCTCTTGGGCGATAAAGACGATGCTGAGCGCAATCAAGGCTTCGACCGGCGGCGTGGGCAGCCGCAGCAGATCGAGCGCCGATATCGAGAGAGTCAGGCTGTGGCCGAGCGTAAAGGCGGTCACGCACCACAGAAGAGCTCCCAGATCCGCGACCAGCAGCATGAGCCCGAGGACGAACAGCAGGTGATCGGCGCCCTGCAGCGGGGCCAGGATGTGGCTTAGGCCCAGGCGGAGATAGCGACTGCCGACGGACAGCGCCGATTCGATAGCGGTCGAGGAGGGCTGCGCCGCGCTGAGCCGGCTGCGATCCTGCTCGGGGAGCGGCCGCAGGAGCCCGCTCTCACGCTGACCCCCAAGCCAGGTGATGACGTAAATCAGCTCGCTGGCGCCGGGCTCGCCGTCTGGACTCGGCGCGACGGTGATCAGCTGACCGTGCAGGCCCTGCGCTCCGCCGGCTGGGCCGCGACAGTCGAGCTCAGTCCCCAGCTGGCGGCAGTGATCGGGGAACACGGGGACCAGCGGCAGGGCGGCGTCGCGATCGCTGCGCAGCGGCGCGCGCAGGGTCATCGCGAAGCGAGCGGGGCTGACCTCCACCAGGCTCAAGACCACCGGCGGCTGGCCATGTCCTTCGGCTGAGCCTGCCGTCGTCAGCCCAAGCGCGAGCCACACGGTCAGGCACAGGGCAGACAGCTGGAGCGGGCGGTGCCACTTCATGGCGCCGCGATGTCGTAGTGCTGGCGGAGCTCGCGCACGAGCTCGCGACGAGCCTGGCGGCGGCGCTCCTCGCGCAGGTCGCTCTCGACGCGGCTTCGGAGGCTGGACAGCGGCGGTAGCTGGGCGGGCTCGCTGGCTGTCACCTGGACGATGTGCAGGCCAAAGCTTGAGGCGATCGGCTCGGACCACGTCTGCAGCGGTTGCTGAAAGACGGCCGCCGCGAACGCTGGACCGAGGCTCGCCGCGAGCTCGTCCTCGCTCTGGTTTCTAAGCTGCGAACCCCGCACGAACGGATCGCCCAGCGTCGTCGGATCCGCGCCGCTCTGCAGGCGCTGGCGCAGGCTGTGTGCGCGCGTCGCCAGAGCGGCTTCCGCATCCTGCGCGGCTTGTGCCATCGTGCTCGGTCTGGCAACGAAGACCTGGATCAGCGAGAGTCGGGCCGGCTGACGATACCGCTCGGCATGCTGCGCCAGATATGCCGAAAGCTCGGGCTCCGCGAGAGGCGCGTCGGCCTGGTCAGCCAGCGCGTCGAGGACAAAGTCCATCTTTTGGATCAGGCGCCGGCGAACGATCACATCGCCGCGGTCTAGCTGACGAGCTAGGGCTTCGCGATACAGCACCTCGTTGTCGAGGTAGGTGTCACGCAGCGACTGACGCTCGCTAGCGCTGGCGGGGCGACCACTGCGGCGCTGGAAGTCTTGCTCCAGGCCAGCGAGGGCCTCTGCGGTCAGCTTGATCTGCGTCGGCGGGGGTGGGCGTAGCGCGCGGTGGGCAAGGAGCAGCAGCGCACCGAGCAGGAAGAACTGCAGGAGCGGCGCGCGCAACAGCGACACGGGGCGG
>CAZVMD010000105.1:17988-21400 GCA_964628555.1 uncultured Myxococcales bacterium | reverse complement strand
CGCCGCAGCCTCTGGGCCGAACTTCTACTTCGACCTCAGTGAAGAGAAGTCGGCCTTGGCGATGGATCTGCTGATGGGGACGCGGGGCTATCGCCGGTTTGAGTGGATGCAGGTGCTGGTGCCGCCGGCTGCCGATCCGGCAAGTGGCATGGTGACGCCGTCACCGGCCGCTGACTTCGGTGGGCTGCGCAAGGGGCCGCCACCGCCGCCGCAGGCGCCTGGAGCAGTGCCGCCGCCACCGCCACCGCCGCCGCTGCCCGATGCGCCCAAGGATGTGGCCGAGGGTGCGATGAACAAGCCGATGCCGGGGAAGGCCGCGCGACCCCCAGCCGCAGCCAAGCCGGCGCTGGGTCGGGGAGAGGCAGCACAGCCGATGGCCGCGCGCGCCATGGCCGACCGCGGACCCGCCATGCCGGCCGAAAAGCCAATGCCGGCAGCGCCACCCGCCATGCCAGAGGCCGAGATAGCGGCCGAGGCGCCGAAGAAGAAGGCCAAGATCGTCGCGTTCGACAAAGAAGAAGCGAAGCGCGATCGGCGCCGCGTGCTCAATGTCGATGACGAGGATAACCTCCTCGAACGCGGCGACGATGAGGCGATGCCGGTCGCCGAGACCTGGGCCGCAGTGCGCGTCTTCCCGGCCCCGACCTATGCCGGCGACTACAGCGGCCCGCGCACCGACTTCCGCGAGACCATCGCCTGGCAGCCGACCGTGCACACTGGCAAAGACGGCAAGGCCACGGTGACGTTCTACCTGTCCGATGCCGTGACCTCGTTCCGCGTGGTCAGCGAAGGCGTCGGCGGCGGTGTGGCCGGCCGCGATGAGACGGTCATCAAGTCGAACCTGCCGTTTAGCATGGCGGTCAAGCTGCCCACCGAGGTCAGCGCCGAAGATCGTATCCGCCTGCCGCTGGTCCTCAGCAATGAGCGCGACAAGCCACAGAGCATTGAGCTGCAGGCCCACTTCGGCGAGCTCCTGGTGCTGGAGAAGCCGGTCGAGCGGACCGGTGGCACCGTCGCTGCCAACGCCCGCGAGGCGCTGTTCTATCCGCTTTCGGTGAGCGGCAAGCAGGGCAAGACCGAGGTGCGCTTCGCCGCCAGCGCCGCCGGTCTGCGCGATGAATTCGTCCGCGAGCTACGCGTCACGCCGCTCGGCTTCCCGCAGCAGCACGGCAAGAGCGGCCAGACCACCGGTGGCAGCTTCACCCATGAGGTCGATCTCGGTGCTGCCATGCCCGGTACCGTCGATGGCGTGCTCAAGCTCTATCCCTCGCCGGTGGCGACGATGATCTCGGGCCTGGATGGCATGCTGCAGCAGCCGAGCGGCTGCTTCGAGCAGACCTCTTCGACCAACTATCCCAACGTCATGATCCTGCGCTACCTCAAGCAGGCCAACCTGAACGACCCGCGCATCATGGAGCGCGCCGCCAAGCTGATCGACGATGGCTACAAGCGCCTGGTGTCGTTCGAGACCAAAGACAAAGGCTACGAGTGGTTCGGTGGCCTGCCGGCCCACGAGGCGCTTACCGCCTACGGCCTGCTCGAATTCCTCGACATGAAAGAGGTCTTCGATGTCGATGGCGAGATGGTAAACCGCACCTCGGCCTGGCTGCGGGCCCGCCGCGATGGCAAGGGTGGCTACCTGCGCGATGCCAAGGCGCTCGACAGCTTTGGCGCCGCCTCGCCGGAAGTGACCAATGCCTACATCACCTACAGCCTGACCGAGGCCAAGCAGAGCGGGCTGGAGCCCGAGCTAGAAGCTGCCGCCCGCCTGGCCAGCGAGACGCGCGATGCCTACCTGCTGTCGCTCTCCGTCAACACCCTGCTCAACGTCGGCCGCAGCCAGGCCGGCCGCGATGCCGCCAAGCGCCTGATCGAGCTGCAGGACGCCGAGGGCGGCTTCCTCAAGGCCGATCACAGCATCACGCGCTCGACGGGCAGCAACCTGCATATCGAGACCACCGCGCTCGCCGTCATGGCCCTGCTCAAGGCCGGTGGCTTTGATGACAACGTGCGCAAGGCGGTGGAGTGGCTGACCAATCACCGCGGCGGCTTTGGCTCCTGGGGCGCGACGCAGGCGACGGTGCTGGCGCTCAAGGCGATGACCGCCTATGCGCTGTCGGCCACGCGCATGGCGCAGGATGGCAGCGTCACGCTGAGCATCAACGGCGTGCGGGTCGGCACGCTGACCTACGAGGCCGGCCACCGCGAGCCGCTGGTCTTCGACAGCCTGGGGCAGTACCTCAAGCCGGGCAAGAACACCCTGCTGGTGCAGGCCACCAGCCAGAGCCCGCTGCCACTGTCCCTGGGCATCGACTATCGCGCCCTGACACCGGCCACCAGCCCCGAGACCAAGGTCGATCTGGCGACCGCGCTGGAGCGCAGCCAGGTGCGCATGGGCGAGTCGGTGCGCCTCAACGTCACGCTGTCGAACAAGACCGCGGGCGGCCTGCCGATGACCCTGGCCCGCGTCGGCATCCCCGGCGGCCTGAGCTTCCAGACCTGGCAGCTCAAAGAGCTGCGCGAGAAGGGCACCATCGCCTTTTACGAGACGCAGGCCCGCCAGGTCGTGCTCTACCTGCGCGAGATGAAGCCGAACGAGCAGGTAAAGATCCCTATCGATCTGCTCGCCACCGTGCCAGGTACCTATCGCGCTCCCGCCAGCAGCGCCTACCTCTATTACACCGACGACCACAAGACCTGGGTCGACGGCACCCGCGTCAGCATCGAGCCCTAACAGCGCCCACAGCCAGCGCCCGCCCGCCTGGCTTAGCGCGGCGGCAGCGAGCTACAGCACAGCGTGCCGCCGGCCGCGTCGAGGCTGGCATCGTGGGCGAGATCGAGCAGCCCAGAGCCGCTGCTGCACGACCAGGCCCCGCTCTGCGGACAGCGCAGGGCGTGGGTCAGGAAGCGGCAGCCGGGGGCGTTGAGCGAGATCGCTTCGGCCCCCAGGCCACAGCCGAGGATGGCATTGTCGGCCGCCCCCGGCGCCGGGCTGCAGAGGGCGTCAAAGCCGCTGCCACCGACGCTGCTGCGGACGGCAAGGGCGGCCTGCA
Organism: uncultured Myxococcales bacterium; assembly: GCA_964628555.1. GTDB lineage: Bacteria > Myxococcota_A > Polyangia > Palsa-1104 > JAEUJZ01 > JAEUJZ01. The sequence continues at coordinate 18,347 of CAZVMD010000105.1, read as the reverse complement.
CGACAAAGAAGCCGCTCTGCGCTGCGCAGTCGAGGAGCGGCAGCAGCTCATCGTCGCGTGGATCGCTGCCGCAGACGTGCATACCGGCGCTGCGGCTGCAGAGGCTGGCGTAGTCGCCGGGGGCAAAGCTGCCGGTGCAGGCAAAGACCCGCGCCCCCCGCGCCATGACGAGCAGCGTGCCGCCGCGGCTGCAGCCTTCGCTGGCCTGGCTGCTCTCGGCGACGCACAGGCGATCGACGCAGGAGTAGCCGCTGGGACAGTCGCTGGCGCCGGCTCTGGGATCGCAGCGGTAGGGGCCGCGATACTGCGGGCGATAGCAGGCGAGCAGGCCACAGAGCGACAGCAGGGCAGCAGCGCGC
>CAZVMD010000105.1:0-17888 GCA_964628555.1 uncultured Myxococcales bacterium | reverse complement strand
CTGCGGGCGATAGCAGGCGAGCAGGCCACAGAGCGACAGCAGGGCAGCAGCGCGCAGACGCATCAGAGTGCTCCTTCAAAGGACAGCACCGCCCCACCCGCAACCGGCACCAGCTTGGGCGCGGATCGGCGCGTCTTGACCGTGTGCACGATCAGCCACACCCCGCCGGCGACCAGCGCGGCCCCGCCCACCGTATCGAGGACGATGGTCGCGGTATCGAGCAGCCGACCGCGGCGATCAAGCTCGGCATCAAAGCGACCAGAGAGCGGCGAGTCGACCTGACGCGCCGCGAGCAGCGCAGCGGAGCCAGTGCCCAGCCCGGCAAACAGCGAGGCCGCGCCGGTAATCGTGAGCGCGATGGCCGCCACCGGACTGCGCGACGGCGCGACCGGCGACAGCACTGATGGGGCCGCAGAAGGTGCCAGGGCTCCCGGGCGGACGACTTCGGCGACTGCGGCCGGCGCAGCGGGCTCGCCCGGCGGTGTGGCCGCAGCAGCTCTCTGCGAAGCAGCCGACTCCTCGCGGCGTGGGACCTCCGAGCCCGCGGGTGCAGCCGATGCAGCCGATGCAGCCGATGCAGCTGATGCAGCTGATGCAGCCGATGCGGCCACCTCGGCTGGTGTCGCGGTCGGGGCCGTGGTCGGGGCCATGCGCGGTCCGCGCTCCGGCTCGGGTTCGACGGCGGCAGGGCGGGTGGGCCGCGCTGCCGTGCTCGCTCCGTCCGCAGCAGAGCGAAGTGGCAGCGAGCGCAGCGCCAGCCGGCGGGCAGGACTGGCGAGCCGCGCGGGCGATGGCAGCGAAGCCGACGGCCGAGCTTGCGGACTGCTGACCGCGACCGCAGCCCGCGGGGCAGTGCCACCTTCGCGCGCCTCGTGGAGGCGAGCCAGCATATCGGGCAGACCGATGGCCACCGCCTCCGCTAGATCGAAGCGGCTGGCGGTCTCATGCAGGGTGATCACGCGCTGTACGACGCGAGCCCGACTGGCCGTCCCACTCGTCGACAACACCAGCTCCCAGCGCTCGGCTGTGGCCCCCGCGCGGAAGCGCTCCACCCGCAGCACGGCGGTGGGCTCGCCTGTCGCCTCCGCCTCCCCAGGCTGGGCCGATGGCGGTGCGGACGACGTGGGCTCGGTGTTTTTTTCGGCGTGGTTTTTCTCCCCGCTGTCTTTCCCCGCGCGCTGTCGCTCGACATGGATCGGGCCGCGGACATAGCGGCGAGCGGCGCGGGCGATCTCTTCCCCCAGCCCGGGCTCCGCCGCCACCACGCGCAGCGCCTCTTCGGTCAGCGCAGGGGGCAGCGCAAAAAACCACAGCAGGGACAGCAGCGAGGCCAGCGGGCTCATTTTTCGTCTCGGACGGTCCGACTGCGAAGATAGTGCTGTGCCGACTCGCGGTGCTGCCCCTGCGGGAAGCGCAGCAGATAGCGCCGCCAGGCCGCCGTGCCCTCGGCGCGACTGATCGTGGCGCGCAGCTGAGCAATGCGGGCCAGCGCATTGTCCGCCCGCAGCTCACTGTGCGCGCTCTGTACTACCCGCTCAAAGCCCTGCAGCGCTGCCGCGACCTCGCCCTTGGCGGCGGCGCAGCTCGCGTGCAGATACTCGCCAGCGCTGAGGTCGGCGTCGCTGGGCATGGCCTGCAGATAGGTGCCAAGCAGCTGGCTGGCCTGATCATCGCAGCGACCGGCGGCCAGCACGCCCTGCACCTGCTCGGACAGCGAGCGCAGATAGGCCGCCTGGCTCGGCACCACCAGCTGCTCCCCCGGTCGCAGGAACTGCGCAGGGCGCTCCCCGCCAAGCGGCCGGACCTCGACCAGGCCCTCCTGCACCGACACCGATGTGGCGTCTTGCGCAGCTAGCTTCTCGACGACAAAGCGGGTGCCATGGACCGTGACCTCGGCATCGCTGGTGTGCACCTGCAGCCGTCCGCCCGGCGACATCGGCGGCACCTTTACCCCCACTCGACCGCGCGCCAGCTGAATGTTGACGTCTTGCGCGCTGCGCTCATTGATCTCGGCCACACCGAAGGTCAGATCGACCTCGGCCCCGCAGCGCAGGAGCACCGCCTGGCCGGGCTGGCTGGTCTGCGGCGAGCGCTGCAGTCGCGCCGCGCCCGTCCGACCGACCGCCGAATCGGAGTGGCCAGAGCGAGCCGGAGCCAGTCGCGCCCAGAGCGTCCCCGGCGAAGTCGCGGCGCGGCGCAGCCCCCAAGCCGAGAGCAGCACGACGGCCAGCGTCGCCGCCGCAGCTAGCGATAGGCGCAGCACCAGGCTGCCCTGCCACAGCTCGCGCAGGTGATAGCGCAGCTGGCGACGGCGCGACTGGCGCAGCGCCTCGGCTTCCAGCGCGGCCCAGGGCGGCACGGCCGGCGCGCCTTCCTCAGGCTGCGCGTGTAGCTGCCGCAGGGCCTGACCCAGCAGGCGAGCATCCGGAGTCAGCCCAGGATCACTGGCCTGGGAGCGCAGGGGACGCAGCTTGGCGAGCTGTGCTTCGTCTGCATGCTTCTCAGACATGATCCCTCCCGCGCTTGGTTTCGCCGACGGCTGGTGTCTCGGTCAGCCAGCCGTATAGATCTTTCTGCAGCTCGGCCCGCGTGCGCGACAGGCGGGCGAGCACCGTCCCGCGCGGCTCGCCGGTGATGTCGGCGATCTCCTGCACGCTGAAGCCTTCGATCTCAAAGAGCAGCAAGGCGGTGCGTTTTTCCTCAGGCAGAGCCGCGACCAGGGTGCTGAGCTTGCGCTGCAGCTCCCTGTCGCCGTGCTCTTGTTCGGGATTGCGCGCTGGCTCGTTGGCGGGGGCCGGCGATGGCCGCCGGGCACTCTTGCGCCGCAGCGCGTGCGCTTCGTTGATCGCGATGCGCGTCATCCAAGTCAGCAGCGCCGAGCGACCATCAAAGCGATCGATTTTTTGGAAGACCACCAGGAACGTCGCCTGCACCGCGTCGCTGGCTAGCTGGGGATCGGAAAAGATGCGCTGCAGGATGCGACTCAGACGGGGAGCAAAGCGCTCGTAGAGGTGGCGATAGCTCTCGGCTTCACCGCGACACAGGCTGGCGACCAGCTCCTTCTCGGCGGAGGCGGGCAGCGGTAGATATTCGAGCGGCTTGCTCATTCCCTTGCTCTCTCCAGGATACGATAAGACGCTGCGGCAGCCGTCTGTCTCGCCGCAGCGCGCTCAGCAAACCCACCGCCGAGAGCCCGTCCCTCCCCCTCCTCCTCACACCCGCCACGCCCTCACGCCCTCACGCCCGCCACGCCCTCACGCTCGCCACGCCCTCACGCTCGCCACGCCCCGCCACCCCTCACGCCGCTCTCTTGCCCCTGCTCCTCACCTTTTCCGCGGCGCGGCCTGGCCCCCTCCCGCACTCGCTCAGCCTGCACTGCGGTGGGTCTGCTGTGCGCGGCTAGCGACCCGGCGGCGGCGCACTCCCCGCGCCCCCGCCCGGCGGAGGACCGCCCGGACCGCCTGGACCGCCCGGACCGCCCGGACCGCCTGGACCGCCTGGACCGCCTGGACCCCCGCGGCGACCGGGACGGTGCTGCAGGATCTTCGCAAGCTCGGCCTTCTGCTCAGCGGTCAGCACGGCATCGATGGCGGCCTTGGTCTCGCTCATGATCTGCCCAATCTGAGTGTGCGCGTCTTCTTTGCTCAGCGTGCCGGCTTCGACCTGCGCGTGGATCTCGCTGACCTTGCTCTGCGCCGCCGACGAGATCGCGCTGATCTGGCTGACCTGATCGGCCGACAGGCCCAGCGCCTCGGCCAGCCGGCTGACATCGAAGGGACCGCAGTGATGCTCGCGCATATCGCTCCACTTGGCCTGCTGCTCTGGCGTCAGCAGCAAAAGGATCTGCGCCTTCTGATCTTCGTGCAGCGCCTTGACCTTGGCCTTGGCATCGCTCGGGCTGAGCGCGCCGGCCCGCACCTGGGCGCGGAGGTCTTCCAGCGCCGTGCGCGTCGCATCCAGGATCGGCTGAATCTGCGCCACCTGCTCATCCGTCAGGCTCAACAGCGCCTTGAGGCGGTCAATCTCCGAGCGCTCGACGCGACCGGCGCCATCCATCGCGCCGCGGCCGTTGCCATCCGGCAGCGCCAGCTGTTCACCGCTGACCTCGCTGCCAGTGATGGACAGGACATCGCTCCCCAGCGCTGCACTGTTCCCGTCGCCACACCCCAGGCCCAAGCTCAAAAGGATCGCGCCCAGCCACAGCTTTCGATTCATGGTCTTCATGATGGTTCTCCTGCACAGGGTTCTCGGTTCGGTCGCATCCCCACACTCCGGCTCCACCGCAATCCGGCGCCGCCGTGTCCCCGCTATCGCTCTGCCTTGCTTCTTGTCGATAGCTGGCGATTAGAGAGCGGACCCCGGCCGCTGATTGCATGCTCCGCAAAAAAAATTTCATGACTCGCCGCGGCGACGAGAAGTTGGCAAAAACGCCCGCTTCCCGACATGCAGGACCGGGGCTGTGCAGGCCCCCCGGCTGCACACCCCAGGCCGGATTGTCGCAGCGCGGTGCGGCGTGGTACGGCTCACCTCCTCGCTTGTGAGGACCCGTCATGCAGACATCGCGCCGCTTCCATCGCTGGCTCCTGGCTAGCGCCCTCGTATGCCTCGCTACGCTGCCCGCCGTTGTCAGTCACGCCGAGAGCGATCCATCGCTCGGGACGGCCGAGGCGCGCAAGCTGGCTCGCGAGCTATTCCGCGAGGTGATCGAGATCAACACCACGGCCCCGATCGGCAGCACGCGCGCCGCCCAGGCGCTGGCAGCCCGGCTGCGGCAGGCTGGCTTTGCCGACAGCGAGCTGACCCTGACTGGACCGCGACCGCAGAACCAGAACCTGGTCATTCGCTATCGCGGCAGCGGGCGCGAGCGGCCGATCTTGTTTATCGCCCACCTCGATGTCGTCGAGGCCCTGGCCTCTGACTGGTCGTTCGATCCGTTTACCTTCCGCGAGCAGGACGGCTACTTCTACGGTCGCGGCACCACCGATATGAAGTGCGAGGTGGCCGACATCATCGCCAACTTGATCCGCCTGCGCCGCGAGGGCTTTGTGCCCCGTCGCGATCTGATCGTCGCCCTGACCGAGCATGAGGAGAATGGCGACTACAACGGCATCGCCTGGCTGCTGCGGCAGCACAGGAGCCTGATCGATGCCGAGTACGCCATCAACCTCGAAGGCGGCGGCGGCAACTCCAAGGCCGGCAAGCCGATGCTGATGGAGATCCAGACCAGCGAGAAGACCTACCTGAACTTCGAGCTAGAAGTGCGCAACAAGGGCGGGCATAGCTCGCTGCCGGTCAAAGACAACGCGCTCCTGCGCATGGCGACGGCCCTGACCCGCTTGGGCGCCGTCGACCTGCCGGTGCGCCTCAACGAGACGACGCGGATGTACTTCGGGCAGTACGCCAAGGTACTGGCCGAGCCGATCGCGGAAAAGATGCGCGCCCTCGCCGACAACCCGCAGGATGGCCAGGCGGCGGCGCTGCTCGCGGCGGCCTCGCCCTACTACAACGCGCTGTTGCGCACCACCTGCGTACCGACGCTGGTCAGCGGTGGCCATGCCGAAAACGCCCTGCCGCAGAGCGTGCGCGTCAACGTCAACTGCCGCTTGCTGCCCGATGACTCGCCGGCCCAGGTCAAGGCCAGCATCGAGCGCGCCATTGCCGATCCGCAGGTCAAGGTCACGCCGCAGAACCAGGCTCTGCCCAGTCCGCTGTCGCCGCTGCGCCCGGACATCGTCGGCACCGTCACTGCGCTTGCGCACAAGATGTGGCCCGGCGTCGTCGTCACCCCCGTCATGTCCACCGGCGCCAGCGATGGCAAGCAGCTTCGTCAGGCCGGTATCCCGGTCTACGGTGTAAGCGGCATGTTCGGCGATGTCGACGACGTCCGGGCCCACGGCCGCGACGAGCGCATCGCGGTCAATGACTTCTACCGCGGCGTCGAATTCATGTATCGCTTCCTCCCCGCCATCGCCGGCCGCTGACCCCCCCACCATCGGCAGGCCGGTCGACCGACCGCGGCGGCTGGCGCAAGCGCTGGCTTAGGGCGGGCCGCCATCCCAGCTGTCGTCGACGCAGCTTACCTGCGGCCCCTCGCCGGGAACATAGAAGCCAAACGTCACGCACATCTCGGAGGGAAACCCCAGCGCGTGATCGGTGGTGTTCTCCCAGGTGCAGTGGGTGACCAGGGTATCGCCCTTGCGGATGACCATCGGCTTGTCGACGGGCCAGGTAGCAAAGGGAAAGTTAAAGGTCATCTCGCGCTGCCAGCGATCGTTGCGCGACAGGATCTCGTGCTTGCCGTCGGCGCGAATGACCTCGCTGTACACGCTTTTGCCCCACTCGTGCAGGTGGTTGGCGATGCGGAAGAACGACAGCTCCTTTTGGAACTTGCAAGCGACGCTGACGCTCGACTGCTTGCCGGCCGGCAGCGAGAAGTTGACGCTGAGGTTGGCGAAGTTGTTGGCGACCTGCTTGATCGCCCCCATCTCGACGAACTTCACGTCCAGGATGCTGTGGCCATCGACGGTATCGCGGCCGGCGTTGATGAAGTGGGTGCTGGTCATCAGCGCCTGTCCCTTGGGCAGCTTGAAGGCGACACCCTCCGGAACAGGCACCGCATCGGTAGCATTGCCCTCGCCACCGTAGGCGCCCAGGAAGGCGATGCTCAGCGTGTCTTCGGCGGTGCAGTCGCGCGAGGTGCCGACCGCTTCCGCCTTCTGGTTGGCGTAAAGCACGATGTGGTGCCCGCCCTTGGACTGCTGGCCACTGACGATGGTGACGTAGCGGTCGGTCTCTGACGGACCGGCGATGTACTGGCACTTCTGCACATCGGCCCCGGGGCTGATCGCCGACACCGTCGGCAGCACATAGCGGGTGTAGCCGGCCGCCACCGGCTTGGGCACAAAGTCGCCCGGCGGCGCGGGCTCCTCCATCATCGAGGGCGTACAGGCCAGGGGCAGCAGCGAAGCCAACACGGGGACTATGCATGAGCGCATCGGGGGCACCTCTCTTTCCAATGAATGCGGCGCGGGCCGCAGGGGAAACCGGGAAGGGCAGCACGACCGCGGCGCAGTGTATGCCTATCCCACGAGAAACTGCGTAAATGTTGGCGAAAGCTTGGCGACCGCGACCGCCCGCCGCGCGGTCTTTGCGCCGCCCCCGCCTTCAGCCCGCCCCCCTCGACGTGATACGCTGATAAGAGCCCATGTCGCGAGCGTGCTACCCGCTGGGATATCTGTGTCTCGTCCTCGTGCTGTCCGTCCTCCCGGCCGGGCGCGAGGTCTGGGCCGCTCCGCCAGGCGCGGCACTGCGCAAGTTCGAGGAAGGCAGCAAGGCCTTCAGCAGCGGTCGCTACGACGCAGCGCTTAAGGCCTTTCAGGCCAGCATGGAGCTTGAGCCCAGCCCCAACACCCGCTTCAAGCTGGCCAAGTGCTACGTCGCGCTCGGCAAGACGGCCAGCGCCTACGTCAACTTCAAGCGAGCGGCCCAGGAAGCCCAGGATCGGGTCAACGCCACCGGCGAGAAGCGCTTCTTGCCGACCCGCGACGCGGCCCTGGCCGAGGCGGCGGCGCTGGAGAGCCGCGTGCCCAAGCTCACCCTGGTGGTGCCCTCCGACATCCCGGAGGGCTTCGCCCTCTCCGTCGATGGCAGCCCGCTGCCGCAGTCGCTGTGGGGCACGGCCGTCGAGAACGATCCTGGCCCGCACACCATCTTGGCCGAGGGACCGCGCATCAAGCGCTTCCGTCAGACCGTCGACCTGCACCAGGGCGAGTTCCGCCGCATTGATATCCCCATTGTCCGCATGGCCACCGCCACCCTGCGCCTGGTCTTTGAGACTCGACCGATCGGTCTAGCGGTATCGCTCGATGGGCAGCCGCTCAACCCCGAGCAGTTCGATCGGCCGCAGTTCGTCGACGTCGGTAGCCACAAGCTGACGGTCAGTGCCCCCGGCTATCTGCCCTTCGTCTGGAAGAAGTCGCTGCTCGATAACGAATCGGTGGCCATCGCGGTCGCACTGGAGCCGGGGGCGGTGGGCGGCGGCGTGCCCAAGGTCGCGGTCTTTATCGTCGGCGGTGCGGCGCTGGCGGCGCTGGCGGTCGGCATCGGCTTCGGCGTCAAAGCGCAGAATGCCGCCAACGTTCAGCTGGAGCTCGATCCGCTGCAGCGCCCAGTCGCCGCCCAGGACGCCATCCGCACCGATGCGATCTTGGCCAATGTGTTTTATGGCACAGCCGGAGCCCTGGCTCTGACCGCCGGCATCCTGGCCGTGACCGCGCGCTGGAAGACGCCGGCCGGCAGCGGCGAAAAGAAGCCCGCGGCGCAGGCCCAGGTGCGGCTGCTGCCCACCCTGCAGCGCGCCGGCGCCGGCCTCGTCGCGACTGGGAGGTTCTGACCATGCCACCGTCTAAGCAAGGCGCTCTTTCGCTGCTGCTCTGTGCTTGCTTGGGCCTGCTTTCGGCCTGCACGGCCTGGCAGTACGACGTCGAGAGCTGCGATCCGAACCTCGGCCTCGCCGCTTGCATGCGGATTAATGTCGCGAAAGGGATCGACATAACCCCCAATTGCGCCAGAATTTATCAGTGTAATAAGACCTCTTTATTATGCGAACAATCCGTCAAAGATATCGATCAAGACGGTGATGTTCTGCAAGAATGCGGCGGCACCGACTGCAACGATAACGATGCCCGTTATAGCGGAATCGCACAGACCTGCGGCTGCAACCTAGTTGGCAAACCATGTAAGGCAGGAAAAGGCGCCTGTGTTGTTGACTTGACCACCGAATGCCGCAATGGAAACCTGAGCTGCCCGGAGCAGCAAGCGCCGCAGTATCGCGACACCGCCTGGCACAAGGAGCCGTTCTCCGGCGGCGCCTTCACCTCGTGGGACTGGAACTGCAACCAGTCGGGCGACAGCGACGAAAACATCGAGAAGAACTGCGCCTACGATCTGGCCGGCCAAGCCCTGCCCTGCAGCCAGTCGGCATGCTCCGATGAGCTCAAGGGGCTGATCGGTGGCAGCACCAATTATGCGAGAGACGTTGGCGCCTTCTGTAACTCGATATGTACCAAGACACCCCCGTATACCGACTTCTGTCGTCTATTTACATCACCATCGTTTGATCTGAACTGCATTAATCGCTGTGGCAGTCCAATTATTCGATGTCAGTGTGTAGTTATGTGCCCCAATTTCAACTGTAATACATGCGGCCTACAGGCAGCTTCTGTCGTAGGCACGGTTTCCTGTCGCTAGTCGGACCTGGGCAGTCACGCGGGAATGAAGGACACCATCGTAGCCGGCCGATATCGCATCCTCCGTGAGATAGGTCGCGGCGGCATGGGGGTGGTGTACCAGGCACAGCACCTCAACACCGGCGAGACGCTGGCCCTCAAGGCCCTGCTCGCCCACTCCGGCGAGCAGGAAGACATCCTGGAGCGCTTCAAGCGCGAGATGCGCGCCCCGGCGCTGATCAAGAGCGAGCACGTCGTGCGCGTCACCGATGCCGATGTCTCGCCCGAGCTTAACGGCGCGCTGTTCCTGGTCATGGAGCTACTTAGCGGCTCTGACCTCGATCGCCTGCTGCAGCGCCGCGGACCCTTCTCGCCCGAGGAAGCCGTCTGGCTGCTCGGGCAGGCGGCGCGGGCCCTCGACAAGGCGCACGCGGCCGGCATCGTGCACCGCGATCTCAAACCCGAGAACCTGTTCCTGCATCGCCGCGAAGATCAGGGCCTGATCGTCAAGCTGCTCGACTTTGGCATCGCCCGCCTCAGCGATCGCGACATGGGCGGACGCGAGGCCAAGGTCACCAAGAGCGGCGCCATCCTCGGCACGCCGATGTACCTGTCGCCCGAGCAGGCGATGGGCGAGCCCGAGGAAGTCGGCCCGCACAGCGATGTCTGGGCGATGGGGCTTATCGCCTTTGAGCTGTTGGTCGGCAAGACCTACTTCCAGGGCGACGGCGTCACCCGCCTGATCGGCCAGATCTGCTTTCAGCCGCTGCCGCCCGCTTCAGCCCGCGGCAGCACGCTGGGGCCGGCCTTCGATCGCTGGTTCGAGCGCTCCTGCACCCGCGACATCAAGGCCCGCTGGCCCTCGGTGGGAGCGCAGATTGCCGCCCTCGCCGAGAGCCTGGGTCAGCCGGCCAGCCTGCTGGTCGCCACGATGCCGCCGGCCTCGCTCGCGGCGGCGCTGCGCAGCCCCGACCAGCCGGGCAGTGATTCAGAGCGCGCCGAGCCGTCGCGCGCCGAGGCGATTACCGCCGGACGCGAGGGCCGCACCACCACCTCGGAAGGCCGCGGTCAGTCGGCCAGTCGGCTGCGGCCACCGCGCTGGGTGCTGGGGGTGGCGATCGGCGTCATCGCCATCGGCCTCCTCGGGCTGGGCGCGCTGCTGCGCGAGCGGAGCAAGCCACCGGCTGGACTGGGCAAGGACTCGCACAGCGCTGCCCCCCGCACCGTCGAGCCGCGGAGCCGCGAGGCCACGCCGAGCACTCCCGCCACCACCCCCGCCACCCGCGAGGCCGAGGCCGCTGCTCGCCCGGCTGCGAAGCCAGCCACGGCCCGCGAATCGACCAGTGGGAAGAGCCGCAGCGAGCCGACACCCCCCACCCGCAAGCGCTCAGCCAGCCCAGGTGCCGCCCGCCCCGCCGGCAAGCGCCCAGGCCCTAGCGGCTACGACCCGGTAGCTCCCTAGAGCAGAAGAGGCGGTATTCTTTGGCTGTGGAGCGCGCAAACAACAGCACGTCGCACCCGAGCCGAGCCGGAGCCGCCGCCCCGCGACCTTCGACCACCGGCCCGCGGGCCGCGCTGCTCGTCGAGCGCCTGGGGCAGCGGCTGTGGCGACGCTGGCTGCGCCTGCGTGGCCTGCGACCAACCCGCGACGGTGGCTGGTTCATCCTGGTGCTGATCGGCATCCTGGTGGTGGCGCTCAACACCGGCAACAACCAGCTCTATCTGCTGCTCGGCATGCTGCTGACGCTGGTCTTAAGCTCCTGGCTACTCAGCGAGATCTCGCTGGCCGGCATCGTGCCGCGTCGCCAGCCACCGCCGCGGGTACACGCCGGCCATCCCTTCCTGATGGGCATTGTGCTGCGCAACGAAAAGCGCCGCTTCCCCTCGTTTTCGATCGAGGTCGAAGACCTGTGCGATGACCAAGTGGTCGATAAGCGCTGCTACTTCCTGAAGATTCCCTCGGGCCGCACGCAGCAGACCAGCTACCGCCACAGCCTGCCGCAGCGCGGCCGCTACGTCTTTACCGCTTTTCGCATCAGCACCAAGTTTCCCTTCGCGCTGTTCCGCGCCTCGCGCTACGTCGAGCACAGGAGCGAGATCATCGTCTACCCGGCGCTGCTGTCGCTGTCGCATCTGCCGCAGGCGCTGCTATCGGCGGCCGGCGAGCAGACGGTGGGCAAGCTGGGACGGCGCGGTGCCTTTCACGCGGTGCGCGAGCTACGCAACGGCGATGATCCGCGCGATATCCACTGGAAGAGCTCAGCGCGGCGGCAGCGACTGATGGTGCGCGAGTACGAAGACGAAGCCGTGCAGCAGGTGACGCTGTACGTCGACAACGCGCTGTCTGAAGCCGAGCGCAAGAGCCCGCAGGCGCTGACCGACCTAGAGCGGGTCATCAGCTGGGGCGCCAGCCTTGGCGCCTACTATCTGGAGCACGGCTATGCCGTGGCCCTGGTGGTCCGCAGCCAGGCGCCAGCCCTGCCGGTGCTGCACAGCCCAAGCAGCATGAGCCGGCTTCTAACCACTCTGGCACTGCTGGAGACCGTGACCCCGGAGGTGCCGTTCCAGGCCGCGCCGCACACGCCGCTGCGTCTGGGTCAGCGCTCGTGTGAGCGTGGCGACTCGCTGCTGATCGTGCGGCCCAACCGCAGCGCCACCACCGATGCCAGTCCTAGCCCCAGCGGGCCAGCCGGCCACAGCCATGGGCTAGCGATCGATGCAGTCGACGCGGCCGCCCGTCTGCCTGCCGCCGCCGCCGCGGCCCACGTCATCGAGGCACTCTAAGATATCAACGTTTTTGCCAAAAGGATAACCAAGGTCCCGCTTGCGCTTCGCCGCTACTCATAAGTCGGTCTCGTACCTGATGGTCAGCGTCGCCTTCCTGATGCTGGTGCTGGCTGGCGAAGTGCCCGGCATCCTGGCGGCGCTGACAACGCTCGGCATCGCCGGCTCTTATTTCTACGATCCGCAGAGTCATCCGTTTATGGCCCGCCGCAGCTTTTCCTTCGCCCTGTACGGCGTGCTGGGGCTGTCGCTGCTCTTGCTCTTGCCCGACGCCAGCCAAGGCGAGACGCTGTGGGACAGCGGCACGCGCTTTCTCTGCGTGCTCTTGTGCATCAAGCTGTGGCGCCGGCGCAGCAACAGCGACTATCTGCAGGCCTACCTGATCAGCTTCCTGATGCTGCTCATCGCCTCGCTGGTCGGGGCCAGCATCGTCTACGCCGTGTGTCTGCTGCTGTACTCGATCTTTGCCACCTGGACGCTGTCGCTGTTTCACCTGCGGCGCGAGATGGAAGAAAACTACCTGCTCAAGCACCTGCCAGGACGACATGGCCAAGCCGCCGAGAGCGAGCGGGTTGAGGTCGAGCGCATCCTGTCGTCCCGTCGCGTGGTTGGCACGCCGTTTCTGCTGACCACCGGCAGCCTGGCGCTGGTCTTGTTCCTGGTCGGGGGCCTGCTGTTTCTGCTCTTGCCGCGCGTCGGCGTCGGCCTAGAGCTGCCGCTGCGCCGGCGCGGGCTGTTGCTCACCGGCTTTGCCGAGCAGATCCAGCTGGGCGGCCATGGCCTGCTGCGCGAAAACCCGCGCGTCGTCATGCGCGTCGAGGTCGGCGAGGCCCAAGCCCCGACGGGTAGCGGCACGAGTAACCCGCTGCCGGGCGGCCTGCGCTTCCGCGGCACGGCGTTTAGCTACTACCAAGACGGCAAGTGGTCGCATCAGGTCCCGCCCCCGCCGACCAGCGGCCCGGCCCCGGGGACCGTAGCCGCGGTCGGCGTCCTGGGCAGTGCCGTGGGTAGCCCGAGCCCGACGCAGGCGAGCAGCCCGCCGGCCGTGGTGCTGCCCGAGCGACCGGTGCCGCACCGCCAGGGCTTCCACTTCTTCGACGCCACGAGCTCGCCGCAGTCGCTGCTGCGGCCGCAGGTGCTGCGCGCCGAGATCTACCTGGAGCCGCTTGAGACCTCGGCGCTGTTCGTGCCGGTCCTGGCCACGCCGCTGGGCCAGCCGGCACCGCGACCGCTGGCGCTCAGCCTGCCTTCGTCCTGGTACTACGCAGCGCAGTGGCCGCTGTATCTGGGCGCCAACGAAGATCTGATCGCCCGCAGTCGCCCCGGCAGCCTGCACTACACGGTGTACCTCGGCCCGGCCGCCGGCCTGCCCGATGGCGGCGCTCCGATGCTCGACCTGGGCGATGCGCAGTCCGGCCTACCGCCATCGCTGTCTGCCGGCTCAGGCAACAGCCCCCTGGCCGAAGACAGCCCCTATCTGCAGCTGCCCAAAAACCTAGCGCCGCGGCTGCGCAGCCTGGCGCTGCAGATCACCGCCGGCCTGTCGCGGCCACAGGACAAGGCCCGCGCGCTTGAGCGCTATCTGCAGACCCAGTACAGCTACTCGACGCAGCTGCAGCCGCTGTCTGAGGCGGAGCGCAGTCGGCACCAGGATCCCGTCGCCGCCTTCCTCTTTGAGCGCAAGCGGGGTCACTGCGAGTACTTCGCCAGCGCGCTGTCGCTGCTGTTGCGTGCGGTGGGCATCCCCAGCCGCAGCGTCAATGGCTACCTCGGGGGCGAGTGGAACGAGTTCGGCGGCTATCTGGTGGTGCGGCAGCAGCACGCCCACTCCTGGGTCGAGGCCTTTCTGCCGCTGAGCGGTGAAGCGAGCGAGACCAGCAAAGCCGGCCTCGGCGCGCCGCTGCCCAGCGAGCCCAGCGATGGCGAGGCGACCGCCGCTTTACCGCCCCTGGCCTGGCAGACGCTCGATCCGACGCCGCTGTCAGCGCTCTCACCGTCGCGCTTTGGCTTCCTGCAGCGGGCCCGCCGCTTCTCCGACAGCCTGGAGATGAGCTGGAACAAGTACGTGCTGGAGTACGATCCGCGGGCTCAGCGCCACCTCGCTGATCACTTCCGCGGCCTGTTCGGCCTGGCCAAGGAGCGCCGGCTGTCACTTAGCCGTGGCCTGCGGCGCAGCGCGCCGTGGCTCATCGCCGGGCTGCTGGTGGTCGGCCTGCTGGCCGGTGGCCTGTTCCTGCTGCGACGCTTTCGCGCCCAAGGCCGGCTGCCCTGGGGCGACGACGACCCCGACGCCAGCCAGACCCGCCACAAGCGCGAGCTAGAGCAGGCAGCGCGCGGCCAGCTCAAGCGCGTGCTGGCCACGCTGCGCCGCCGCGGCTTCGTCCAGCACAGCGGCGAGACCCTGCAGAAGCTCGCCGAGCGCGTGGCCGAGAGCGACGACCCCTGCGCCGTCCACTTTCTCTCCTTCGTGCAGGTCTACTACGCGCATCGCTTCGGTCAGCTCAGCATCGACGTGCAAGAGCTGACCCGGCTAAGTAGCGCCATGGCCGACAGCCCCCTGCGCGCCCGCCCCGGCGAGGGAGCACCGCCGCCCGCCGCTTAGCTGACTGGGCAGGGCACGCTGAGCGGCTCTTCCAGCGGGTTGTCGGCGTTGTCGATGCGGCAGCGGCGCTCGGGATGCGTGCCGTCGAGAGCCACCTCAACCTCCAGCTCGTAGAGACAGGCGACGAAGTGGCGACCGGCCGCCGTCCGCACCCGCTTGCTCAGCTCGGGCGGGCAGCTGCGCAGGAAGCTGGTCTTGATGCGCTCACCGGCCAGCGTTGGAGCCGCCGGACGATGCACCGCGGCCTGCAAGCGCTCGGGCAGCGGCGGCAGGCTGGGCACGGCCAGCTGCAGCAGGCGACGGGGAGCCGGCAGCGGGCTGCTGTCCGTCGGGCTACGCCGCCCCAAGCCATCGATCGCCCACAGCGCTACGCCACCTGCCTCTTCGCTGACGGCGATCAGGTGATCGCCCAGGAAGGCCGGCCGGCTGAGGTTTGGCCACTGCCCGCGCACGCTGAGTCCGCTCTGCCCCGGCGGCGCCTCGGCCACGGCGTAGACGCGCAGCACCGTCGAGCTGGCCGGGCCAGGCGCTGGGGTGGGCACCTTGGGCTCGCTCACTTCGACGGCGAAGTGGCTGCCATCGCGCGCGTGGTCGAAGCCATCAAACGTACCCGCGCCGGCAAAGCGCAAGCAGCGACGATAGTTCGGGCTGACCGCCAACAGATCGGCGCGCGTCTGCCGCCCCTGCTTGCCGGAAAAGCGCGTGGTCAGGCACAGCCGACCGACCTGCCCGGGCTTGGGAGCGCCGACGCTGGTGCCGGTCAGGATGCGGCCGTTGCCATCGTCGTTGTCTTCATCCCGCGGCGTGCAGTCGGCCGGCAACAGGACATCCGGCGCGTGCACCAAGCCAAGCTGCGGCTGCAGCACCGTCAGGTAGCCCTGCTCAGAGAGGGTCGCCGCGCGCCCCTCTTCGCCACCGCCTTCCTCGTCGCTGGCTCCCGGGCCGTCGTCCTCTTCTTTCAGCGTCAGGACCTGACCCGAGCGCAGCCGCAGGAGCTCTTTGCTCGGCCGCTGGCTGCCGTCTTTGGGCACTGCCCACAGCGGCACGCTCTCGGCCGGTGAGCAGACGATGGCCATGCGAATGATGTCGTCGCTACCGGCCTGGCCCACGCTCAGGATCTGCGCCCCCGACGAGGCAGAGGAGACGCCCGCCCACAGCCCACGCAGCAGCGCAAAGGGACCGCGCGCCAGGACCACGCGAAAGCGATCAGCGTGCCGCTCGACGCGCGGAAAGGGCAGTGGCAGCTCGACCGGCAGTCGCAGCGCGTCTTCCAGCGCCAAGCGAGCCGCGCCCAGGGTGTCGTGCGCGCTGTGCAGGATCACCACCGCTTCCTCGGGAGCGAAGGCGGCCGGGGTGGCGCCAGCGGTCGTCGGCGACAGAGCAGGAGCCCGCGCCGCATCCTTGCCGCTGTCCTTGCTGCTCACGCAGCCACCGAGGCTGCTAGCGCTCGCCAAGGCGACCAGCAGCCCCCAGCAGCGAGCTTGCCCCCCCCAACCCCCGAGGCTCATAAGTATGCGAAAAGACATCCTGTTTACCGTATCACAATCGCGCTCGGCGGACCGCAGCGCAGACGTCGGTGTGGCGAAGCGCTCGATGCACAGGATCGGGCTGTGGTTCGTGACCGGCGCCGCGCGACTGCGCACAGCTCAGCATAGTCGTTCGCTGCAGCGAAGCTCAGCGAGGGCGAAACCAGCGGTTAAGAGCGGGGCAGGAGAGACCGAGGGAGCGTGGGGCGGAGGGAAGGCAGGGGGAGGCGAGTGAGCCGAGGAGCTAGTGCTTCTGCTCGGCTGCGGCGCCCCCAGCGGGAGCGGCGTGGCCACCGGCCGAGGGCTCTTTGCTGGCCATCGTCAGCACGATGATCGAAAACAGCAGGCCGACGATGCCAACCGAGGCGGCACCGATCGTGGCGGCGCGCTTGCTGGTCTCGTACGAGGTCTGCTCGAACACCACGAACGACTGCTCGACTTCCGGCGAAAACGAAGTGAAGTCCGAGAACTTGCCGCTGTGGCCCTTGAGCGCCGGGCCGATGCCCATCAGCACCAGCACCAGCGAGAAGATGGCGCCACCGAAGGGAATGGCCAAGCCGATGATCAGGCCCAGCTCAATCTTGCCGGCCCCCGCGCCGATCGCGATCGCCAGGACCGAGGCGATGGCCGCCCCCAGGTAGATCGTGCCGGAGTTGTCTTTGGGTTGCTGCGGCCAAGGAATTTCGCTGCCCGACAGTGCGTCCATGTGTTCGCTCTCCTCGACGAGGCTCTAACGAGAATCTGTTGTTGATGGTACGGCAAGGGCCGCTGCCTGAACAACCCCGAATTAGTACCACGGGCGCCGGGCCCGCATCCTAGCGAATTTGCAGCGCATTCCATCGCCGCGCCGCGCCCAGCCGGCTCAGCTCGACAAGCTGTGGCGGGCCGCGATACAAAGCGCTATGGCGCACGCTGCATCGTGTCGTGGTTCGCAAGCCGGGGTATCAGGCGGCAGCTCAAGCTTGCGTCCGAGTCGGCGCCCAGGCCCGCGCTCGGGCTCTGGGCTGGCGGTCCTCGGGCTGGCCTTGCTCGGGCTTTTGCTGGGCGCTGGCTCGGCGCAGGCGGGTGGCATGTTTGTCTCGCCCCACGGGGCCCGCCCGCTGGGCCGCGGCGGAGCCTTCGTGGCCGGCGCCGATGACCTCAACGCCATCTATTACAACCCAGCCGGAGTGGCGCTCTCGACCACCGTCGGCGATGCCTGGCTGGGAGCGGGCAGCGGCGGCTGGAGCGTGCTGTTCGATCTGGGCTTCGTGCTGCAGAACGTCACCTATACGCGCAATGAAAACGGCCTGATTCGCCCGTCGGTGAGCGGCGATGGTGGCCTGATCGGCCCCGCCCCCTTATCGATCCCGCAGCTAGCGTTTGCCAAGCGGCTGCAGCCGTTTTCCTGGGGCACGCTGACGCTGGGCTTTGGCCTGTGGATTCCCTACACCGGCCTCTTGCGCTATCCCGAGCCCAGCTACACCACCGAAGAAGATATCCAGCGCGTCCCCGATGCCGCGCCGCAGCGCTATGCCCTGCTTGGGCTGCATGAGGGCTCGCTCAGCCGCTCGACGGTGCTGGCGGTGCTAAATCCGGTCGCGAGCTTCAGCCTGCTTTCGGACCGCTTGCAGCTTGGCATTGGGCCACAGCTCATGGTCGTCTACTTCCGCTCGCGGCTGATGCTAAACGGCTGCCCGCAGGTGATGTGCCGACCCGAGCAGCCCGACTACGACACGCTGGTCGTGGCCCAGGCCTTCGCCATCACCC
>CAZVMD010000104.1:0-21772 GCA_964628555.1 uncultured Myxococcales bacterium | reverse complement strand
TCGGCTGGTCACGGCGCAAGCCCAAGGCCAGCCTGCCGCCCGAGGGGGCGCTTGGACACATCCGGCGCGGCCTGGGGATGGCGCAGGGCTGCTGGTACTACTTCTGGTCTGATGACAGCAACGCCGAAGTGCGCATCCACCGCGATGGCACGGCCGAGGTCTTGGCCGGTGTGCAGGACATCGGCACCGGCGTGCGCACGCCGCTGGCTCAGGTGGTGGCGGAAGAGCTGGGCCTGCCGCTCGAAGCGGTCAAGGTCGCGGTCGGCGACACCCGGCTGCCCGTCGGGCCAGGCTCGGGCGGCAGCGTGACGACGGGCTCGATCACCCCGCCGGCGCGCGACGCCGCCTATCAGGCTCGCCTGGCCCTGGCCAAAGAGATCGCACCGCTGGTCGGCGCCAGCGATCTGCAGCCCGGTCCCAATGGCAGCTTCGTCGGTACAGCGGCCGGCAAGCCGATCGAGCTGAGCCTGAAGCAGGCCGCGGCCAAGCTGCGCAAAGATCAGGTCGTTGGCACTGCCAGCCGCAAGCCGGACTACGACGCCCAGGCCACCTCGGGCCGCGCCTGGGCTCAGACCGGCGGGGTGCAGTTTGCCGAGGTCACCGTCGATACCCTCACCGGCGTGATCCACGTCGAGCGCATCGTGGCGGCGCACGACTGCGGCCGGCCGATCAATCCGCTGCTGGTCGAAAGTCAGATCCATGGCGGCGTCATCCAGGGCGTCTCCTATGCCCTGTTCGAGGAGCGCCGCCTCGATCCGCGCAGCGGCCGCATGCTCAACGCCAACCTAGAGCAGTACAAGATCGCCGGCGCGCTGGACGTGCCGCGCATCGACATCGCGCTGTTCGAAGATCTGCACGGCCGGACCTCGACGGATGCCCGCGGCATCGGCGAGCCCGCGACGGTACCCACCGCCGCAGCGATTGCCAATGCGGTCTATAACGCGCTCGGCGTTCGCCTGCGCGAGCTACCGCTGACCCCGGCCCGCGTCCTGGCTGCCCTGGCTGCACCCGCCGCAGGGTCCGGCTCGCCCGCCGCAGTCCCAGGAGCCCGCTAGTGTCCCGCTTCCTCCCTCCGCCCTGCCACTGGAGCCGCCGATGAACTCGTTTACCTGGGTCGAAGTAAGCACCGCTGAGCAGGCCGCTGCGCAGCTTGGCGCGGCGCGGGGTGGCCCGTCGCTGCTTAAGGCTGGCGGAGTCGATGTGCTCGACCGCCTAAAAGAAGGCCTGGAGGCGCCGCAGCGCCTGGTCGTGCTGCGCCGCACCCCCAAAAGCTCGCTGTCCGAGATCGGCGAGCTTGCCGCTGCCAGCCTGCCCGAGTCGATCACTCGCCTGCTGCCGGCGGGCAACGCCGGCGAAGCGCCCCAGCCGCGCGACTGTCTGCGGCTGGGGGCCCTGGTCACCCTGGCCCAGCTTGCCGAGCACCCGGTCGTCGTCCGCGCCCTGCCAGCCCTGGCCCAGGCGGCGGCCCACATCGCCACGCCGCAGGTTCGCGCCCTGGCCACCCTCGGCGGCAACCTGCTGCAGCGGCCGCGCTGCTGGTACTTCCGCAGCACTGACTTCACCTGCCGCAAAAAAGGCGGCGAAGAGTGCTTTGCCCTCGACGGCGAGAACGAGCACCACGCCATCTTCGACAACCGCCCCTGCGCCGCGGTGCATCCCTCGGGAACGGCGGTGGCGCTGTCGGTGCTCGATGCCATCGTCGAGATCCAGACGGCCAGCGGCACCCGGCAGCAGCGCCTGTCGGCCTTCTTCGTATCGCCGGCGGCCCAGGGCGGCGACGTGCGGCGCGAGAATCGCCTGGAGCCGGGCGAGGTCATCACGCATATCTACATACCCATCCCGGCTGCTGATGAGAGAAATACCTATCTCAAGATCAAGCAGAAGCAGAGCTTCGACTGGCCGCTGGTCGAGGTGGCGGTGGCGGTCAAGCTCGCGGCGGGCGCTGGCTTGCCGGTCAGTGCGGCGCGCATTGTCCTGGGCAGCGTGGCGCCGGTGCCGTGGCGGGCCAAGGCGGCCGAGGCCGCGCTGCTGCGCTTAGGCCAGCTCGGCCCCGACCAGCTGCGGGAAGTAGGCCGCGCAGCCAGCGACGGGGCACGACCGCTGGCCAAGAACGCCCACAAGGTCGCCCTGTGCCAGGGGGCGGTGCAGCAGGCCGTGTTTCAGGTCCTGCAGCCAGCCGCCCGAGGAGATCGCTGATGCCCACCGCTCCCGCCCCAGACCGCGACGCTGCAAAAGAGTCGCCCCCCGGCACGCTGACCGAGGCGGCCGAGAGCCTGCACGTCTGCCGCAAGCTGCGCACCAAGTTCGCCTTCCTGCCGCTAGTCACCGCCGACAACGAGCCCGTGTTCTGGCAGAGCGGCGAGTCCAGCACCGCCGTCTACTGGTGCCTGCGCACCATGGAGTGCGCCGGCCCCGATGGTGGCCTGGCCCATGCCAGCCTGTGCCGCCGCGACCGCGAGTGCTACGCCTGCCGCGGCGAGGATCACTGACGCAGCAGGCGGCCGACGCTGGCCCTGGACCGGCCAGCCGCCGACGGGCTAGAGGTTCTTGCGCAGCACGGTGCCGTTGCTGCCGCTGATCCAGACGCGGGTGCCATTGATGGCGATGCTGCTAAGGTCGGTGCCGACGCCGCTCTTTTCGCGGCTCCAGCTGCTGCCGTTGTAGCGGACGATGACGCCGCCCAGGCCGACGGCCCACAGGTCGCCAGGACCAGTGCCTGACAGCGCGCGCAGACCCGTGACACCGGGCGAGGGCAGGGTGCTCCAGCTACCGCCGGCGTAACGGTAGACGGCGTTGTCGGCCAGGACCCAGAGCGAGCCGCTGTTGGCCCAGACGTCGTAGAGGTTGGCGGTGACCGGGCCGGGGATGGCGACGGGCGAAAAGGCACCACCGCTGCTGCGCTGGACGATGCCGCCATCGCCGACCGCCCAGATCTCGCTGGCCCCGACCACCACGACGCGGCGCAGCGTACTTGAGGATCCCGAGGACACGATCTGCCAGCTAGTGCCGTCATACAGGCGGATGGTGCCGCCATCGCCGACGGCGTAGACCTGATTCGAGGTCAAGCCCGCGACGCCGTTGAGCGTCATGCTGGTCTTGGCATCGACCTGACCCCAGGTGCTGCCGGTGTAGTGCCAGGTCTGGCCGCTGCTACCGACCGCCCAGACATCGCTGCTGGTGACGGCCTGCACTGCGCTCAGGCTGGTGGTGATGGTGCCGATGTTGACCGGCGAGAAGTAGGTGCCGTTGTAGCGCAGCACGGCTCCGGCCTGGCCGACCGCCCACACGTTCTGCAGATCGTAGGCACTGACCGCGGCCAGGTGGTTGGTCAAGCCGCTCGACCGCGCCTGCCAGCTGCCGCCGTCGGACTGCCAGACGGTGCCGGCGTCGCCGACCGCCCAGATGTCATTCGCGGCGCTGCCCGCGATGCCGTAGAAGGTGTTGGGGGCCAGCGTCACGTCGCGCACCCAGTTCGTGCCGTCGTAGCGACGAATCGCGCCCGTGCCGCCGGGATTGCCGCCGGCGGTGTAGGGCGTGCCGGCGACGATGCCGATGCCATAAAAGTTGTCGGCCAGCGCGTCGCGATAGACCTGGCTCCAGGTGCCGGTGTAGCGGGCGATGCCGCCGAACGAATCGACGGCGTAGCCGGTCGTGCCGCTGCCGGCATAGCCGCGAAACGTATACGCCGAATAGCCCGCCTCGACGGCCGAGGTCCACATCGTGCCGGTCGCCGGGCTTCGGCTATAGGTGCCGCCGCCGCCGACCGCCGTCAAGCTGGTCACCGAGGGACCCCAGACGCCCCACAGGTCCTGCGTGGTGCCGCTGGTGTCGGCGCTCCACGAGCCGCCGGTGCCGCGCCGCACAATCGTCCCGCCGCTGCCGACGGCAAAGATCGTCCCGGCGCCGCCGTAGACGTCGAACAGGTTGCCGCTGGCACCGGCCTCGGCGCTGTAGAAGCTGGTCTGAAAGCGCAGGACCGTGCCCGCGTCCCCGACGATGTAGTGGTCGAAAGCGGTGCCCCACAGGGCGTTGAGGTTGCGGTCCGTGCCGGTCGGGATCAGGCTGAAGCTGCCGCTGCTGCGGCGTAGGACCGTGCCGGCATCCCCGACGGCAATCAGCTCGCCCTGGCTGGGCACGATGACGCGCCGCAAGCGGTTGCCGAGCGGCCGCGGGTTCTCCCAGCAGAAGCCATACTCGTTGCACAGAGCCGGCGGCGGCGCGGTGTTGTCGAGGGAGAAGTTGACCATGACCCGCAGCGGATCGATGGTGCCGTCGGGCGTGATCTCACAGGTGGCGGTCTGGCTCGTGCAGCCGATGGAAAAGCCAGCCACTCGCGAGCCGGCTGCCGGCGTCGCGGTCAGCGTCGCTTTCTGACCAACCTGGAATGCGCTAGAGCAGGACGCGCCGCAGCTAATGCCGGCCGGACTTGAAGTCACTGCGCCAGTGCCATCGCCGCTCAGCACGACCTCCAGCTTAATGGTGGGCGGTGGCACGATGCAGCGTCCGTCGCTGGCCCGGCAGATAGTGCCCATCGGACACTCGCTGTCGGCGCCGCAGCCCTTGACGGTCTTCATGGTCGAGTCACAGCCCAGCTGGGCGCTGACGAGCAAGCCGCTGGCCAACGTCAGAAGGCAGAGGGTTCCTGCAGTTCGCATCCTGGTGCTCCTATGGCTAGGGGTAATGACAGTTCTAGACCGAGCGGAGGCAAAGCCAAAGTCGCCGCCCGGTTCGGCGGCTGACTGGCGGGGCAGCGCCGGGCTAGCTGGGCTGGCTCGGCGCTGATGGAGAGGCTGGCTCGCCCGGAGCCAGGGCGCGCAGGCGACGGTGCATTTCCTCGAACTGCGGCCAGGCAAAGGCATTGATCTCGTAGTCGCGCATACGCCCGTCGGAGCCCAGCGTGGTCAGCGAAAACACCCGGAAGGTCGCCTGGCCATGCTGGCGATACTCCTGTTCGCCTACGGCGATATCGCTCAGCGGGTAGCGCTCGCCGGTGATGATGACGAAGTCGCGACCGACGGTAATCCAGGCCGGCTTGCGCAACAAAAGGACGATGAGCCCAGCCAGCGCCAGCCCGGCGCAGGGATAGCCCAGAAAGTACAGCAGTGCGACGTTGCCATCGTCGCGACCAATCGCGATCAGCAGCACCGCCGAGGCCAAGAGCACCAGCGAAAGGACGTAGGCCCGCGACTTCGCGGCCACATAGGTAATCGTGGAAGCGCGGTGGGGCAGGCCCTGGGTCATTGCGTACGCCGCAGCAACATCCTCGTAGTGTACCCCGGCCCGGTCGGTGGTGGGCAGTGTCCACACAGCCTCGAGCCGTTATTGATACGATGGACCGGGGGCTCTGGCCGCGACCAGGGCATTCGCCGGCGCCGGCTCAGGCGCTACGCCTGCCGCTTGCTTAGGGGGACTCTGAAGATGCGCTCGATGGCCAGCACGATCCAATCGCTCACCAATCCACGCACCCGCTTGCTGCTGACAGTCGGCTTGCTGCTGACCCTCGGCAGGCTCGGCGGGCTCGCCTGTCAGACGACACCGATGGAAGGCGCGGCCTGCGACGCCAACCGCCCCTGCGGCGACGGCCTCGTCTGCGACATCGTTCAGGGCCGCTGCGTCTCGGCCGACCCCACCATCCGCTACTGCACCGGCGACGGCTGGTGCTGGCAGAGCCCCTCGCCGCAAGGCAACCCCCTCCGCTCTACGTGGGTCACCGACGCCAACAACATCTGGGCAGTCGGCGATGCGGGGACCATCCTGCACTTTGACGGCAAGCGCTGGCTGCGGCAGCAGAGTGGGACGGGGGTAGGGCTGCGCGGGGTGTTCGGGCAGACAGCGACGGCGGTGTGGGCGGTGGGCGAGAAGGGGACGATCCTGCGCGGCGATGGGCAGGCGTGGACGGCGCAGACCTCGGGCGTGGCCCAGACGCTAAACGCGGTCGGCGGCAGCACCGGTGCGGGGGGAGCGCTGTGGGCGGTGGGAGCGAACGGAGTGGTGCTCAAGGGCGATGGGCAGACCTGGATGCCGCAGGGCAGCACGACGACCGAGGAGCTGTTTGCGCTGTGGGTGGGCAGTGCCAGCCGCGCCTGGGCGGTCGGAGCCCGCGGGCGAGCCATTCGCTGGGACGGCAGCAGCTGGGCCACGGTGTCGACCAACAGCATCACCCCGCTGCACGGCGTCTTCAGCGGCGATCCCACGGTGCTCTGGGCGGTCGGCGAAGGCGGGCTGATTCTGAAGTGGGATGGAACCATGTTTGGCCCGGTCAGCTCGCCGACCACCAGTACCTGGCAGGGTCTGTGGGGTAGCGACGCCAACAACATCTGGGCGGTCGGTGACAACGGCACCATCGCTAAGTGGAACGGCAGCGCCTGGCTGGGCGAGAGCGGCGGCGGCAGCGGCAATCTCTATGGCATAAGCGGCAGCAGCAGCAGCGAAGTGTGGAACGTTGGCGACGCCGGCATTGTCAATCGTCGCGAGGGCAGCGCCTGGCAGCGCAGCTCGGGCGGCGCGAACGGGGCCTACAACGCGCTGTGGGGAACCGCCGGAGACAACGTCTGGACGGTCGGCAGCGGCGGCCGAATCATGCACTGGGACGGCACCGCCTGGAGCAGCGCCAACAGCCCGACCCAATCGACGCTCAACAGCATCTGGGGCAGCGACGCCAACAACATCTGGGCGGCCGGCGCGAGCGGCGTCATCATCCGCTGGGACGGCACCGCCTGGAAGATGCAGAGCGGCACCGGCACGCGAACCTGGCGCGGCATCGCCGGCAGCAGCCCCAGCAACGTGCTGGTGGTCGGTGATATCGGGGCCTCGATGCGCTGGGATGGCAGCGCCTGGAGCATGGCCAGCAGCGGCACCAACTTCGACCTGTTCGGCCTCTGGTGCAGCCCGACCGGCAAGGCCTGGGCAGTGGGCAGCGGCGGCACCATCCTCGCGCATAACGGCACGGCCTGGGGGCCACAGACCAGCAACATCACCACCGACCTCTATGCCGTATTCGGCTTAGACGCTAGCAACGTCTGGGCGGCGGGCCTCAACGGCGGCATCGTGCGCTACTCGGGCACGAGCTGGGCCAAGGAAGTGACGCCGCTTTCGGATTCGCTGAGCAGCCTGTGGGGCACCGATGCCAGCAACATCTACGCCATCGGCGGCAACGGCAGCATCGTGCACTGGAACGGTAGCCAGTGGCAGCTACAGCAGAGCGGCACCGCCAACGCGCTCACCGCTATCTGGGGCAGCGATGCCACCCATCTGTGGCTGGTCGGCGCTGGCGACTCCATCCTCTACCGCCAGCCGCAGTAGACCCCAGAGCCGCCCCCAGGACGCTACGGTTCGAGCAGCTCTTCCACCTCGCTGACCAGCTGCTGCCCTTGCCGCAGCGCGCTGCGTATGGCCGCGGCCAGGCTGCGCACCTCGACGGCCAGTCGCGGGGCGGCCGCCAGCACCGCCGCCGGGACGGGCAGGCTGGCCAGGAGCTCGCGCGGGAAGCGCGGATGATGGCCGCCCTCCTGACCGGCCGCCAGGATCGTCTGCACCGGCGCCGAGAGCAGAAACGGCAGCAGACCGGCGGCTGGACAGAGCGGCGTGTCGCGCAGCACGAAGAATTCGCTGCTTACGACGACGGCATTGCCATCGGGCAGCAGCGAAAACAGCCCGGCATCGACGTACGCCACCTGCCGCAGATACGGTCGCAGCCGCGAGACTAGGACATCGCCCGGCTGCACGCGGCGCTTGCTGCTGCCCAGGCGCTGGGCCAAGACCGACGCCGGCTGCAGAAGAACAAAGCCCTCGTACGCGTGGCTGGTGTCCAGCACCACGAGCGGCGGTCCCCGTCGGGCCGCGGCCGGCGTCACACTGTCGGACGCCAGGGTCAGCAGCGAGTCGAGGCGAGGCCGCCCGCTGGCAGCGAGCCTTCGTCGTGGGTCGTGGCGCTCGGGGGCTAGGCTCAGCGCCTCGCCCAGCTCGTCGATGCGGCGATGGATCTCGATGCCCATGGCTAGGCCCGCGCCAGCGGCTGTGGCCAGGCGTCCTGGATCTGCTGCAGCGCCCGCTGCACGGCCGGGGTGACCGACGACAGATCGCAGTCGAGCTCGCGGCAGCCAGAGCCATACACGCTGCGCCCGCGCTCGTCCTTGCCGTCGCGCTCGCTGATGAAGAACAGCACCTCTTCGCTGGGCGCCGGCGGGCCGGGCTGCGGACGACGGCAGCCGATCAGCACGCAGGCCTTCTGGCTGGTGTGCGGCTGGAAGGTGTTGCGCCCCAGCGACAGCACGGCGGCGACGCGGACCTGCTGCAGCAGCCAGTGACGAACGAAGGCCCAGCTGTCACCTCCCACCTTGTTGTGCGGCAGTACGATGGCCAGCCGCCCGCCCGGCTTGAGGAGCTGTACACAGCGCTCGATAAACAGCACATCGCGCTCGACCCGACGGCTGCTGGCCAGGGCATAGTCGGCGGCGTACGCGGGCCCGACATCGCCGGCGAAGGGTGGATTGGTCAGCACCAGATCAAAGCCCGCGAAGTCCGGCAGCCGGGCGCGCATCAGCCCCTCGACCGTCGGCAGCAGCGCCTGGCGGGCGGGGCTGCGGCACAGGCTATCGGCGCGCTGGATGGCCTGCGGCTCCTGGCCGCTAGCAGCCATCATCACCCGCGCCACCTGACAGGCCCGCGCATCGAGATCAAAGCCGAACACCGCGCAGCCGGGAGCCTGCTTGAGCGCATGTCGCAGGAAGCCCGCCGAGCCACAGGCCGGATCGACGACACGGTCCTGCGGGCGCGGCTGCATCATCTTGACCACCTCGGTGACCACATGCCGCGGCGTAAAGAACTGCCCCTTTTCCCCCTTGGCGGCGCGGCTCACCATGTGCTCGAAGATGGCATCGAGTGCGACCAGATCCGCTGACAGCAGCGACCAGTCGGCCAAGAGCTCCGCGCAGCGCGCAAGCCCAGGCTCGGAAAGGGCCGTCCCGGCCTCGGTCGCCAGGATGCCGGGCCAGCGCTGACGGGCGCGCGAAAGCAGGGCATTGAGCTCGGCGACTCGGCTGCCGGCCGCGGCGGGCAGAAAGCCCGGCTTGGCTCTGCGGCTCGCAGGCTGCTGATCCTGCTCATGGACTAGCTTGCCGACCAGCAGCTTCAGGGCTTCGGAAAACGGGTCTTCGCCGCCCGCGGCGCTGAGAATCTCGTCGAGGCGCAGCGCCAGCGAGTCCCAGTCGCCCGAGCGAGCCACGTGCCGCCTAGCCATCGCGAAACTCCATCGCGACCGCATAGACCGCCGGCCCAGCGCAGTCAAGCCGGCAGGTAGGCGACAGCGCCGCTCAGCTGCGCAGCTCGAGGAGCGGGTTGCCGTCGGTCAGCGCCATGAGCGCGGCGCGCGTGGTCTTCTGCCAGCTGCGCTTCACATCAAAGAACAGCACCTGCCGCACCCGCTTGTCCTGGGCCTCGCGCAGCAGCTGGACCAGCGTCGAAATCGTCGAAGAGTTCAAGAATTCCAGGCCGCGAAAGTCGAGCCCCAGGGCCAGCCGGCGGCTCTCGGCTTCGGCCACTGCGCGACGCAGATAGGGGCCGATGGTGCGCTGCGGCGAGCGCTCGTTGCAGCGCCCCAGCCAGCGCAGGCGCAGGCCAGGAAGCTCGCTGTCTTCAAGCGCTTCGATCGTCAGGTGTTCGCTGCTCCAGCTGTCCATATCCGTCCTCAGTGAGCAAAGGCGCACGGCCAGAGAGCAGACGCCCCCAGCGCGCAGCGGTGCGCAGCGCGGGCCTCAGCCGGGTGCGCTGCTTGACTCGACGGCCAGGTGCTTGCCGCCAAACGCGCTCAGCGTCGACATGCCGATCGACTGCCAGTTGTGTGAGGGGTTGGCCAGGATGCGCAGCCGGTACTTGGCCACCGGCGGCGCCTGCATCCAGCGCAGCCACAGCACCAGGCTGCGCCAGAAGTCGGCGCTAGCGTAGCTGAGCTCGCGCAGATCGAGCACGATCTCGCTCAGGCTCAGGCGCAGGGCGTCGAAGTGGATGGCTTCCAGCAGCGCCGGTAGCTCGCGCTCGTGGCCCTGCTCGCGCAGCACGCCCCGCACGCGCACGAGGTTGCCGGGGGGTAAGCCCACCTCGATGGTGGCGGTGCCGATGCGCTGGCGCAGGCTCGCAAGTCGCATGGCTAGCTGGGCTCCTGTTCCGCAACCCTGCACGCCGCCTCGACGCGGACGCGACCGTCGCTCTGAGGGGAGTAGCTCAGCTGGCAGCCAGCCTCGGCCGCGATGCGCAAGAGTCCCAGCGTGCTCTGGCTAGACGACAGCCCGGCCACACCCTGGCGATAGATCTCGGTCATGGCCTGCACATAGGCGGCCTGGGCGTCGGGGCAGCCGCGGATGTAGTCGATGCGTTCCATCAGGTTTGACACGCTGGGGGACTCGGAAGCGACGGCATTTTCGACGCTGAGGCAGAGCTGATCGGCATGCTGCTGCAGCCTCAGATCGACCGGCGAGGGCGCGCCATACTTGATCGCGTTCTCCAGCAGCTCAGATGCCGCCATGGCCAGCTTTTCGGCAAGCAGCGGGTCGTCGAAGCGGGCCTGCAGCGCAAAGGCGATCGACTGGCGCGCCGGCTCAATGCTGTCCCAGCGGAACGGCAGACGCAGCTCGATGCGGGTGGGGCTCAGGGCCAGGCTGCTCTCGCAAGTGGGCGTCGGTGGGGAGGTCAATTTGGGTTGGAAAATAGTAATGGAAAATACATTTATTTCCACACATGTTTTATCCGAGGCGAGGGGGGGGAAGCGTCCGCCAGCGAGGTCCCCTGAGCGCGCCGGCGGACGGGGGAGCTAGGTAGGCTAGGGCAGGGGGCTGGGCACGGTGCCCAGGTCTACGTAGGCGCGGTCGACCATGATGATGAACGGCCGATCGACGAACTTCAGGCCGCCTTTGCCGTCGTGCTCGACGATCTGCAGCTTGCCCATGCCATAGCCCATGGGTCCGCGCGAGTAGTAGTGCGCCTGCAGTGTATACGGGTAAGCCCGGGTCTTGTTGTCGAGTGGTATGTGGAAGCACTCGGGGCCGTAGCCGGTCGTGACGTCGGCGTACAGCTCGCCGCCCGAGGGCAGCTGGCGCGAGCTGTAGTAGGCGTGGCCGCCCCGGCCGTCGTAGATGTGGAAGTCGACGTCGTTGGCATCGGTCTCCCAGCTCAGGACGAAGCGCAGCGAGGGCTGCTGCGGGATCTCGACGCCGATGCCGCGCAGGCGCTCACGGAGCTCGGGCTCGCGCTTGGGCTCTTTGCGAATCCAGGCGGCGGCGATCAGGCCCACGTCGTCGAATAGGATGCGATCGACCCCGCGGAAGCGGCCGCCGGGATACTGCCGCGTCGCGCCGGCGATGATGGCGTCGAGCGCTTCGGCATAGCGGCCCAGCCGCAGCAGGGCATAGGCCAGGAAGCGGTGGCTGTTGGGGTGATCGGCGCGCGAGTCCTTGGCCTTGCGGAAGGTGTCGGCCGACAGCTCCATGGCCTTGGCATAGCGCACCGCGACGCGCTCCAGACGCGACCCGGCAAAGCGGCGCAGATCGGCCCGGCCGGGGAACAGGTCGATGATCGAGCCGTAGGCCCGCGAGGCCTGGGTCAGCTGCCCCAGCACCTCATAGGTCTCGCCGAGTCCAATCAGCGCCAGCACATCGCCGGCATCGTCGTCGCGCCACTTCTGCGCGGCTTTCAGCGCCTCGGCCGGTCGCTTCTGCTTCAGCAGATCCATGACCTCGCGCAGGCGACCTTCGTACGGCTCAGCAGCCGGCGGTGGCGGCGGCGGCGACTCGGGGCGCGTCGGGACGGCGATCTGCATCGGCGGTCGGCGCGGAGCCGCGCTCTGGCGCCGCGCATCGATAAACGCGCCATCCATGCTGTCAGCCGGAGCCGGTCGGTTCTTGGCCATCGCGGCACCGCCAGTGGGCTGCGGCTTGGCCATCGGCATCGGCGACGCGGGGCGGCCAGGAGGAGGCGGCGGGGGAGGGGGAGGGGGGGCACCGGGGGCATCCATCCGCGCCTCTTCGCGCTCCATCGCGGCGGGAGGAGCCGGGGCCGGGGCGCCCTGGGCCATGGCTGGGCCAGACGCGATGTCTTTGTCCGCGGCGCGTCGCCCCATCGGACGGGCGGGCTCGGCAGCCGGACTGGCCGCGCCGGCCATGGCGCCGTCGAAGGCGGCGCTGGCCTTGGCCTCTTTCTTGGCGGTCTGAACGCGCGAGCGGTCGCCCTTGGTCGCTTCCTGCGCCACCGGCATCAGGACTGGCTGGGGTGGGGGCGGTGGCGGCGGCGCCATCGCCAGCTGGTTCTTGCGCCCCATCAGCTCAATGCCGGTTGCACCGACGGTCATGATGTCGGTGAGGGCCCGGCGATCGATCTTGAAGCGCTCGTAGTCGGCTTCGGTCTCCAGCACGAGCAGCGCCGTGAAGTCGGACAGCACGCGGAACTTCGTCGACAGGTCGATGATCTGGTGGCGCAGCGCTTCGCGCAGATCCGCGTCCTGCGCCGCCATGGTGTCGCGCTGGTACAAGAGCCGCTTGATGCGGGCGCCGACCCAGGCGCGCTCCAAGAGCGGTCGCGTCACGCCATAGCTGGTGATCGGGCGATCGACGGTGCCCAGCCCTGGACCGGACAGCACCAGGTGTGGCTGCGCCTGGCCCGCCGGCAGGTCGGCGTAGACCAGGAACTCATCGCCCGGCTGCACGCCCGACAGCTCCACCGGCCACACCCACTGGCTGCCCGGCACCGCGACCTGGATCTTCGAGTAGGTCGGTCGCAGCAGGCGCGAGGCCAGGCCGGCGGCCGGCAGGTCGCCCTCGATCTGGATGCCATCCTGCGCCAGGCCAGCGGTGACCAGGCGGCCCAGCATGGTGTCATCGTGGATGCCGCCGACGCGGATCACGTCTAATCGCTTGGTGCCGACCTGGGCCAGATCGCGGACCAGCTTCTGCAGACCGGGGGCCTCGCTGTCGCCCGCCGTGGCCACCCCGTCGCTGATGACGATGACCCGCTCGACGCCGCCGCGGCTCGATCCGACCGCCGAGAGCTGACGCAGCATGCGCTCTAGATCCGATGCGCCCAGCGCCCGACGATCGCGCAGCCGCTGGACGTGGCCGGGTGAAAAGTCACTGGCACGGCCGGCGAAGATCTCCTCGGTCTCTTGATCGAAGGCGACGACGCGAAGCTGCCAGCCGCCGCCGGCGCGCTTGCGTAGCTCGCTGACCAGGTTGGCCAGGACATCGACCTGGCTGCCGTAGCCCAGGGCCCGCGAAGCGCTGGTGTCGAACAGCACAGTGACGCTGCCTGGCATCGGCGCGCTGGCCTTATCGCCGTCGCCGAGGTCGGCAAAGGGCTGCACGCGAGCCACCAGCAGGTTCTCGTGGCGCACTCCCGAAAAAGCCTGGTTATTGGGCGGCGGCACCGGCACGGCGACCTCGAAATCGACGTCGGGCTGGAAGTCGGCCTTCTGTACCTCGACGCTCTGGTGGGTCACCGCCGTCCCCCCCAGCGACGAGGTTAGGCCGCCGGGCGTCGCGCTCTTGGCCAGGATGGCGCGGATGTCCAAGCGCGACAGGCGAGGCAGGCCGCGCAGATAGATGCGATAGGGCTGGTCGGCCCGCGTCCGCTCCTCGGAGTACGACAGGATGAGCTCTTTTTCACCGGAGGGCGGGATGGGGAAGACGCGAGCGCGGAACTGATTGCCGGCCTGTTTTTCGAGCAGCGCCGGATCTTGGCGGCGATGCAGAAAGTCCTCATAGGCGGCGCGGGCGGCCTGTAGCTCGACGACCTCGCCCTCTTGCCAGCGATCGCCCAGGCGCATGGCGAAGCGTGAGATGGCGGCGCCCGGCGGCAGCGTGATCTCGAACTGGCCCTCGATCTGGCGCGGCTCGGGGTTGCGGAAGACCAGGCGCAGCTCGGTGAAGGCCAGCGGGTCTTCGACCACCGAGCGCGCGGTCAGCGACACCAGCTGCAGTCCGGTGCCATCCGACGAGGTCAGCGACATCGGTGGCCCCACCGGCCGCAGCACTCGCTCAGCGTCGGGATTCTTGGGCGGTAGCGGCTGCCAGATCACACTCGTGGTGCGCTGGGCCGCTCCCCACCCGGACAACAACAGGCAGACAAGAGGGACAACGGACAAGACTCTGGTTCGCATCAAAACACCCCTGGCGTGGACCGGCGCCGGACCCCCGCGAGCGATCGCGAAAGACCCGGCAAAGTAGGATTTAGGGTAAACAAAACGCGCCAGGCGCCCTAGCGGTTTGTCGACGCAGAAATTTCCGCGGGTCTCGACGGAAAAACGGATAGAGTAGGGGGATGCGGACTCTGCCTGGCCTGGCCCCTGCGCTGCCTCTGTTGTTCGGTATGACGCTTTTGGGGCCCAGTGTGGCTGCGGCCCAGCTACCGGCCCCGCCGATACCGACCCCGCCAACCGTGGTGGTGACGCCGCCGATGCCGCCGGCGCCGCCCGTCATGGTGCAGCCCTATCCGCAACAACCCGCAATGATGCCGCCGGCCAACGCAGGAACCCTGGTTCAGCTGCAGAGCAACGATCTGCGGGCCACGCTGTCGCAGCTACGCGGCGGCGGCGTGATGTTCGCCATCGGCTTCCGCCACGCCGCGGTCCGCAACTACCAGACCTGGGATCCCATCTGTCGCATGCCGTGCGGCGTGCCGGTCGATCCCAACGGCATCTTTTCGATTCGCGGCGCCGGGATTGTCGCCAGCGACGGGTTTCAGCTGCCGCAGACCGGTGTCGTGGCGCTGTCGGTAAACGCTGGCCATCGTGGCGTGCGAGCCGGCGGCGTGGTGATGACCACGTTTGGCAGCATCCACACCGTAGTCGGCATCGTCTTTACGGCGATTGGCGCGGGCCTGTCGAGCGGCGACGCCAAGTACGCCGACACGGCTCGCGGCATGCTGATCGCCGGCGGCGTCAACCTGGGCGTCGGCACGCTGCTGATGGCCGGCGGCATTGCCATGATCGTCGCCAGCCGCACGCGCGTCGTCTCCAGCGATGGCTATACCCTGGCGCTCGGCAAGGACGCCCGCCCCAAGCTGACCCTGGCCGCCAACGGTCTGCGCTTCTAAGCGCAGCGCCCCTTTCCAATCCCCCCTAGGACCCGGTTCCCCAGCCCCAACCGACAACGCGCGGTGCGAGCAGTGTTCGCGCACTGCGCGCGCACCAACGCCCCGGCCTCCGCCCGAGAGAGACCGCGTCGGCACTCCCTGGCTCAACACTTGCTCCCCTGGTTCTTGGACCATCAGTCAGGGGGAAGTCCGTGGCTAATTATTGGCTTCATATCATCCCATTAGCGCAATGTGATAATAAAATAAGAGAGACGCACCGATACTACGCTGCTGCCAACGGGAAGAACAAAACGATTGCAGACTTATCGTTACATCCACATATTCCCAATCTCTCCAGTGTCAACCCCGGAGATGTGGTTTTCATTTGTGCTCATGGACATGAACAGTACGGTTTTATCACCAGTCATGCTTCGCAGAGTGCGCGAGGCCTGGTGCGGGTTGAGTGTAGAAATATTCTCCATGAGTTTTTGCATCTACGGTCTGGAACTGCGCAAGCGCCTATATCGGTAAAGTTGCTGGTCTGCTGGGCGGGAGGACCGTCGCTGACCGAGGCGCAGCTGAAGAGTTTTTATGAAGATAGAGACGGGGTTAGGATGTTAAAATGGGGAAACACGGGTTATTATAATTGGGCTAAAAATCTCCCCATCATCTCCAACATCAATGCAGCGAAATTCTTTGGTCATGCCAATATCACTCTGGCGAAGCAACTAGCGGTCGAACTAGGGAAGACGCACCAAGAGGTGTATTTCGGCGGGTATCCAGGAGCACTGTTCCCAGACATGGTTCGACACGACGGAAAAGGGGTCGAGGTGCCCAATCCAAGAACGGGCATCAGCATCGAGGAAAAATTTCGACACTCGGCTGTCTGGTTTGGTGGCGATGGAGACGTGTACGTCAGGCGGCCAAGTCTCTTCCAGGCGGGCGAATATCGCTTTGCCAGATATCGCGATCTCTGATGCATCGAGATCTTCGACGATAAATGCCGATAATGTATATTATGTCAACTCAGCGCTTCACTCTGGGACCGGGCGGCTCGGGCCCCCCCGGGCGCCTGGCCTGCTGCGGTGGACTAGGCTGGATTGATGTGGGCTCGCTCGGACTGATGGGATGGGCCGAGCCGGCTGGAAGGCCTTTCTTTGGCTGGGTTCTTCGGCCGATACTGGACGCATGTGGCTGCGGCGGCTGCTCCTGCTTTCGTCTCTGAGCGTCGTCGGCTGCCTGGATGACGAGGCGCAGGGCCCTACTCCGAGTGCGCAGGGTCAGCCGGGGGGCCAGCTGCTAGCGCCGCCCAAAGAGCCACCACCGCCGCCCAGCGATGCGGAGATGCTGCGGCCGGTGTTTATCGACGCTGGCTTCGACGTGGTGCACCAGACGTTTCTGCAGTACGGGCTGACGACGATCGAGCGCTCAGAGGTCTGGTCGCGCTTCTACAAGAACCGCTGGATTCACTGGACCGGCCAGCTGGTCAAGATCAGCGCCGCGGCCATGCTGTTTCGGCAGCTCGGCGCGACGAGCTCGTACGACGTGCTGGTGCGGGTGCCGCGCATCGATCCCAGTATTCGTACCAGCCTGGCCATCGGGCGCCTGTATAACTACGTGGGCCGCCTCGATAGCTACGACGATATGTTCCGCACGATCTATCTGGAACAAGGCCAGGTGTTCGATGCGGGGCCCGACGGTGTGCCGGGCGTGCTGGTGACGGCGCCGCCGCTGGCGCGCAAGTTCCCGCCGCCGCCGCGGACGTATGCCGGCCCGCCGGGTGTGACCATCCCGGGTCTAGCCAGCGCGCCGCCGCCTGCGGATCCGCTGCGGCCGCCGCGGCCCGAGGCACCGGCCCGTCGCTCGCCATAGCGGGGGAAGGGGAGACGCCCTGCCCTGCCCTGCCCTGCCTCGGTCGTTTGGCCTGACGGCGCGGGGCTCGCTGTTTGGCCTAGCGTCGCTTGAGAAACAGGACCTGGGACCAGCCGCGGCCGGCGAAGTCTCCGGCCACGACGATGTCGGACATCTCGCCGAAGCCGTCGCTGATCAGGCTCTGCCCCCACTCTTCGTAGTAGCGGGTCTCGCTGGGCGGACGGCCGCGCACCAGGTCGGTGACCAGCAGCTTGCCGCCGGCCACCTGGCTGCGGTTGATGAGCAGCAGCTGATCGTGCCCCAGGCCGCCGAAGTCGCCGACTAGCTGGGCATCACCGGCGTCGAACCAGCTGCTAAAGGCCGAGCCGGCCTGCCAGGTGTCGGTGTAAAGCACGTCGGCCGGGGCGCGCTTTTTGCCCTGGAAGCTGGCGATAAGCAGCCCGCCGGCGCCGTTGCTGCGGTCACAGCACAAGAGCTGGTCATAGCCGCGATGCAGGAAGTCGCCGGCCAGGATGACGTCGCCGCTGTCGAGCCAGCCGTTGAACACCGGGCTGTCGCCGTAGTTTTCGACGTACAGGTGGCGGGCCTGGCCGGTCTTGACGTCGCTGATGCGGATGCGTCCGTGCTGACCGCCGCGGTTGATGGTCAGCCACTGGTCGTAGCCCAGGCCCAGGAAGTCGCCGGCCAGGTGCACGTCGCCGTCGTCCTGCCAGCCGTCGAGCCACATGCTCTGGCCCCAGCTCTCCCAGTAGCGGATCTGCACCGGATAGCCGGTCGCGAGGTCGGCGATCATGACGCGGCCCAGCGAGCCACCACGGTTCATCAGCACCAGCTGATCGTGGCCCAGGCCCATAAAGTCGCCGACCAGATACCAGTCGTTGGCGTCGACCCAGCCGTTGAGCCAGTCGTAGTCGCCCCAGTCCTCGCGCAGGACCTCGCCGCAGGGGGGATGGCCGGTCGATAGATCGTAGAGGCGCAGCTTGGGCCCGACGTTGGTGCTGCGGTTGATGCACAGGAGCTGCGAGCGGCCGAGGGCTCCGAAGTCGCCGACGAGCTGCAGGTTGCCGGCGGCGAGCAGGCTGTCAAACTGCGGGGACTCGCCGCGCGACTCGCGATAGACGACGGCAGCCGGGGCATGGCCGACGCTGAGGTCGAGCGCCAGCGCGCGGTCGTTAAGCAGCCGAGTCGGTCGCATGCGGAAGCGGCTGTCGTGAGCTCGATCGGGCAGCGCACCGTTGGCGCTCAGCACACCGCGCTGCTCGATCGGCGGTCCGCTGGCGGGCGCAGCGGCGGGGCTGGCTGGGGTCTCAGGAACGCCCAAGAGCTGGCCGCTGTGCTGCGCCGAGAGCAGCCAGGTCCCGTCGCTGTCAGGGCGCAGACGGAAGCGCTGACTGGGATGGCCGCTGGGCGTCGCCTGGATCAGCGTGGCCCCGACATTGTTGCTGCCGCCGGCAATGCCCAGGCACTTGGCGGAGTGAACCGGCACGATGGCGTAGGTGTCGTCGGCCGACTGATAGATCAGGCGGAAGACCTGCTCGGCAAAGCCAGTGCGCGGCCGCAGCACCACCTTGGCGCCATCGTCGAGGCTGCGCTGCTCGACGGTCAGCAGCAGGCCGCTGCGGGCGCTGCTGAGCTCGACGGTGCGACCGGTGCGCGGTGGCAGATGGAAGGGCAGCTCGCTGATGCGCAGCGGCACGGCGACATCGCCCAGCACCAGCTGACCGTCCCGCTCAGCCACGGCGTGGCCATCAAAGCTACGCAGCGTCTGAGTGGTGCTGTTGCCCTGCCGGCTGAAGATCGCCTCGGGGGAAAGGATGGTGGTGCGGGCTCCCAGGTGGCGGCCGCCCGCGGCATCGCTGTAGACGGAAAGAAAGCTGCGGTCGAGGGCGCGCAGAGCAACCCGGCCATCCCAGAGCTCCCACAGCTCCAGCGACTGATGCTTGCCCAGGCTGACGGCATCGGTGCGGACGCCGCCTTCTTCGGCCCGCACGGTCAGCAAGCCATGCGGCGTGGTCACGGCGACCGGCGTGCGGCGCCGGGCCCAGTGCAGCGCGCCGCGTCGGGATGACCACACCAGCTCGCCGGGCTCCTCGGGAGTGCCGCGAAAGACGCCCAGCTCACCCGAGCCCAGCACCGCCGCAAAGCAGTCGCCGGGCTCGCCGTGGACCTCGGTGCGAAAGACGACGGTCTCTTCGCTCAGCGCCAGGGTGGCGGCGTTCGACTGGGCCGACAAGGGCGCCTCGCGCACGACCTGCAGGATGCCGCCGGGCTCCATGCGCGCGCTGTAGAAGCCGGTGGCGCCGCCGCTACTTGACCAGGTATTCCCCCGGGTATCGCCGGGCCCAGACCCGGAAACTACGGACAGGACGCCGCTCGGGCTCAAGCTCAGGTAGTAGCGGCCGTTGCCTGAGCGACGGTTCTCGCCGATCAAGAGCCGCTCGCCGAGCCGCAGCACGGCGCTCTCCTGCGGCGGCGGGCGCAGCGCGGTCTCTAGGAAAAAGGTCGCGCTCTCGCGGAAGCCGGGATCGTTCTTTTCGTGCTCTAGCCCCAGAAAGTAGAAGTCGAGGACCTCTAGGGTGCCCTGGGCTTCGTCGCCCGCGACGTTGGTGGCGACGACGTAGCGCGGCGGGTTTTCGTGCGTGCGCAAAGAGACACCGCGCGGGTTGGCCAGCCCACGCACCAGATGAAAGGTCGCCGCGACGCGAAACTCAGAGTCGTCTTCCAGCGGACAGGGCAGCAGCCGCGACTGCAGCCGACGCAGGTACAGGGTCGGTGCGCCCAGCGACTCAATCGACACATCGCGCGCATCGGCCAGGCCGGCGACGAAGCGAAAGTGCAGCCGGCTGGCATCGCTGGGGGCAAAGCGCACCCAGGCTCCGTCGACGCCGAGCGGGACAAAGCGACCCTCTTCGATGCGGCTGAAGTTGCACAGCGGACCGTAGTAGCGCGGCTGCAGCAGCGATACCGTCGCCGCCAGCGCGGTACTCAGCAGGCGATCGCGCAGGCCGGGATTGAGCGCGGTCAGCAAGGCGACGGCGTAGCTGGGGGCTGCGGCGGCGGCTTCGTGCAGGATGACCGGCAGATCGATCGGCCAGGTCGGCGTCGGCTGGGTGCGCACCGTAAGCTCCGCGAGGCCAGCAAAGCCGACGAAGCCGCGATCGCTGCGGCGCAGCAGGATCTGCGTTGGCCAGCCGTTTAGCTCGACGGTGGCGGGCGACAGCAGCAGATCTTTGCTGGGCTCGCTCTCGGTGCCGAACACCGACTTGCCTTCCATGCCACCGGCCCGACGCCGGCTCTCGCCGACCATGGCGCTGCCCCTGGGGCTTAGCAGCGCCTCGGGAGCGCCGCACAGCACCTGCATGAGCACGCGCAGTGGACCGCTGACCGCGCCCTGCGGATCCAGCCCCGCCACATCGGTGCTGGCCGAAAGTCCATAGCTGCCTTCGGCGGTGGCCTCGGGCTGCAGGTATAGGCCGATGCTGACCGGCCCACGCAGCCCGAACATCAGGCCGTCTTCGACGCGCAGGGTAAACAGCAGCGACGCGTTCACCTGCGCCGCGGCGTGCGCTAGCTGGGCTGCCAGGCCGCGCGGAAACAGTCGCTCAGCCAGGCTCTGGGCCAGCCGTGTCGGCGGTCGCAGCGACGGTGCCTCCAAGCGAGCCTGGCCCAGCGAGCGGCCAGCCATCTGTCGCACTAGCTCGGCGGCGCGCTCTTCGACGGCGGCAAAGATCGGCAGCGAGAAGCTGGCCGGTCGGCCCGGGGCGCGGGCTCGCCACTCGGCTAGCTCCAGCGCTGAGGTATGCGACAGCGCCACGACCTCGCCGCTGTGAGTCAGCGTGAAGCGCCCGGCGCTATCTTCATAGACCGGCAAGTGATCTCCGACGATCTCGGCGGCTGCCACCACGCCCGAGCCGATCATCAGCGCCACATCATCAGGGGCAGGCAGCGAGTCCTTGCGCGTATCGATCAGAGACAGCGAGCCGCTCTGGCCTGCGCCGGCGCCAGCTCCCGGAGCGGGCTCGATGACTAGCTCGGCCCCGGCCTCTGGCCCGCGAGCCTGCTGGATGTGCCACTTGCTGCTGTCCAGCAAGGGGCGAAAGGGATTGCCGATTACCGTGCGCAGCGCCATCTCTGCCTTCTCCCGAGCTTGGTTAGCATCGCACGGAATGGCGAGGGGCTGGGGGATGTCGCGGCTTGCCGCTTCCCCGGCCGGCGCTTTCAGCCGAAGATGCCGGCATGAGCAGCCTTCCCGAGCTTGATCTTGCGCGCGGCATCCTGTTTCTGTGCGTCGCCAACTCGGCCCGCAGCCAGATGGCCGAGGGCCTGGCCCGGGCCCGCTTCGGCGACCGCATCCTGATCCAGAGCGCCGGCAGCCAGCCGAGCCGAGTCAACCCCTGGGCGATCGAGGTCATGCACGAAGTCGGCATCGATCTGAGCCGCCATCACTCCAAGAGTGCCAGCCAGATCGACCCGGCCAGCGTCGGCCTGGTCATCACGCTGTGCGCCGAGGAGGTCTGCCCGGTGTTCCTCAGCAGTGCCCCCCGCCTGCACTGGCCGATCCCGGATCCAGCCGCCCCGCCGCCCCCGGATACCGCGGACCCCGCCGCCTATCAACGCCAGCAGTTCCGGGCCGGCCGCGACGAGATCGCTCGCCGCTTGGCGACGCTGCCGCTGTAAGCCGAGGCGCGACGGCGACTACTGACAGCCAAGCTCGCGGGCGCCATCGCGGTGACACTTCAGGCAGACGCGCGGGTTGTGGCCAAGCAGCGCCCGGCAGCGACCGCTCTGGACCCAGTCGGCCGGGTGGGGATTGGCACCGCCGGGGACGCGCGAATCGGGCAGTGTG
>CAZVMD010000103.1:0-21852 GCA_964628555.1 uncultured Myxococcales bacterium | reverse complement strand
CGCGCTCGGCGCGGTCTAGGTCGGGCGGCTGGCGCTTGAAGTAGGCATAGCCGAGTCGCAGCCACAGCTCACCGAGGGGAACGGCGGCGACATCGGCAGAGCTCGTCGCGCTCTCGGCGAGCGGAGCGAGCAGCGCGATGGCCTGGTCGTAGGCACCCAGGTCGATCTGCCGGCTGGCGAGCACGATCCGCGCCTCTTTGTCCTTGGGGTCGCGCGCGAAGGCCTGCTCGGCCTCGGCCAGGGCCTCGGCTTTCTGCCCCGACAGCGCCAGCGCCCGACTGAGGCCGCCGCGGACATAGGCGCTGTTCGGGTTTAGCGCCAGATAGGCGCGCCAGGCGGCGACGGCTTTTTCCGGCGCATCGCCCCAGGTCAGGTGTCGGCTGAGGGCGCTGTGAAACATCAGGCTGTGCGGATAGTGATCGAGCGCGGCGCGCAGCACCTCGGCCCCGCGCTCCGCCGAGATGAAGCAGGTGGCCAGCCAGTAAGCGGCGAGAAAGTAGAACGGCTGATAGCCCTCGTCGTGCTCCCAGGTGACCAGGCTGCGCGTCAGATCGGCGATGTCGCTTGCGCCCTTTTCGCGATCGATCGACGCGCGCAGAGCTCGCACAAAGAGGTGGGCGGCCTGCGCGGACTTCCAGCTTGGATCCTGCGTCATCGCCTCGCGGCACTGCTGCTCTAGAGCCTGCAGCTCGGCTGCGCTGAGCAGGACCGGGCTGTCGACGCGGAAGGACTGCTTGATCAGGCCGGCGTAGCAGCGACCATAGGCGGCGAGGGCGGTCGGGCTGCGGGTGCTGCCGAGGCCTCCGACGACGCCGGCGGGCAGCGCAATGCCGTCGAGCGCCGCGACCGCTTCGGCCAGCTGGCGACCGCCCCGCGCCACCGCCTCGGTCAGCAGCTCGGGCAGCTGCGCGGTCTTGGGCGGGGCCCAGCGCGGCTGGCTCTTGTCGAGGCTGGCGGCCTGCAGCTGCAGCTGAAAGCCGCCCTCGCTGCGGGCCAGCTGGGCGAACAGCGCGCGATCGGCACCCAGGCGGCCGGCGAGCTGCCAGCGCTGGGCGGGGTCGCTGGGCACGACGCCAGCCCGGCCTTCGTGGTCGAGCATGCGCTGCAGCTGCTTGACGTGCAGATCGCTGTAGCGGCCGGTGGCCACCAGATACTCGATGGCCTGGGCTTGCAGCAGCAGGGGCAGATGGGCAGGCACCTGCGCTCCGTCGCTGGCCGCTGGGCTGGGCGGAAACAGCGCCAGCACCCAGGGCCGTGGTGCTTGGGCCCAAGCTGGGGCCAGCGACGAAAAAAGCAGGCCACCGAGCACCGCGATAAAGCGGACAAAACGGTTCATGGGCTCCCCCTTATGCCAGGCTCTGCGCCGCGCGATCGGCGACGCCGGCTTCTGCCCTGGCGGCGACCGGCCCCCGCGGTCGATCTCGCGCTGCGCTTCGCCAGGATAGCAACTTATCGCCCGCACCTGGCGGCGTCTTTAATGAATGATTAAAACAAATAAAATATTTATATATCTCTTTGTCGTGTTGGTTTTATGTCCAAAATAAGGGGTTTTATGTTCCAGTTTTGCTAGCCAATAATCGGTACGCAGACGCCGCTAGTGCAGGTAAACTCGCTGCCGCAGTCGGCGGGGCGGCTGCAGGCTAGCTCGTGCGTCCAGATGGCCTCGTGGTTATTGGTCTCAGCGTCTTGGAAGGGCAGCCAGAACGGGGGATAGCTGGGGTCTGCTCCGGTCGCGGCTCGGCTGAGGTCGATGCCGGACATCCAGATCTGCGGGCGATAGGCGTCTTCGCTGGCCTGCACCTCGGCCTGCTGGATGACAAAGCCATAGTCGAGCTTGGCCGAGAACGTAAAGAAGACCAGGCTGCCCTGCTGGAAGGGGGCGAACTTCGGCCAGGCGGTGGTCTTGTTGGCCTCGCGCGAGGCGCGCACAAGCTCGATCGGCGTCTGATCCGGGCGGGCCCGCACCAGGCGCAGCCGGGCCGCGGTCTGGTCGTAGCTGACGCAGCGCACGAGCCGCAGGTTAAAGCCGGTCTTCTTGCCCGCCGAGTCGGAGGCGCAGCCGGGGGTCGCAGCGCTGTTGAACAAGATCCAGGCCGAGTCGGGCGAGAACGTGGGGTAGAAGTGGAACTCTTGCGCGGCGATGGCCGGCACGATGGTGACGGCGGGGCCGAAGCTGCCGCCGTTATAGGGCAGGACCGCGATGTCGCCGGCATCGCCAAGGAACCAGTCGCCAGCCTTGACGTCGGGGGAGCCAAAGTCCGAGCCGAGACGGCCGCGCGCGGTGACGCGGACAAAGACGATCGACTCGCCATCCGGCGACCACTCGGGCATGGCGGCGCGGCCGCCGAGCAGGCTGCCGGGGACGTTCTTGATCAGCTTGCCGCTTGTGCCATCGCGCAGCGACAGCGTGCCATTCCACACCGTGATCATGCGGCTGCCATCGGGGCTGAAGCTGGCAAAGTTCCACAGGCGGGAGCCATCGGACTCGATCGGCTCAAGGATGTACTTTTTCGGGTCGGCGCCGTCGACGATGCCGGCGTAGCCATCGGGCAGGTTGAAGACCGCGGCGACCTTCTTGCCATCGCGCGACACGCCGTGACAGCCGATGCAGTTCTTGACACCGCCCGAGCCGGTGCCCAGCAGGTAGGGCACGGGCTTGGTGGCGCCAAACGGCACGCGCAGGATGCCGCTCTTGGAGGTCGCGAAGTAGTACAGGCCGCCGCGCACATCCTGGGGCGAAAACAAAAGCGGCAGCGTGGTGCTGCCTATCGGCTGACCCGCGCCGGTCGCGGCCTCGACGGTGAGCGTGGCCCGGCCACCGCTCTTCTGGGCCAGGCTGTTCCACACCTTGTCATCGACCAGATAGCTGCACTGCCGTCCCTGGCAGGCGGCAGCGCCGAGGTAGATGATCTGGCGATAGTAGGGACTCTCAAGCGTCAGGCGAAAGCGGCTGTGGCCGGGCGCGGCGAGGAAGGCCAGGCGCATCTGGTTGATGTTCTTGGCCAGCATGACGCCGTCGAAGGGATAGACCACCTGCGGGGGGCTGCCGCCGCTGGGGCCATTCCAGCCACCCTCGCTGCTGGGGTCGGCGCCGGGGCCGAAGATCGGCGGGGCCAGCTCTTTGTCCCCGCTGCCTGGGCCGCCATCGCGATCGTCCTCGCCGGCGCTGCGATCGGCGGTGCAGCCCGCGCAAAGGAGGGCCACAAGGGCGACCACCGCCGGCCCAATGACCGGCCAGCAGCGACGGTGAAGCGGCCTGCGAGTAGCGACGTCGGCGAACATGAGCACCTCCTGACTGGAGCCGGCCGGCAGTGTTTCACTCGCCTCGGCGACACGCAATGCTCTTGCGACGCGGAATCGATGCGCGGGTCCGGCTCTGCTAAGGTGCGCCCGTGACCCCACACGTCCTCGGCTCTCC
Source organism: uncultured Myxococcales bacterium (assembly GCA_964628555.1). Taxonomy (GTDB): domain Bacteria; phylum Myxococcota_A; class Polyangia; order Palsa-1104; family JAEUJZ01; genus JAEUJZ01. The sequence goes on along the minus strand of CAZVMD010000103.1, from coordinate 18,434 downwards.
GGCTGCGCCCCCCTTAAGCTCGGGGGCGACTGACCCGGCCACGCACACCGTCCCGCCGCTGGCCCACTCGGCTGAGCCGGCTTTGCTGGGGGGACTCGATCTGCGGACGCCGCTTAAGCGCTTCTTTGGCTACGACAGCTTTCGTCCGCTGCAGGAGGGGATCATCGCGGACTCGCTGATGGGGCGCGATGTCTTTGCCCTGCTGCCGACCGGCGGTGGCAAGTCGCTGTGCTATCAGCTGCCGGCGCTGCTGCGACCGGGGCTGACGGTGGTGATCTCGCCGCTGATCGCGCTGATGAAAGATCAGGTCGATGCCCTGACCGATAGCGGCGTGCCGGCGACCTACCTGAATTCGACGCTGTCGGCCGAGGAGGTGCGGACGCGCTTTCGCCACCTGCACGCTGGCGAGCTGAAGCTCTTATTCGTCGCGCCGGAGCGGCTGATGGCGGGCACGCTGATCGACGACCTGCTGCGCTGGGGCGTGTCCTGCGTGGCAGTCGATGAAGCGCACTGCATCAGCGAGTGGGGGCACGATTTTCGGCCGGAGTATCGTCAGCTGGCGACGCTGCGCGAGCGCCTGCCGCGGGTGCCGTACATGGCGCTGACCGCCACCGCTACCGAGCGTGTGCGCGGCGACATCGTTACCCAGCTGCGGCTGCGTCAGCCCTCGATCTATGTCGCCAGCTTCAACCGTCCGAACCTGACCTATCGCGTGCTGCCCAAGAGCCAGGCGCAGAAGCAGCTGGTCGAATTCGCCACCAGCCGCCGACGGGAGAGCGGCATCGTCTACTGCGCCAGCCGGGCCAGCACCGAGACCCTGGCCGACAAGCTGAGGCGAGCCGGCCTGCGCGCGCTGCCCTATCACGCCGGCCTGCCGCACGACGAGCGCGAGCGCAACCAGGACGCCTTTCTGCGCGACGAAGCACGGATCATCTGCGCCACCATCGCCTTTGGCATGGGCATCAACAAGCCCAACGTCCGCTTCGTCGTTCACTACGACCTGCCGAAGAACATCGAGGGCTACTACCAAGAGACCGGCAGGGCCGGGCGCGACAGCCTGCCCAGCGACTGTCTGCTTCTGTTCAGCCCCAGCGACGTCGCCAAGCAGCTCCGCTTTATCGAGGAAAAGACCGATGAGGGCGAGCGCCGGATCGCGCGTCAGCAGCTGCAGCAGATGGTCCACTACGCCGAGTCGAGCGGCTGTCGGCGAGAGTCGCTGCTGTCCTACTTCGGCGAGAGCTATCGCCCGGGTGGCGACGAGCTTCTGGACGATGATCGGCAAGACGATGAGGTGGATCTCGACGGGCCGGCCTACGGCTGCGGCGCCTGCGACAACTGCCTGTCGCCGCGGGAGTCGTTCGATGGCACGGTGGCGGCCCAGAAGCTCTTGTCCTGCGTCTATCGCATCCGCCAGCGCAGCGGCTTTGATGTGGGCCTAAACCACGTCATCGCCGTGCTGATCGGCAGCGATCAAGACAAGCTGCGCCAGCATGGGCACGAGCAGCTGTCGACCTATGGCATCGGCCGCGAGCACCACCGCACCGAGTGGGCAGCGATGGCCCGCGAGCTGGTGCGGCTGGGGCTCTTGCGGCAGAACCCCGAGCGCTTCAACACCCTGGCCATCACCGACGACGGCATGGCCGCCCTGCGCGAGCGTCGCGCCATCACGCTGAGCCGCCCGCTGGCCCAAGCTCCGGCCGAGGATGCGCCAAGTCGTCACCGGCGGGGTGGGGCGGCTAGCGAGGCGAGCGCTGCCGGGCAGAGCAGTCGCAGCAGCCTAGCCCGCAAGCGGGCCGGCCGTCGCCTGGGGGCGCGCGGCAGCGAGATCGCCTGCGATGAAGATCTATTTGAAGCGCTGCGCGGGCTGCGCAAGTCACTGGCTGACAAGAAGGGCGTGCCGCCGTACATCGTGTTTGGCGACGCCACGCTGCGCCTGATGGCGCTGCACAAGCCGCAGGATGAGGCCGGCCTGCTCGCCATCTCTGGCGTCGGGGAGCGCAAGCTCGCTGAGTACGGACAGGCTTTCCTGGCGGCCTTGCGGGCGGCCAGCTAAGCCGTCCTAGTCGTCGCTGTCGTCGTCGCTGTCGTCGTCGCTGGCACCTGTGGTGGCGGCGGCGTCTGACTTCTTTTTCCACGGCGGCAGGCGCTTGCGCATGCGCGCGCCGACCGCTGCCGCGAGCTCGCCGAGCTCGTCCTGCAGCTCGGCCGGCAGCCAGAACCACAGCAGACGGCCATTGACCTCGACGGTGCCGCGGACATAGGTCTGCCCGTCGATCTCGACGCGGTCTTTGGCCTCGACCAGGCAGCGCCGGCACAGGCAGGGCAGGGGGCTTCCCTCTTCGTGGCGGGCGACATTGACCGGGCCAGGGGGGCGCGGCGGCTTGGGGGCGCGCAGCGGGGCGGCGGCCAGCAGCAGCTCGGCATCGGCGGCGGTCAGCACGCGCGGCGTCTGCAGCGACATGGCCAGCGAGCCCTTGCCGCTCGCAAGTCCCTTGCCAGACTCGAAGCGCAGCTTGTCTTTTAGATCAGTGATGTTGGCGATCGGTCGCCGGTTGCGGCTCGCCACCCAGGCTTCGCCGTCGAAGGTCGGCGACTCCAGCACACCGACCAGCCACAGCGCCTCGCCGCTTTTGGGGCTGGGACGCACGGTGACCAGGAACAGCCGGCCGCCGGTCCCGAGCTTCTCAAGCTGCTTGTTGCCGCTGTGATAGGCCTGGGTTGGCCACAGGGCTCCCACCGCTTTTCCGCGCGCCGCCTTCTCAAAGATCGCCTTGCTGACGATGGCCATTACGTCGGGCATTGTTGTTACTTTACCGGACTTCCTGGAAGGGCCCGCGCAGACTTTTTTGCGGCTTGGCCTCCGTCGCTCAGCGAGTCCGGGCCGGCCGGCCGGCGAATCGGGGCGGAGCGCGGCGCGGCTGGCTGTGCGGTCGCGTGATATGAATCGGCCATGGCACGACTGCAAGGCAAGGCCTGCCTGATCGGCGCAGGCTCAAGTGGCATCGCCGCCGCCAAGGCGCTGCATCAGGCCGGGCTGCCCTTTGACTGCTTTGAGGTCAGCGATCGCGTCGGGGGCAACTGGGTCTTCGGCAACCAGAACGGCATGTCGTCGGCTTATCGCTCGCTGCACATCAACACCTCGCGCGACCGCATGGCCTACAGCGACTTTCCCATGCCGGCCGACTATCCCGACTTTCCCCATCACAGCCTGATCGCGCGCTACTTTGAGTCCTACGTCGATCACTTCGGCTTTCGCGCCGCGATTCGCTTCCAGACCCGGGTCGAGCACGTCGAGCGCACAGCGACCGGTCGCTTCCTGGTGCGCACCGCGCAGCGCCAGGCCGATGGCACCTGGTCGGCGGCTACCGTCGAGGAATACGGTGCGGTGCTGGTCGCCAATGGCCATCACTGGGATCCGCGCTATCCCGCGCCGCCGTTTCCCGGGACCTTTGCCGGCACGACGCTGCATGCCCATCACTATGTCGATAATCGGCCGTTTGCCGATAAGCGCGTGCTGGTGCTGGGCATGGGCAATAGCGCCATGGACATCGCCGTCGAGTGCAGCCAGGTCGCCGAGCGAGTGTTTCTGGCCAGCCGCCGCGGGGCGCACATCGTGCCGAAGTACCTGCTCGGTCGGCCGCTCGATACCTGGCTGACCTCGCCGCACTGGCCGCTGTGGTTCAAAGAGCGCGTCGGCCAGCTGATGTACAAGATCGCCGTCGGTGACCTGGCGCGCTACGGCCTGCCCCAACCGGCGCACAGCCCGCTTGCGGCCCACCCGACGATCTCGTCGGATATCTTTTTACGGCTGGGCAGCGGCGATGTCCTGCCCAAGCCCAACATCCGCCGCCTGTGTGGCGACGAGATCGAGTTTCTCGACGGCAGCCGCGAGCGCATCGACAGCCTGATTTACTGCACCGGCTACAACGTGAGCTTCCCTTTCTTTGCGCCCGACTTTGTCTCGGCGCCGGACAATGAGCTGCCGCTGTTCCGTCGCGTCTTCCACCCCGACATCGTCAACCTGTTCTTCATCGGGCTGCTGCAGCCGCTCGGCGCGATCATGCCGCTGGCTGAGGCGCAGGGGCAGTGGGTGGCCGAATACCTGCGCGGCGAGTACGCGCTGCCGCGCCGGGAGCAGCTGCAGGCCGATATGGCAGCCGAGACAGCGGCGCTGCGTCGTCGCTATGTGGCCTCGCCGCGCCACACCATGCAGGTGGACTTTGACCTCTACCTGCACGAGCTTCACAAGGAGCGAGCCCGCGGACGCAAGCGGGCAGCGGCGGGCATCCAATCGGGAGCCGAGGCCAGTCCTTCCACCGCTCGCGCCTCCTCTGAGCTTCGCCCATGAACCAGCTTGCTCTTGTTCCGTCGCCACCGCGGCCGGTCCGCGTGCCGAGCAGCCAGTCGATGATCGCGGTCGCCGATCTGCGGGCCTGTCAGGCGCTGATTAGGCAGCACTCGCGCAGCTTCTATTTTTCGTCGCTGCTCCTGCCGCGCGCCGAGCGCCACGAGGCCTGGGCGCTGTACGCGTTCTGTCGCCACGCCGATGACACGGTGGATGGCGACAACGATGGCCAGGGCAACGTCGCCGCCGATGCCGAGAGCGATACGCAGGTGCTGCTGCAGCGTGTGGCCGCGCTGCGCACGCGCCTGGCGGTGGCCTATCAGCCGTCGGCGGTAGCGTCGGCCGGCAGCCCGATCGATCGAGCGTTTGCGGCGGTGGTCGCCCGCACCGGCTTGCCGCAGGCCGTGCCTGAGCTGCTGCTGCGCGGCATGGAGATGGATGCGCGCGGCCAGAGCTACGGCAGCTGGGACGAGCTCTTGGTGTACTGCTTCCACGTCGCGTCCACCGTCGGGCTGATGATGACCTATGTGCTGGGCCATCGGATGCCGCCGTGCCGCGCGGATGGCTCGCCCGAGCTGGAGCGGAGCGAAGAGGTCTACCTGCGGGCCTGCGATCTGGGCGTGGCCATGCAGCTTACCAACATCGCTCGCGACGTCGGAGAAGACGCGCGCCGCGGCCGGGTCTACCTGCCCGATGAGCTGCTCTGTCAGCACGGCCTGTCCAGCGACACCGTCCTCCGGCTGGCCGAGCGCGGTGCCTCGGCCCCGCCAGCTCTGCGGCGCGCCGTGGCAGAGCTGCTGGCGCGCGCGGATCGTCACTATCAGGCTGCGCGGCAGGGCATTGCGATGCTGCAGCCCGGCGGCCACTTGGCCATCGCCGCCGCCGAGTCGATCTATCGCGGCATCGGTGAGCGCCTGCGGCAGAGCGGCTGCGATCCGCTGACCGGGCGGGCTCGCGTGTCGGGCCTGGGCAAGCTGGGGCGTCTGCTGGGGGTCTGGCTGCGCGGCCTGCGGCCGGGTGCGCATCGCCTGCCGAGCCGACGCACCGAGGGACCCGCCGACGAGCTCTTGCGCGAGCTCTGCCAGCGGGCCGAGGTGCTGTAAGCGCGCTACTCGGAGTACTGCTGCAGGACCGAGGAGGGGGGCCAGCTCTGCTGCGACATCGAGACGATGCGCAGGCTGCGGAACAGGGCCATGGCCTGCGGCGCATACTTGCGGCCCGCTTTTTCCGTGTACCACATAAAGACCGAGACGGCGGCGCGGGCCGAGATGTCGCCATCCTGCGGCACAAAGACGGTGATCAGCTGGCCGGCAGCGATCTTGGGCTCGCCATGCCAGCCGACGATGCGCACCAGGAACAGGCGGCCGTGTACCGACTGCAGCTGCTCGGGCGGCGAGCGGCGCACGACGCGGAACAGCGGCTGCTGCGACAGGACTTCATCGACCAGGGTCTCGGGCGACAGGATCTTGCTTGGCTGGTAGTACAGCGGTCGCGTGCCGACGATGATGCAGGCGTCCAGCTCACCGGGAGGCGTCACGCGGGCCGCACCACTCTCGTCGTTGTCGCCACCGATGCAGTTCCAGCCCGGTGGACAGTCGAATGCGACGTTCAAGCCCATGGCATAGCTCCCTGTTCCCTACCCTGCGTTTCGTCCCAGCGCCGGCTGACGCTGGCTGGCCGTCGGGCTATTGCCGACGGATCTTGTAGATGTCTTTGACGCCCTGGCCCAGCCAGGCCATGTGGCCCTGGGCCTGCTTGCCTGCTTCGGAGAGCTGATGCGCGACGCCGCTGCCCAGCGCGTTGCTGAGGTTGCCGACCGCTGACATCGCCGAGTTCACCGAGTCGGTCTGGGCCATGTTGCGCACGCCACCACCGGCGTTGCCGATCGCGGTCTTGGTGCCGGCGACGTTGCCGCCGGCGACGCTGCTGCGGCTGAGGTCCATGCCGTAGCGCTGGCTGTCGCTGGACTGCGGCTCGTTGTGCATCGGGCTGTGCAAAAGGCTCATCAGCCCGGTCGGCGAGTCGACCGGATCCAGGCCAGGCATCTGGTGGCGCGCCATGCCGATCAGCGTGGCGGTCGCCAGCAGGCCCTCGTGCGGCGAGACTCCGCCAGCTTCCTTCGGGGCCTTCTGTGAGAGCGCCTGCAGGCCAGTCGGCGCCGCCGGCTCGCGATGCTGCGCTTCGTCGTCATCGTGTTGGGCAAAGCCTGCCGGCAAGCCCTCATCGAGCTGCTCCGGCGGCTGGGACGCAAAATCAATATCGGACATAACAGACTCCCATGAGTGGCGTGGATACGTCGGACAGAGCAGATGAACAGCAGTCCAAAGTGTATCACGCAGCGACCGGTTCAGTCGACGAGGTGGGGGTACAGGTTGTCCTTGAGATACACGTCTTCAGCCGGCCGCTGCGGCGGCATCGGCAGGGCCGCGGGATCGCTGGGATCGCTGGGCTTTTTGGGCCCTGCGGTCGCCTCGGCCGGTTGGGCGAGGGGAGGGGAGAGTGGCTCCAGCGTCGGGGTGGCGTCGGTCGGAGCGGTCACGTCGGGCTCCAGCTCGCTGGCTGCGCTGGGCGCTTCCTTCAGAGGCGCGGCATCGCCATCGGGCTCTAGCTCGGTCAGCGTGGGGTCAGGCAGGTAGTCGGCGTCGAGCTCAGCGCTGGCTGCGGCTGCCGGCTCTGGGGGCCGTGGGGTCTGGCGCAGCTGCGCGTCGCTGACAAGCTCAACCAGCTGGTCGCGTCGCAGGCTCATCCGGCCCGGATCGCAGTCGATAAAGACCAGCATGTAGGCGCCATACCCAGCGTCGAGAACCGCGTAGAGGCGAGCGCTCTCGATGCCGGTCTCGCGGCTGGTTCCCGTGGTCTCAAGCACGGTCACTTCCCAGGCCCCCAGCCGCACTGCCAAGAAGGGCGACTCACTCTTTACTTCATAGTCTGGCTCGCTCGAAAGCGCGCTGCGCAGAAGCAGCGTAGGCGAGCGCATCAGCGGCAGCAGGGGCGAGACCAGGAGCGCCGCCGGAGCATCGCTGTGCTCGTCGCTGTGCTCGTCGCTGTGCTCGTCGCTGTGCTCGTCGCTGTGCTCGTCGCTGTGTTCGGGCGCCGGCCAGAGGATGCGAGCTTGCCGCAGCTCGCTGAGCGCCGCTGCGCTGCCAGTCCCAAGGAGCGCGCTAGCCGGCCCGCTGGCCTCAGCCTGCAGCGTCTCTGAGTCAGACGACTCTGCCGGCGCGAAAATACGTCCCTGCGTCCAGCCAGCAGGCAGTCGCAGGTCCAGGATCATCGCGCGCGCCCCTCCCCCCTACTTCAGCGTGTGTAGGAGGGTGCCGAGCTCGCCGCCTACCCAGACGTCGGTGGCGCTGGGACCCCAGACGCTGGTGAGGAGGTTCTTGGTCAGGCTGATCTGGCTGCTCCAGGCCGTGCCGTTCCAGCGCAGGACGGTGCCGCCGGTGCCGACCGCCCAGACATCGCTGTCGCCAAAGCCAAAGACGCTGCTCAGGTTTTCGCTGACCGTGCTGCTGGTCGGCGACCACATGACGCCGTTGTAGTGCGAGATGTGGCCGCCATTGCCGACGGCCCAGATGTCGTTGTCGCGCGTGCCCCACAGGTTGACGACCGAGCCGCTGAGGTTCTTGACGGCGATCTGCGGTCCGGCCGGCAGGACATTGGCGGCGAGGTTGCCACCGCCGACCCAGAAGCTGTCGTTGGAGGCACCCCAGATGGCATTGAAGGTCGGCAGCGAGCCGCTCATCACGGTGAGAATGATCGCGTTTTCGGTGGCGCCGATGAAGTTGACCAGATGGTTCTCCATCGGCTTGCTGCTGGCGCCGACGATCCAGACGGTGGCCGAGCTAGCTCCCCACACCGCCTTGAGATCGGTCAGCGTGGCGTTGGCCAGCGCCTTGCCCGTCCACACCTTGCCGTCGTAGCGCAAGATGGTGCGATTGTTGCCGACGATCCACATGTCGTTGGCGCTGGCGCCCCAGATGCCGTTTAGATCCTGGGTGGTGCCGCTTGTGACCTGGGTCCAGGTGGTGCCGTCGTAGTGGAGGATCAGGCCGGCTGCGCCGATGGCCCACACGTTCTTGCTGTTGAAGCCATAGACGGCGCGGATCAGCTGCCGCACATTGGCCGGCTTGGCGGTCCAGCTGGTCTTGTAGTTGGTCAGCAGGCCGCCGTCACCACCCGCCCAAAGATCGGCCGCATCCGTGCCGCCCAGAGCATAGAAGCTACCGCTCTCGCCGTCGCCGGTGACCATAGCAAAGCCGCCGCCGCTGTCGCGCAAGCGCACGCCGCCTGTCCCCGCTGCCCAGTAGGTGCCGGCCTTGCCCCAGGCCACTTGCAGGTCATTGGTGGTGCCGCTCGGCGGACTGGTCCAGGTGTTGATCGCGGTGCTGGTGATGAGGGTGCCGCTCTGGCCCACGGCCACGACCTTGCTGGCATCGCCGCCGATCCCAAGGAGGTTGGCGCTGACCCCGGTGTTCATCTCTAGGCCCCAGCTGGTGCCGTCGTAGCGCAGGACGGTGCCGCCATGCGCCGCGACATAGACGCGGTTCTTGGCCGTGCCCCAGATGGCGTTGAGCTGATTGGTCGTCGGGCTGGTGACGCTAGACCACGCTCCGCCAGCCCGATCGTATTTTAGGAGTACGCCGCCGTTGCCGACCGCCCAGACCTCGTCGGTGGCGCTGTTGCCCCAGACGCCGTTTAGCGGCTGCGTCGTCGGGCTGTTGGTCGACTGGAAGCTGCCGCCGGTCGATCGCAGGATGCGGCCACCATCGCCGACGACAAAGATATCGGACGCCGAGCTGGCCCAGACCGCGCGCAGGTTGTCGTTGCTGGGGCTGTCGAGCACCTGCCAAGCGGTGCCGTTGTAGTGCAGGAGCGTGCCGAAGTCGCCGACCGCCCAGATGTCGGTGGCGCTGGTGGCCCAGATGCCGCGGATGGGGTTGCCCTGCGGCACTGGACGCGACCAGCAGAACAGCTTGGGGCTGCAGGTCGGCACCATCTCGACCGGGCAGCGGCGCGGCTGCAGCGTCATAAGGCGAGTATTGAGCGTCACCTGATATTCCGGGGCCGCCAGCCCGCGGGCCACTGTGCCCTCGGCCAGCACGCACTTGGCGCTGTCGAGCACCTGCATGTTGAGGCTCAGGTTGCCGGCCCGATCGCGCGGCACGCGGACGCCAAAGCGCGTCAGGCTGTTGTTGACGTCGAGCTGGTTCGACGACGCCTGCCCATCGAGCATGGCCTTGACGATCAGCTGACTGCCGTCGAGCGGCACGTTCTCGATGAGCACGAGCACGCTGAAGTTGTCCGGCGTGCCGCCACAGCTGGGCAGCACGACCACCCCGAGCAAGCAAGCCAGTCCAGCCAAGGCACGCAAAGCAGAGTGAAGCAAGGGCTGCGGGCGCATGGTTTTCTCTCTTAAGCAGTGAGGGCTAAAACATCGGCGTAAAGATGGGATCGGTCGGCAGAAACGGCTCCGCCGGCGGCGAGCGCGTCGCGGCTGCAGCGCCCACCCCAGCGGCGACCCCACCGACGACTACGACGCCGATGATGGTCCAGAACCACCACTTCTTGTAGACCGGCGTCGGCTTATCGAGCGCCGGACTCGTCGTCGCGGCGGCGGTCGGCTGCGGCGTGAGCTGCGGGGTCGTGGTCGGGGGTGGCGGGTTGGCCGGATCGGTCGTGGGCTCACCGGTTCCCACCGGCGGCTTGACCGGCGGCGGGGTCGTCGGCTGCTCCGGCGGCGATGAGTCGAGGAGAGCCTTGGCCTGCTCAATGTACTTGTTTACGCGGTCGAGGGTAGCCGCGTCGATGTTGAGCTCGGCTTTCTTGTAGCGCTCGTAGTAGGTGATGGCTTCCTGCGCTCGTCCCAGCCGCTGCAGCGTGCGGCCGATGTTGAGCATCAGCCAGGGCATCTGCCGTCGGGCGTAGGCCGACTGAAAGCCATCCAGCGCTTCGACATACTTGCCCTCGTCATACAGCTTGAGGGCCTTGTAGTAGGCATCGCGACAGACCGCGTCTTTAAGACAGCCGTCCTGCTTGCTCTGCGCCGCGACGGGCTGCACGGGGGCCAGCGCCGCGAGCAGCAACAGCAAGATGAGAAGCTTAGTCGACGATGCGCGGCTGCTCATTGTTTCCACCGTTGCCAGCAGGGGGTTTGTTGCCGCCGGTGTTGGGCTTGCCAGTTCCGGAGACACCTGGCTTCACCGGGCGCAAGGGGCCGACGGGACGGACAGGCCGCTTGGGCAGCGCTTCCAGCACTTCGCTGACTTTCTGGTCGGTGGCGCGATCCAGCTGCACCACTTTTTCGGCATAGCCCGCAAGGCGCAGCCGCACCTCCAGCTGTCCCTCGCCGGCGACATCGTCTCCGCTCCAGGGGGTCGTCCCCAGGACCTTGTCATCGCTCTTGCGCACCACCTCGGCACCGGGGGGATTGCTGGTCAAGGTCCAGCGTACGCGGCGCGGGGGATCGGGCGGCTTTGGCGGCGGCAGCTGGATGGCAGGCTGAGGCGGCGGCGGTGGTGGCTTCACTGAAAGCCACAGACCGACGAGCAGGCCGCTTAGCGCCAAGATCGCCATGCCCACTGCGAACACGCGTCGCAGCGTGCCGGCCGGGGGGCTAGTGGCTTGCCCTGCGGACATCCCGGTGGTCGAGGGCGGGGCGGCGGTGCCGGCCGGGGTCAGGTGGGGCTGCGAGCCGCTCGGCGTGCTCATCGCGCTCAGCATGGCCGGCGTCAGCTTGATCGCCTGCAGCACCGAGGTCGGATGGCGGACCGCGACCTGATCGAGCGCGCTCTGCGCCTCGGCCATGGTCGGTCGCTCTTCTTTTTTCTTCGCCAGCAGGCGGTGGATGAGGTTGGTCAGCTCTTCCGGCACATGCGGCGCAAGCTGCTTAAGCGGCGGTGGCGTCTCGTAGATGTGCATCGCCAGCACCTCGCCCGAGCCACCGGAAAACGGCGGCCGGCCGGCCAGCATCTCGTAGAGCATGACGCCGAGGGAGTAGACGTCGGCCTTGCCATCAATCGCTACACCGCCGCGGCACTGCTCGGGCGCCATGTAGCGCGGCGTGCCCATCACCACATCGGTCGCCGTCTTGGGGGCCTGCCCGCCGTTTTTCTCGTCGTTGTCGGCCTGCGCCACCTTGGCGATGCCAAAGTCGAGCAGCTTCACCCGCTCGCGTCCCGGCATATCAGCGTCGGGATCCGGGACGAGCATGACGTTGTCGGGCTTGAGGTCGCGGTGAAAGATGTTCTTCTCGTGCGCAGCGGCCAGCGCCGAGGCAATCTGTCGCGCCAGCCGGACGATATCGGGCAGCCCCAGCCCGCCTGGTCGCTTGACGCGGGCGCTCATCGTCTCGCCCTTGAGAAACTCCATGACCAGATAGGCCGTTCCGTCGGGCATCTGGCCGTAGTCAGAGATCTGGACGACGCCAGGATGGTCGACAAGATTGACCGCTCGCGCTTCGTTCAAAAAGCGCGCCGCGATCGACGGCTCGGCGGCGTACTTGGGGTGCAAGATCTTGACCGCGACGCGACGGCCAATCGGCTCTTGCAGCGCCTCGTACACCGCGCCCATACCGCCTTCTCCGATCTTGCGGACGATCTTATAGGGACCTATCCGGTCGTGAGTCACGATGAGGCTCTCAGCCGAACTATATCATCGTGAGTGGGCTCCTGTCTCGGTCCTCGTTGTGGGGGGAGGACCCAGGCAAGTGCCGGCAGCTGTGGTGCTTTTGGGCGGTCGCCTACCGCAGACCACCTGGGTCCTGCCGGGCGCTATGGCGCGCGCCCAGCGTCGATCGGCGGGTGAGGGCGGGCCCCGGGTGAGGGCAGCTCCTCGCCCCTGCGCCTAGTCTTCGTCGGAGGAGTCAGCCAGCGCGCCGATTGCCGCGCCCGCGATGACCGCGCCAATCGCCAGCCCGGTGTCGATGCCGGAAGAGCCACCCTCGCCTCCGTCATCTTCGCCAGCTTGCTCTTCTTCCGGCTCAGGGGGCAGCTCGCCTTTGCGCACGGCGAACAGCGCCCACTCGGCCTTGCCTCCACTTAGCTTGGTGCCGCAGTAGGTGCAGGTCACGGCATCCGAGGTCGCTAGCTGACCGCCACACTCTGGGCAGTCGAGCGAGCACAGACCGCGCTTGAACTTGGCGTGCTGCGGCGCATCGGCGGCGCGGGCCAGCTCGAAGTTATGGACATCGAAGGCCGCCTCGGCGCCATCTACGGCGGCACTCCAGCGAACCTCGATGACCGCTCGGTCATGGCTGCGGCGCCGGTGATCTTCGACGGGCGACAGCGACTTGAGCTCGGCGCTACCGACCGCGACATCGCGCAGCTTGGCTGGCTTCAGTAGGAGCTCGGCCGCCGTGCCGGCATCGCTGGGATCTTTCATGCAGAAGCGGGCCAGCTTGTCGGGCTTGCCGCTGCTGCGCGCTTCGATCCACTTCCAGAAGATGACCGAGGCACGATCTTCGAGCTCTTGTCGGCTGATCGTCGGATCGCGGCCACGCAGCTCCTCAAGTCCCGGCAGATCGTCGAGAACCGCGCCGGCTCGCCACTCTTCGGGCTGGGTGATCTCGGCCAGCACCCAGTCGTGCTCGCCCGAGTTGACCAGCGCCTGGCAGTAGTCGCACTTGACGACATCGCCGGTCGGTAGCTGCGCGCCGCAGCTTGGGCACTGGCCTTCCAGGGCCGGCACGCCCTTTTTGGACTTGCCACCGCGGCGACGGATAAACGACCACACCTCGTGGTACTCGGCGAGCTTTTCGCCGCGCAGCTTCTTTTGCACCTCGGCATCGGTGGTGCCAATTGAGACGTTCAGATCGCGCGCCGCCCCGACGATGCGCACGTGCAGCGAGTCCCACATCTCGTCGGCTTCAGCGGCCAGGATATCGGCCGAGACGACACGCCAGTCGCTCATCGCATTGCGCAGCCCGTCAGCGCGCAAGAGCTGGATCTGGGCATTAAAGCGCGTAAACACGCCGTCCGAGATCAGGCGTCGGGTGGGTCCCATATGGCCCTGCAGCCAGGCCTCGTTGACCTTGGCGACGACGGTGCGGGTGCGCTCGACAAACGCGGCGGGGTCGAAGGCTTCGTCCCGCTCGCGCAGGGCGGCGATGCCGGCCTGTGCCGTTGCTTGATCGACCTCGATTGTCGCCCGCTCCTCGCTGCGCTGGTTGCCGCGGCGTCCTCGCAGGTACAGGTACAACAGCACCGCGACGATCAAGATCAGCACCACCCAGGTAAAGCCGTTGCAGCCTGAGCTGGACGAGGAATAGCCGCTGCTGGGCACGTAGACCGTCGTCGAGCTACCGGATGAGCCGGAGTAGGACGAGCCCGAGGAGGACGAGCCCGAGGAATACGAGCGCGACGACGAGCTGGAAGACGAGCTCGAAGAGCCGTAGCTCGACGAGCTGGAGCTGCGGCTGCCGGAAGAGTAGCTGCGCGACGAGCCCGAGGACGATGACGAGCTGCGCGTTGAAGAACGGTAGCTCTGTCCCCCGCCGGGGCGCGCTTCTACTTGGGTGCCAATCACCCAAGCACAAAAGGCCAGCAGGACTACGAGCAGAACGGTCCTCGGTCTGCCGCGCAGCAGCGTCGATTTCAGCATGGCGATCATCCTAGCGCATCCCAGCTAGTGGCCGACAGTGGGCTTCCGGTCGGATGAATCGAGCGGCTGTCTGGGGCCGGCTGCGACTGCCTACTTGACACCGTCCGGTCGCCTGGGGAGACTGCTGCATCCTGCAGGCATCCCTGGATATTCGGAGATATAGATGGCTTCCAACACCGCAGTTTCCTCGCGCCGCCGCGTCCGCAACCACCAGAAGGCCGGTCGTGATCGCAAGCGCCAAGAGTCCCGTCACTCGACGCTGTCCAGCGTCGAGCTCTTCGCCGCCCTCGGCGAGCCCGGCAAGCCGGCGCCCAAGGCCGACAAAAAGTCCGACAAGAAGTAGCCTTCCCCGTCGCTGCCTCCCCCTCCCGCTCCTCATACTCCTCCTTCTACCCTCGCTGGCCTACGCGCAAGACACTGGCATTGCCGTCGAGCGCTTTGCGCCAGCGCCTGGGCCCATGTCGTTTGGCCAAGTCGAAGGCGCCCCGGTGCCGGCAGCCGGTCAGCTGTGGTTTGCCGGCGGTGCGTCCTTTATTGGCCGTGCCCTGGTGCTGCGCAATCGACTGACCGGTGTCGAGCAGGCGGTACCGGTTCGCTATCGCCTGAGCCTCGATGCCGGGGCCGAGCTGGGGGTCTATCGCGGCCGGCTGGCAGTCGGCTTTGCCGCGCCGATTTCGCTCTGGCAGAGCGGCGATCGCCTGCGCTTGACCGGTGCTAGCTCCGCCGATGTGCAGGGGGTCTCTGAGCCGCTGGGGACGACTGGGCTCGGCGATCTGCGCTTCCGCGCCAAGGCGCTGCTGACACCGCCCGAAGGCAAGCTGGGTGCGGCCCTGGTCATGGAGATGACGGCTCCCGGTGGAGGACAGCGCGACTTCATCGCCACCTCCTCCTTCACCATGAACCCGCGCATCATCGGCTCGCTGCGCCTGCGCTGGCTGGCGTTTTCGGCGCAGCTAGGTGTGCGCTTTGCCGCCGAGCGCAAGCTCTACGAGACCACACTGCACGATCAGCTGGAGTGGGGCCTGGCAGCCGGCGGCAAGCTGCCCGTGCGGCGCATCGGCCTGGCCCTGCTGGGTGAAGCGGTAGGGCAGGCCAACTTAGTAGATGGCGGCTCGGTGCAGGGGACCGAGCTACGCGGCGTGCTGCGCATCGGCTGGCTGCGCGGCGCTATCGATGTCGGCGGCGGGGCCGGCTTTGGTCAGCTGGCGCCAGCCTTCCGTGCCTTTGTGGTGCTCCGGGGTCACATGCCGGATCCGCAGAGCACGGTCTGCCCAGCCGAGTCGCTGACGTTTTAGCGCTTCGCCGTGGCAGGGGGGCGCGGCGGCAGGCTGGGCGGCGCTTCCGGGCGGAGGACCGCGTCGAGGGCCGAGCCGCGGCCGGGCTGCACATCGACGGTGTTGAGGTAGTCGGCAAAGCCGGTCTTGTGCAGCACGACATCGTGCTCGCCGACGCTGGCGGCGCGCCGATAGGGGGTCAGGCCCAGACGACGACCATCAATCAGCACCTCGGCCGCGGTGGGTTGGGAGCTGATCTCGATGAGCCCCAGCGGCCGCTGCGGGGCCCGCTGCAGCGCCTGCGTCACCAGGGGCGGCAGGCGCTTGCCGAGCTCGGCCTCGGTCACCGTCACCGCCTGCTGCAGCGCGAAGTCGCCGGTCTCGGCGTCAAAGATGCGCAGCATCAGCGGGGTCGTCGGATCGGCCGGGCTGTGCTGCAGGCTGAGGACAAAGCGCAAGCCGTGCCCGCTCGCGAGCTCTTCCAGGCAGGCCGCTGACTCGCTACAGGCCATGGGCATTGGCGGACTCTCCAGCGTGCCGTACTCCCCCAGCGCGACGTACTGCGCGCCGTGGATGCCGCTGAGCATCGCCTGCTGCAGCGCCGGCTGCACCTTGCTTGGCTCAAAGACCAGCCCCACCGCTTTGCTGAGCGTGACCTCAGGGGCGGTCAGGCGGGGCCAGCGCACCAGCGTGCCGCGTCCGGCCTTGACCGTCACAGAGACAGGCAACAGCGCTCGGCCTTGCTGTAGCACCAGCCGGTGATCACCCGGGGGCAAGAGGATCTTTTGTGGCAGCGTGCCGGCCGGTCGTCCGTCAATCGACAGCGCTGCGCCCTTGGCCCACCACGGCGGGGTCAGCAGCACCTCCCCCCTGGCCTCGGCCGCGGCCCGCCCGGGCGCACTGCAGAAAAGTAGCAGGGCCACCAGGCTGGTGGCGATTCGCTCAAGGCCAAGCTCAAGGCCTACGGAGAGCGGCCAGGGTCGTCTGGTCGTGTCCGTCACTTGCATTCCCCCACGGATACTTTTTCATTGCGCCCGACGGTTACGGTGCGCGTATCGCCGCCGCCGAGCGGGATGACCTGCTCCCCCGGCGTAACCCATAGAATCGTGGTCTCGCAGCGCCCGCGCTTGCTGCGCTTGACCTGCACCCGACCGAGCTTTTTGCCCAGGTCTTTGATGGCTCGGCTGATGTAGTCGCGCTGCTCGCCCGTGCCACCCTTTTTGCCCGACAGCCGCTGGAACTCGTTCATGGCGTCGGCCTGCTGCCCCTGCTCTTCGTATGTGCGTCCCAGATAGAAGGCCAGCTCGTAGGCGATCGGCGCGCAGGGCTTGCTGGACTGCCGACCGCACAGGCTGCTTAAGCGCTCCAGCGACTTCTGCGCCTTGCGATAGTCCTGCCGCTTGAACTGCTCGCGTCCGGTCTTGAGCATGTTCTGTAGCTGCTCGTTGTCCAGCTTGTCGCCCTCGCTGCCGGTCTTGCCATCCCCCTCTGCAGTCGGGGCGGCTGGGGTGGGCGTCTCGCTGCCGCTGCTCGTCGCACCCGCATCGACGGGCGGGCTGGGGTTTTCGGTCGGGGCTGGCGGCGGCGGGCTCGCCTCTTCGACGCGCTTCTGCGACTGCAGGCGGGTCAAAAGGGCACTGGCCCGCGCGCGCACTGTGCCATCGGCATCGCGGGTCAGCTGCTTGAGCACCGTGGTCGCCAAGGGCAGGCCAGCGCCGCCCTTTTCCTGCGAGATCTCAAGCGCCAGCTCCAGAACTCGCTGTCGCACGCGCGGATCGCTGTCGCGCGCGGCCTGCTCCAGCGCTCGCTTGCGCGTCTCGCCGCCCTGTACGCTCAGCGCTTCGAGCGCTGCCGCCCGCGTCTGCGCATCTTTGCTCTCCATCATCCCTTGCGCATCGGGGGGCGGTGACATGTCCTGCCCCAGTCGGCGTAGCTGGGCGTACGCGTGCAGACCTTCGGCGCCGTTGCGCTGGCTGGCGATGGTCTCGCGCAGCACTGGCGCGGCTCGCTGATCGCCCAGCGCTGCGAGCTTGCGGGCGGCCATCTGCCGCACCATCGGCGCCTTGTCTTCAATGGCCGCGGCCAGCAGGGCGGGATCGCGATCGATGGCCTGCACCACCTGCAGTCGCTTGCGATCGTCGCTGCTCTTGAGTGCCGCCGACAGTGGGGCCCGCTGGCTCTCATCGCCGAGGGAGAGCAGGGCCGCGCGAGCCGGCACCTCATCGCCGCCGTTGCCGGCCAGCAGGATCTTGTTCAAAAGACCGCTGGCCTCCATGCGCGCGGTGGTCAGGCCGCGCTCGCCCAGGCGGCGACCGACACTGGCCAGCGAGTGCATGACCTCTTGCCGCACCGTGGCATCGCCGTCTTCGACGCTGTCGCGCAGGACGCGGAGCGCGGCCGGATCGCTGCGTCGTCCCAGGGCCCGCGCCGCTTCGATGCGGGCCTCGGCCGAAGAGTCTCGGCGGCGCAGCATGCGAGCCAGGGCATTGACGCTGCCCTGCGAGTCCAGATCGCCCAAGGCCGCTACCGCGTTGTCGCGCAGGAGCCAGCTCGGATCGCTCTCCACCGATAGGCTCTGCGCTGCAGCCAGCACTGGGTCGGCATCGCTGATGCGCAGCATCGCGGCCGCCGCGGCCTGGCGCAGCTTGGGATCGCTGTTCGCCTTCAGCAGGCCCTGCAGCTGCTTCAGATCACTCGTCGCACCGACGTAAGCCAGCCCGCTGAGAGCCAAGAGGCGGGCCGGGGCCGGGGCATCGCTGTTATTGGCTACGCCGCGGAACAGATCGGCATCGGTCTGCTCATCGAGGGCTGCCAGGAGCGCCGCCGCGCGGAGCTGCTGCGGTCCGGGCTTGCGGGCAGCATCGCGCAGGAGCTCGCGGCCACGCGACTCGCCGATGCGCGCCAGCGTTGAAGCCAGGGTCAGCTGCTGATCGCGGTTGGTGGTGTTGTTGAGGCGCAAGAGCAGGTTCTCGCGCGCTGCCGTGTCCCCGGCCTGCGCCAACCGACTGAGGATCGCCACGGCGATCTCTTCTGGCACCTTGCCGCGCGATACCGCGCTGGTCAGCATCTTCTGCGCCTCGCGCTCGCCCTTGCCGCACAGGTACATCGCGGCCTGCAGCCGCGCCATGTCCTGCTTGCCGGCCATCGCCTGGCGCAGCGCCTGCTGGCCGCGGGCATCGCCCAGCTGATCCATGGCTTCAGCGGCGGCAACGGCCACCACC
>CAZVMD010000102.1:0-21889 GCA_964628555.1 uncultured Myxococcales bacterium | reverse complement strand
ATGCCGTTGTGCAGCACATAGACCTCGTCGCGGCGGGTGGCATAGGCGACATCATCAGCGACGAAGCCTGATACGCCCGACAGCAGGGTCGGCCAGCGCCCCCAGTCGGCCAGCCGGCTGGCCTGCCGCAGCGCCCAGCCGACCCGACCGCGCAGCACCGAGCACTCGGTAAACAGGCTCGGGATGCCGAGCTTGCGCGACAGCCAGGCGCCGACGTGGGCCAGCGGCGAGAACGCATTGTGAGTGTGGATGATGTCGGGGCCCAGCTCGCGCAGCAGGGCTTCGAGCACCGGCACCGCGCTGGGATCGCGGATGGTGTCCAGCCCCGGCAGGCGCGCGACCGGCAGGCGATGCACCGTCACTCCCTCCGACGCCCAGTCGCCCGGCCGGCTGCCATCGTCGCGGGTCATGCACACGACATCGACGCGGTGGCCGCTTCGAGCCAGGTGGCGCGACAGATCACGCAGGTGCAGCTCTAGCCCGCCAATGCGCGGCACGTACCAGTCGGCAACGATGGCAATACTCTGTCGCTTCACCGTCTGAGATCTCCCTTGGCCCGAGGGGAAAAACCCTTGCATTCGCCCCTCTGCATTGTCAAGCTCGCAGGCCTTCGCTTAGGCCGCCATGACTTCTTCGCTGACCCTGCCGTTTATTGGCTCCATCGATCCCGACAAGCTGCAGCGGGATGCCCGCCGGACGGTGCGCTCGCTGCGCCTGGTGACCGATGGACTGCGCGACAAGTACCATCCGCTGCTGGTGCAGATCGTCCCGATGCGGCGCTGCAACCTGACCTGCACCTACTGCAACGAGTACGACAAGACCTCGGACCCAGTGCCGCTTCACGTGATGCTGCAGCGCATCGACCGCCTGGCTGATCTAAAGACCGCCTGCGTCACGATCAGCGGAGGCGAGCCGCTGATGCATCCCGAGCTTGACGCGATCATCGCCCGCATCCGGGCCCGCGACATGATCGCCGGCCTCATCACCAACGGCTTTTATCTCGGTCCCGAGCGCATCCGTCGCCTCAACGAGGCCGGCCTGGAGTACCTGCAGATCAGCATCGACAACGTCAGCCCCGACGAGGTCTCGCAGAAGAGCCTCAAGACGCTCGACCGCAAGCTGGTGCACCTCGCCGAGCATGCGCGCTTTCACGTCAACATCAACTCGGTGCTGGGGGCGGGGATGAAGCATCCCGAGGATCCGCTGCGCATCACCGAGCGGGCCCGCAGCCTAGGCTTTTCGACGTCGATCGGCGTCCTGCACGATGCCGCCGGGCAGCTTAGCCCGCTGTCGCCGGCCGAGGTCGCGGTCTATGACCAGGTCGTCGCGCTGGGTCAGGGCATGTACACCCGCATCAACGACTTTCAGCGTCGCCTGATCGCCGGTCAGCCCAACGACTGGCACTGCCGGGCCGGAGCCCGCTACCTGTACGTCTGCGAGGACGGCCTGGTGCACTACTGCTCGCAGCAGCGCGGCACGCCGGGGACGCCGCTATCGTCCTATAGCCGCGACGACATCCAGCGCGAGTTCCACAGCCAGAAGTCCTGCGCCCCCTACTGCACCATCGGCTGCGTCCATCGCGCCTCGACGCTCGACCGCTTTCGCCCGAGCGAGCTGATTCGCAGCCTGCGCATCGCTCGCTAGCCGCTTGCGGCTGCACCGCGTGTCGGTGTGACGTTGGCCTAGCGGCGGTTCAGCACGCTGATCATGTAAGGCCGCATGGGATCGTCGTAGACCTCACGGCGGACAAGCTCTAGGTCGCGGTGCATGCGGAAGGGCTTATGTAAGAAGCGGCCCTTGGGATAGGAATCGACCAGCACCAGCGAGCCGCCCGACTGCAGCCGCTCGGCCAGCGTGTCGCAGATTGAGCGCAGGGTCTGCCAGGAGCCCATGTGGCTCAGCGTCTCGGCGCAGAAGGCGGCGGTGAAGCGCTCCTGCCAGGGCACCTCGCGCACATCGCCTAGGTGCAGGCGGACGTTGTCTAGGGCGGCACAGCGGGCCCGGGCGCGATCGATGGCGCTCTCGGCGACGTCGACGCCGACCACGCTGTGCACCTTGGGCGAGCGCGCCAGGAGCTCAGTGAACACCCCTTCGCTGCAGCCGACCTCCAGCACCTGCGTGTGGACGCCGTCGGGGGTCGGGGCCGGCGGCAAGAGCGCGAGCGTGCGCTCGTACTTCTGCTGCTCATAGGGACTGTTCGCGTAGTTCCAGGGGTCACTCCGGCGATACCGCCAGGCCCAATAGCGACGGCCCAGCGGCCCCAGGACCGCACCATGCATGTAGAACTCCGCAATGCTGGCGGCCAGGCGCGAGTTATCCCGTACCGAGTGAATCACCGTCGAGGCTAGGTTCGAAGCAAGGCTCATGGCCGGGCACAGTAGGCTGTCCGCCCGGGGCTGTCTAGCGTGGCCTGTGCCGGCTAGCGCGGCTCGGAAGCTACGGCGGGCTGCGCTGCGTCTGCCGCGGCCGTCGTCTGTGGCCCGGGGCCTAGCGCCTGCCCGTCGGGAGTCTGGCCCCGGCGCAGCGCGCGCAGCAGCCCCGCTCCACCGAGCGCCAGGACAGCGAGCCCGCCGGCTGCGGTGCCATAGAGGTTGAACATCGCGCGCTCGAACAGGGCGATGGGGATGGCCTTGGCCAGCGGTACGCCGAGCAGCACCAGCGTCGCAGCCAGCCCGCCTTCGACGATGCCGAGGCCAGCGAAGCTCAGCAGGCCGCCGAGCACGCTCAGCACCGAGATGGGGACGACATCGAGCGGCGCCAGGCGGACCCCCAGCGCGGCGGCTAGCAGATAGATGCGCCCAAGATCCATCGCCCACAGCAGGAACGAGTAGGCCAGCGTCGCGACGATCGTCGTGGGCGGCAGGCGCAGCCGGGTCAGCGACGCGAGCCAGGCCCGCAGCCGAGCGGCTCGGCGGACCAGAAGAACCAGCGCCAGGCTGGCGACGAGGGCAAGCGAGAGCCACAGCAGCAGGCGGCCGCGACCACCACCCGCCAGGCGCTGCAGGGTCGGCAGCGACAGCAGGGCCAAGAGCACGATCGGCACCAGATCTCCCAGCCGGTCGTAGCCTAGCGAGGCCGTGGTCGGCAGAAGCTCGGTGCGGCCCCGATAGCGGGCAATGGCCAGCCGAAAGACATCGCCGCCGATGCGGGTCGGCGTAAGGTTCGCGACAAAGACGCTGCCGATGTTGGCCGCGGCCGCATCCCAAAGCGAGATGCGCTGCCCCAGGCCCGCCAGGATGCAGCGCCAGCGCGCCCCCCAGAGGAGCAGGCTGAGTGAGTAGACGAGGACCGCGGCGAGGATGTAGCCCAGCTGCACGGTCTGCAGCTGCTGCCCGACGCTGTGCAGCAGTTCGCGCAGGCTGTTCATGAGGTGAGGCCGCCGAGCGCGCCGGCGTGCGGACGCGATGCCTGGGTAGAGTACAAGCCGAGACGGGATAGCACGGCCAAGCGCTTCCGGCTAGGTCACAGCCGCCAGCGCGGGGGCGCTCCTAGCGACCGTCGCGGTGAAGCTCGGCAAGCAGCTGGGTCAGGCGCTGTGGGTCGCGGCTGAGCACGGCGCGCAGTCCAGCCTCGGCGATGTTGCGCGACAGCACCTCGCGATCGCGCTCGCCGCACAGTCGGGCGATAGCCTCAGGACGAACCAGCTGGATGGTGGGATCGGGGCTCTTGCGCATGAAGCGGACGGCGACGTCGGCGTTGTCGAGCCGCATGTCGAAGTCGGGATGGAAGGCGACGACAAATAGCGTGCCGCTGTCTTCGCTGCGCTGCTTCTGATAGCTGCGCTGCACGCCGCGGACGAAGCGATCAAAGTCCCAGGCCGACATGCGCAGGTTCGGCAGGATCAGCAGCGCCACCTCGAAGTCGTCGCAGGAGCCTC
This sequence comes from uncultured Myxococcales bacterium, assembly GCA_964628555.1. Classification (GTDB taxonomy): domain Bacteria; phylum Myxococcota_A; class Polyangia; order Palsa-1104; family JAEUJZ01; genus JAEUJZ01. The sequence continues at coordinate 18,012 of CAZVMD010000102.1, read as the reverse complement.
GCGATAACTCCAAGATGCGCGCCACCAGTGCCTCGGTCTGCGGCTCCGTGTGCAGCAGAACCTCGCGGTGCAGGCGACCGGCCTCGCGACAGGTGCGAGCATAGGGGCAGATCGCCAGCTCTTCGATGAACTCGCGCAGGTAGCGGTCGTTGCGCGCCAGGGCGGCGGCGACCTGTTCAGCGTCGGTAGCAGCAGTCATTCCAGTCCTAGGGGGCAGGCAAGCAGGGCCGACACTTTACCCCTTGGTGACGGGGGGCGGAGCGCCGGGCTTCGCCTTCTGGTGCTGATCTTCGCTCAGTCTGGGGAAGGCCGAGGGGGGCGGCGTGATGATTTCGCAGGTCACGGGCGGCTTGCCTTCGATCCAGACAGCTACCCGGGAGTAGGCGCAGGGCTCGCGCATGCGCAGCATGATCTCGGAGAACGGCATGAAGTCGACGTCGATCTTCCGCAGCGTCGCGTCATAGTTGGCGCGCATCGTCTTATCGTCCTTGGGATACGGCTTGATGACGTAGCCTCGGATCGAGTCGCTGTGGCAGCGGGTCTGCGTGCAGGTCATCTTGTCGAGGACCGGCTGGACCTCCTTGACGAAGCGCTCGTACGACGGCGGCTTGGGCGGCTTGCAGGGGACGATGGGCTTGCGCTGCATCCAGGCTGAGAGCGCATCGTCGACGCAGTCACCGGCGCCGCCGAGCCGCTGGCCACCGCCGTGGGGCAGCTTGTTTCTGGCGGTGAGCATCAGAGTGCTCTTGCCGGGCTGCTTGAAGTCTTCGATTCGGGCGGTCAGCATCAGGTAGTCGTGCCAGCCATCGATCGCCTCGCTGGTGATGCCACGCAGAGCCATGTCTTTGACGCCAGAGCCGTGGCAGTTGCTGTCATAGCAGGCGCGCTTGGCCATGATCGGATAGACGGCCTTGGCGTAGGTAGCGTGATCCGGCATCGTCGCTGGAGGCGTGGTCTCGCTGACGTCACAGCTCAGCTCGGGAGCATTGACCATGTAGCCGTAGACGCGCCGGAAGGCGCAGAGCCGACGATCGATCTGCTTGCTGTGCTTGCCATCCGTCGCCAGCAGGGCCGATAGCATCGGACTGGTCCACGGTGAATAGGAGTTCACCTGCATCGAGTCGAGGGCTGTAAACAGCGCACTGCCCTGGGCTGACAGCGGCGCGCCAGCTGGGGCTGCGCTGGCCTGCTTGACGGCAGCCAGGTCCAGCCGAACCTGCGCCGCGCCCGGCTCGCTGTGACAGGTGTCGCAGCCCAGGACGTGCAGCGCCGGCATGATCTCGCGGGCAAAGCGGGCGCTGTCGCGCGGAGGTTCGTCGCTGCACTGGATATCCGGCTGTTCGCTTATCCAGGCCAGCAAGCGGCGATAGTCACAGGAACCGAGCGCGATATTCTGACCGCCGTTGTGCTGGGCGACGCCGGTGGCCTTGAGCAAGAGCTCACTTTTTTCGGGGTTTTTCGAGTCGATGCGCGAGAGGACATTGGGAAGCTCGCGCTCGTCGTTGCCAGAGAAATGAAAGCCGCCGCCGCGATTGGCCGAGTGACACGAGCCCCCCGTGCAGCCGTGGCGGATAAAGATGGGCCGGATGTCGCGAGCGTAGCGATCGGCGATGGTAACCGGCGGCGACGGCGTCGGCGCCGGGGCTGGGGTGGTCGGAGCACCGCTTTGGCGGACTGCGCCATGCTTGGCAAAGCGAATGACGCCGCCTCGCTGCGCCGGCGTACCCGAAGAGCGACGATCACAGCCGCTGACTAGGCAGCCCAGGCCTAGCAGGGCGCAGCCAGCCCATAGACACCAGCGCGCAGGCGACAAGTGCGAGCGTTTCATGGTTTGAACTCCACGTAAGTTGGGCGACTCATGCTCAGTAGGAACAAGCGAAGCGGTTCACCCTCGGCTGCCGACAGCTGAACATAGGCGGTGCGGGCCGACTCCGCCTCGCCGTGATGGGCCCGAATGGCGGACTCGATGTCACCCGCTCGGCCATCGTGAAGATAGGGACCGGCTGACGCGATGCCCCACAGCGGCGGGGTCAGCCACGAGGCCTTCGGGATCCCGAGATAGCCGCGTGCCTCGGCCAGCTCGTCGCCCATGTTGTGCCGTCGCAGGTCACTATAGAGCCGTACCCGCAGCGGCCTGCTGGGCGGACCGGCGCTGCTGGCCAAAAGCGGCGTCAGGTCAACCACGGGCAGCGATTCTGCCGTCGGTCCCAAGCGGACAATGGGACTCTCGATCGTGAGCTCCGGAACGTGACACTCGGCGCAGCCCAGCGAGCGGAACTGGCGCTCGCCTTGACCCAGCTGCAGCGCGAACTTTGGCGACATGAGCAGATCGGTGCTAGCCGGTACCAGCGCCGCGAGATAGGCCGTCAGCGCCGTCACCATGCCATCGGTAGCCTCACGCACGACGCCGTCGGCATCAGGGTCGCCGGGTGGACCTGAGCCCAGTGCGCCACCGCTTCCCACGCGCCGCACTAGCTCCTCGGCTTGGATGCCCAGGTTCTGCTGCAGCGAGGTCACGACCTGCTGGCGCAGGCTGGATGCTGTGCCCTTCCAGCCAAACGGCCGAACGATGAAGTCAAGGCTGACGCCACGCACTCCCGAGAGGTCAAACTTGCCATTGTTGCCGCGTCGCAGCACGCCGAACGGCACGCCCTTGGCACTGAGGTTCACGCTGCCTCCCGCCGGGAGCTTGCTCAGCGCTTGCCGCACCTGCGCCTGTAGCTCGGCGGTCATCTCTTCCCCGAGGCGCTGCAGGATGGCGGCGCCGAACAGCGAGCGCGGGTTCCGCTCCAGTCCGCTGCGCGGTGTGTCACCGTCGCCGTCCAGGAAGGCGTTGTCGGCGCGGAAGCCGGCACCCCCGGCGCCCCCCACGTGATGACAGCCGATGCAGCGGGTGCCATCGGGGCCGCCAAACTCGCGGAACTGCACGTGCCGGAGGTTGGGAGCGCTGTGCTTACCCGCCAGCGGCGACTTGTGCTGGGCCAGGCCGTTGCCGAGGCCCTGCGCCAGACCAAAGTCGCTCATAAACAGGTCGCGGCCAATCTCGACCAGCCGCGGCAGTGCGATGCGACCAGAGTCGATATCACGCTGCTCGACGCGCAGAGAGTCCCAGAACGAGCCCGGCTGATACAGCTCGCGGAAGCGGCGCTCGCGCAGGGCGATGCGCTCGCCAATCGCGCGTCGGGCCTCGGCGCCGACATCGGCTGGGGTCAGGCTGCGCACCGCTTGGTTGCCCAAGACGGGAATCGGCTGAGCACTGCTGCGGCGCGAACAGCCGGAGCCGCCGCCCAAAAGCAGCAGAGACGGCACCAGGAGCAGCCAAGAGCGCGCACCACGACGGAGCCAAGACGGGGTCATGGCGTCACCTCCGGCAGCGTCGGGCGAGCTAACGAGTAAAGAAAAATCTGCAGCGCCCGCTGGCGAGCTGGCGGCAGCTTCAGGTAGGCCTTCTGCGCCGCATCGGCCTCGCCGCCGTGCAGCACGATGGCATCGTGCAGCGTCTGGGCGCGACCATCATGCAGGTAGGGCGCCGAGTCAGCCAGCCCCCACAAAGGTCGGGTCAGAAAGTATGAGTCGGGAATGTTGGGGCCCAGCCGATAGACGCTGTGCCTGCCGTCGGGGCGCGCTGGAGCAGAGTGTCCGTGGCTGTCATCGGCCAGGGCTGGCCCCATGTCATGCCGTCGCAGATCCGAGAACGGATAGATGGCATAGCGCGTCTCAGACGTATCGTATTGGCGGAGAGGCGGGCCGTTGCGGATGTCCTTGCGCAGATCGAAGGTCAGGTCGACGTGGTTGGTTTCATCTTCGCTGTGCTCGTGCCAGATCGGCTCTCTGATGTACCAGACTGGCTTGTGACAGCTGGCGCAGCCCACCTCATCGAACGTCGCCAAGCCCTCGCGCCACGCCGAACTGAGCTCGGGTGAGCGCGGCGGCTCGACGACAGGAATGGGCAGCAGCGACAGATACGTCGCCATCGCGGTGAGCTGGGCTCCCGACAGCTCAAGCTGACGCGAGTCGCGGTCGGGGTTCTCGGGCGGGCCATCGCCCAGGCTGGCGATCACGGCCCGGGTCGCCGGCGAAGCGTCCCGCGGGAGCGGACCGTAGTAGTGCCGTAGCTGTACCAGCGCCGCGGACTGCAAGCCGTGATGTACCTGGAACGCCTCCTCGGCGAAGCGTCGCAAGGTCGCATGGGTGCCCTTCCAACCGAAGGGCCGCACCACCAAGTCGTCATCAATGGCGCGAAGCTCACTGGTATCGAGACTGCCGTCGGGCATCAGATGCACGGTGCCGAAGTTGACCCCCTGGATCTGCAGCGGAATGGTCTGCTGGTACTTAAGTGGCGCCGAGCGAGCGACTTGCTGCAGGTCGTCGGTAATCTCGCGAGCCAGGATCTGCAGGAGTCCGCCGCCGTGCAGCGCAGGGGCGTTTCGCTCGTTAGCGCTACTGGGATGCTCGCCGTCCCCGCCGGTCAGCGCGGCTTCGGTGTACTCGCCGGCCCCATCATCCCCGCCGCGATGGTGGCAGCTGCGGCAGCTTGAGGTATCCGGCCCGCCATGCGCTCCCCGGTGCACGCGGTGCATGTTCGGCGCGGGTCCGCCGAGCTCATCGCCGAAGGCGGGAAACAGCGACAGCTCCATCTCGAACATCTCTTCGCCCGCCCGGAACTGCGTCTCGAGCGGATCGGCGGTGGCGTACAGCCGCGAGGCATGCACCAGCGGCACCGCGCTGGACGTGGCTTCCTGGGGCTCGACAGCGAGGAGATGGCGACCAAATCGCTTGGCGGTCACGGCTTGCAATAGGTCTTGTACATAGGCATCGAGGTCGGGCACCGCGTCCAGAGGCAGCGTCGGCGCGTTCAGGCTTGGCGCGGAGTCACCGTCGTGCTTGGCGTGACGAGCGGTCCCCGGGGGACGGCACGCCGCAAGTACGCTAAGCAGCGCCAGGCCTGCGATGAACGCGCCCTTATCCCTCGATGGTGAGGCAGTAGGTAGAGGCATGCATTGAAATTGTACCTCTGCCACAAAGCTGCCGGCTACAAGGATTGCTCGACGGCAAACCTTGCCGCAGCGGCAGAAATTGCTGGCTTGGGCGGCAGGCGCTAGGAGGTCGGCGCGGCGGGCAGCGTGAAGTGGAAGACAGTGCCGCGTGGCTGACTGCTCTCGACCCAGACGCGACCGCCATGCGCCTCGACAAAGCGACGCACGATAGCCAGCCCCAGGCCCGAGCCTTCGTAAGCGCGCGAGGGCGAGTTATCGACCTGATAGAACGTGTCAAAGACCTTGTCGTGCAGCTCGGCGGGAATGCCGATGCCGCTGTCGATGACCGACACTTGCACGCTGCGCGCCATCGCTGGGTCGTCGGCATTGAGGCTGTGCGCGGCGATCTCGACCAAGCCGTTTTCCGGCGTGAACTTGATGGCGTTGCTGAGCAGGTTGCTGAGCACTTGGCGCAGCTTCTCACGGTCGCCGTACACCAGCGGCAGCTGCTCGGGCAGGTTGATCTGCACATGCAGGCGCCGCCTGCGCGCATGCGGCACTTGCACGTACACCACCTCGTGGACGAGGTCGCGCAGATCGAGGGGCCGGCGATTCAGCTGCACGCCCACCGACTCGATGCGCGAGACATCGAGCAGCTTGCTGATCAGCCCAAGGAGCTGCTCGCCTTTGGCCATCACTGTGCTTAGGTAGTCGCGCTGCTCTTCGTTCAGCGGCCCAGCCAGCCCGTCGAGCAGCATCTCGGAATAGCCCAGCACCGAGGTGAGCGGGGTTCGCAGCTCATGCGAGACGGTGGCCAGAAAGCTAGCCTTTACGCGGTCGGCATCGCGCATGCGCTCGATGGCCTGCTCCAGGCGCTGTGCCTTTAGCTGCAGCTCGCAGTGCGTCTCTTCGACGTAGGCCTGGTGTGCGCGCGTGGTCAGGGCTCGTCGCAGGCCAGAGTAGAGCAGCGACTCGGCTAGGCGCAGCGCAAAGTGCGAGGCGCGCAGGCTGGCGCTGCGTCCTTCCGCGCTCGCGCTGGGCTCGGCGGGGCCAGGCAAGGGCGCGGCGACAATACAGGCGATGCGCTCGCCGCCGTAGTAGACATCGCGCTGGACCGGGGCCCCGCCTGTGCCAGTCGCTCGCTCGGTACGCAGGAGCGTCGGTTCGCCGAACAGACAGCGCTGGCTGGCATCGAAGATCGACAGCTGACAGCCCAGCTCACAGGCCGAGAGCAGCAGCCCGCGCTCCTCGGCGCCGAGGAGCTGGCCGACATCTATCGGATCGTCCAGCGCTGCCGGGCTGTCCGTCGGATCCTGCAGTCCGGGATAGCGGCCCGCCCCCTCGTCGCTGCGTGGCGACTGGGACTCGCGAGCAGCGGCCGGCTCGGGCGTCTCTGGCAGGGAAGCGGCTCGACTCATACCTGCGTCACTCCATCGCAAGCGACACGGGCTGCGGACCGCACCACCGAGGCTGGCGGAGCGACAGCTTGCGCAGCCAAGCTGTGGGCTGAAGTCAAAAGACCAGGACTGTCTGCATCCCCGGCATCGAGTAGCTGCAGCAGCTCGGCGTCAAAGGCGGCCAGACCCGGCGGACTGTGCACAGGTCCAGACTGCGGGGCCAGGCCAGCCTCAGCCGTCGGCCAGGCGACGCGCAGCGCCGTCCGCACGGCGGCGATCAATGCCGTGTCATCGGCACACTCGAACGGGCTTGGCTGGTAGACGATGGGCAGCGCTGCCCGATGGGGAGCGGACTCCCGCAGGCAGCCACAGAGCTCGTCTTGGTTAGCGGTGTCGAGCCAATCCCCGCTCGCTGGCGGGGCCGCAGGCAGCGGTCGCTGCTCTGGGCGCTGCACCTGAATCACCGCGCTGGCGCCGCGCAGCAGCAGTCGCCGCATCAGGCGATGCATCGTCCCCCCGGGCACCGATAGCAGGCTTAGCACCAGCTGTGTACCGTCGACCGCCAAGGGCAGCACCAGCTGGTCGAAGTACAGCGTCGGCCCAGCTAGTGGGTCGAGCAAGAACAGCCGCTCACGCGAGCCCGCCGGCAAGCGGGCCGCCAAGCGGCGCAGCGTCGTCGTCTTACCGGCCCCAGACGGGCCGTAGTAGACAAACTTAAGGCGCCAGAGGGGGCTCTTGGGACGACTCAGCGAGGGGAAGGAGGGCGGTGCGGCAGCTTCGATGGGTGGCATGGGCAAGACCGAGCGGGGAAAGCGATGCGGCTCCCGCGCAGAGCGAACCTACTATGCCACGGAATTGTCAAGCGAGCCCGCCGGCGTAGGCAGCGCAATCGCCAGTACTTCGCTCATGTCATCGACGAGATGCAAGGTCAGGGCGCGGAGTAGCGGACGCGGCAGGAGCCGTAGGTCGCCTTCGTTGGCCCGCGGCAGGATCACCTCGGAAATGCCGGTCCGACGAGCCGCCAGCAGCTTTTCCTTGATGCCGCCTACCGCCAGCACGCGGCCGCGCAGCGTCACCTCACCCGTCATCGCCAGGTCGCGACGCAGCGGCCGACCGGTCAGAAGCGAGACCAAGGCCGAAGCCAGGGTCACGCCCGCCGAGGGGCCGTCTTTGGGCACTGCCCCGCCAGGTACGTGGATGTGGATCTCCTGGCCGGTCTGGCTGGGATCTTCCTTACCCAGCAGCGCCAGGTGGGCGCGGGTGTAGGACAGCGCGGTCTGCGCCGACTCCCGCATGACCTCGCCCAGCTGTCCGGTCAGGCGCAGCTCGGCGCGGCCGGGCATGCACTGCGACTCCACCTCCAGCACCTCGCCGCCGACCGGCGTCCAGGCCAGCCCCAGAGCCACGCCGATGCGATCGCGCTCTGACGTTGTGCCACCGCGAGTCGTGGCGAGCGGCGACAGGCCTAGCGACCGCCGCACCGGCCCAAGATAGCGCTCCAGCGTGCGCTCGCTGACCACGATGCTCTGCGGCACAGCCGGCAGGGCTGCCGCTCGCTGCACACCCGGCAGCGTCGACAGCGCCGCCAGCGCATCCTCGCGCGCGACGATGCTGTGGGCAATCTTGCGACACACCGCGCCAATCTGGCGCTCCAGCGCTCGCACGCCAGCCTCGCCGGTATAGCCAACGATCAGGCGGTGCAGCGCCTTTTTGGTAAACGACACCGGGTACAGCGGCGAAAGCGCGGCCGCTGACAGGGCCCGCGGCACGATGTGACGGGCGGCGATGGCCAGCTTCTCCTCCTCGGTGTAGCCAGATAGCTGCAGGATCTCAAGACGGTCGCGCAGAGCCAGCGGGATGCGCTCGATGTCGTTGGCGGTGGCGATGAACAGCACATCCGACAGGTTGAACGGCACCCCCAGGTAGTGGTCGCGGAAGCTGTGGTTCTGCTCGGGATCCAGAACCTCCAGCAGCGCCGCCGCTGGATCGCCGTGCGCATCGGCCACCAGCTTGTCGAGCTCATCGAGCAGGACGACCGGGTTGCGCGTCCCGGCCTGGCGCAGGCCCTGCAGCAGACGACCGGGCAGGGCACCGACGTAGGTCCGACGGTGGCCGCGGATCTCGGCGTCGTCGCGCACGCCACCGAGCATCACCCGCACGAAGCGTCGCCCGAGCGCGCGGGCGATCGATCGTCCCAGCGAGGTTTTGCCCACTCCCGGCGGGCCGGCGAAGCACAGGATCTGCCCGGCAGCACGGAACTCGGCATCACGCGCCGTGACGCGCTGGCGCAGTCGCACGACGCTCAGAAACTCCAGCACCCGCTCCTTCAGCGCATCCAGGCCGTGGTGGTCTTCATCGAGGACGCGGCGGGTCTCCAGCAGGTCGAAGTGATCCTCGCTGGCCACCTGCCAGGGCAGCTCGGCTAGCCACTCGAGATGGGCGCGGATCACCTGCGACTCGGGACTGCCGGCCGGCAGCGACTCCAGGCGGCGGAGCTGACGATCCGACTCTTGCCGGGCTTCGCTCGACAGCCCGGCCCGCTGCAGCTGCTCGCGCAGGCTCCACAGATCGTCGCCGCCGTCGCCGGCCAGCTCATTTTGGATCTGGCGAAGCTGCTCGCGCAGGTAGTGCTCGCGCTGGGCTCGCGACAGCACATCGCGCGTGCGAGCGCGAATGCCGGCCTGCAGATCCAGCAGCATGACCTCTTTGCGCAGATGCTCAGCGACTGCGCGCAGGCGACGCAGCGGGTCGTTTTCTTCCAGCAGCCGCTGGGCCTCAACGGGCGGCAGCGGCAGGTTGCCGCACAGCAGGTCCGAGAGCAGATCCGCCCGATCCGGCGCGACATCGCGCGCCAGATCCACCAGGCCAGGCGCCGCCGTCAGCTTGCCAGCCGCGGTGTAGCGGGTCAGGTCTTCTTGGATCTCGCGGATCAGCGCGGTCTGCTCATGCGGGCGCCCAGCGCCCTCGCTGCCCAGCCCGGGCTCGCTGCCGGTGCGGACGGCGCGCGGGGCCACCTGAAAGAACGGCACCTCGGTCAGGTACTGCCCGGCCTCGGCCCGACACAGCCCCTGCACCACAACCTTGAGCCGGCCGTCGACCATCGTGCTGGTGCGACGGATGCTGGCCAGCGTGCCGATGGCGTGCATGCCCGCCGCGCCGGGATGATCTTCATCCGACTTGCGCTGCAGGCAGACCAAGATCAGCCGATCGCCGCCGGTCGACAGCGCCTGCTCCACGGCCGCCGTCGAGGCCGCCCGGGCCACCACAATCGGCGCGACCATGCCGGGGAACAGCACCAGATCGCGGGTCGGCAGCACCGGAAGCTCGGCCGGCAGCGCTGCGGCATAGTCAGCGCTGCTCTGTTCCGAGAGCGCCGGGGCGCTGTCTAGCTCGCGGTCACGCTCGCTCTGCGCCAGCTTGTGTAGGGCCGCGACGACATGGGCCGCGGTGGATTCGCCCTCAGGGTCATCGGCATCCTCATCGCGATCAGAGCTGCCGTCGTGCGCCGCACCAGCGGGGGGAGCAGAAGTCCAGGGCATCGCGGTTCCTCTCGTTTTGCGGACGCTGAAAATACACCCTGCAATTTTGCTCACAAATTTTCTGATGCTCCGTTGGACTCAGGACACTAGCTGTTCGCCCCGCCGCCGCGGCGATTGGCGCCTGGCAGGCTGCGTGCTATGTCAGCTGCCATGCGACGCCGAGACTTTGTCAGCGCCCTCACTGCCGCTAGCCTGGCTCACTCGACGAGCGGTCTGGCCAGTCCGCGAGCGCGAGGGGCCGAGCGGTCGCTCCGGCTCTTGATCCTCGGCGGAACCGGCTTTCTCGGGCCGCACGTCGTCGAGGCGGCGCGGCGGCGGGGGATGACGGTGACCCTGTTTAATCGCGGCCGCACCAATCCCGGCCTGTTTCGCGACGGCCCGGGCCTAGAGCAGATCCAAGGCGATCGCGACAGCGGCCTGCTGGCGCTAAGCGGCCGTCGCTGGGAGGCCGTGCTCGACACCTCGGCCTATCTGCCGCAGCGGGCCCGCGAGGCGGCGCTGCTGCTGCGCGGCGCCGTGCAGCAGTACATCTTCACCTCATCGATCGCGGTCTATGGCCAGCGCACGGGGCCGCTGGATGAGACCACGCCGACGGCACCGCTGGCCCCTGGCCTGGATCCACGCAGCGAGCACGTCACCGACCAGAGCTACGGCCCGCTCAAGGCGCAGTGCGAGCAAGAGGTCCGCACGGCGTTTGGCCCGCGGGCGCTGCTCCTGCGCCTGGGGCAGCTCGTCGGGCCCGGCGATCCGGCGGACCACCTGACGTACTGGGCGCTGCGCTGCGCTCGCGGTGGCGACGTGCTAGTGCCCGGCCGACCGACTGACGCTGTGCAGTTCCTGGATGTCCGCGATCTGGCCGAGTGGATCGTTCACGGCGTGGCGAGCCGGCTGGCCGGGACCTACAACGCCGTCGGGCCGCAGGGCCCCTGCACGATGGAGCAGCTCCTGCGGGCCTGCAACCTTGAAGGTGGCGGCCACGCGCGCCTGCAGTGGGCCAGCGCCGAGCTCTTGCGTCAGCTGGGTTTTGGGGCGCTGCCGGCCAAGCTGCCGCTGTGGCAGCCGCCCGAGTCAGCCGGGCTAGCGCAGGTCGTGGCCCGGCGGGCTCATGAGCGCGGCCTGCGTCATCGGCCGCTTTCGACGATCATTCGCGACACCGTGTCCTGGCTGCAGGCCCAGCCGCCCGAGCGCCGCGGCGCACTGCGCGCCGGCCCCAGCGCAGCCGAGGAGGCACAGGCCCTGGCGGCGCTGAAACGCCACGCAGCGGGCCGCTGAGGTGGTGATAGTCTCCGGTCCCCGGCCCCGCCGACCCGCCCATGTCTGATCCTGCTCAGCCGACCGCCCTTACCGAGGGCACAGCGCTCTCCAGCGAGCTCACACTCGCTCAAGTGACCGTCGCTGAGGTGGCGGTGCTGGCGCCGGCCCCAGGTCCCTATTCCTACGCCATCCCGGCGGAGCTGCGGGCCCAGCTGGCCCCGGGCACGCGGGTCATGGTGCCGCTTGCCGGCCGCAGTCAGGTCGAAGGGGTGGTGCTGCGCCTGGGCCCGCCGCCGCCGGGGCTGCGCGGACCGCTCAAGCCGATCGCGCAGCTACTCTTGGGACCGCCGCTGCCCGCCGAGCTCTTGGCCCTGGTCGATTTCGTCAGCGACTACTACCTCGCACCGCAAGGCGAGGCACTGCGCTTGGTGCTGCCACCGCACGAGCAGGTCGAGGTCCGCGAGCAGCTGAGCCTGACGCCGGCCGGGACGCAGCTGGCTGCGAGCTGTGGCCTCGCGCTGCTGCCCCCCGCCCTGGCTGAGCGCTCGCCGCTGGAGCAGGCCGTGCTGGCGCTGCTGCAGGCCGAGGCCCGGCGGCCGCGGCGACGACGCAGTGGCCTGGATGTGCCGACGCTGCGCAAGCAGCTCGCGGCCAGCCCGGGAGCAGATAAGTATTCCCCCCAGCAGCTGAGCACGGCCCTTCGGGGACTGCGTAGTGCTGGCCTGATCGAAGTCGCCCAGGCGGTCGCCCAGCAGGTTGTGGCCCGACCCGAGCTGTGGGCCCAGGTCAGCAGCGACAGCCTTAGCGAGGCGGTGCTGCGTCAGGTCGAGCGCGGTCCGGCCCGGGCTGCGCTGTGGCGTCACGTGGTGCGCTTCGGCCCGCTGCCCCTGGCCGAGCTGCGCACGCTGTCGCCCAACGCCGGCCCGCTGCTCAAGCAGCTAGAGAAGCTGGGCGCGGTGACGCTGTCCGAAGGCGGCCCCCTCGACCCCGCCGACGGCACGGTCAAGCCCGCGACGGGCCCGCGCCCGACCATCGCCACGCTGATCGGGCAGGACACAGCGCCACCGCAGCTGACAGCCGAGCAGGAGCAGGCGCTGGGGCCGATGCTGGCGGCGCTGGGCACGGGCTATCATGGCTTCCTGCTGCACGGCGTCACCGGATCGGGCAAGACCGAGCTGTACCTGCGCCTGATCGCCGCGGCGCTGCAGGCCGGCAAGAGCGCCATCGTGCTGGTGCCGGAGATCGCGCTGACCCCGCAGCTGGCCTCGCGCTTCGTCGCTCGCTTCGGGCCGCAGCTAGCGGTGCTGCACTCGGCGCTGGAGCCGGTCGAGCGGGCCCGCGCCTGGCGACGCATCCTCAGCGAGAGCGGCAGCCAGCCCGGCGAGGTGCGCATCGTCCTCGGCCCGCGCTCGGCGCTGTTTGCCCCGCTGTCGAACCTCGGCGTGGTCATCGTCGATGAGGAGCACGACGGATCGTTCAAGCAAGAAGACGGCGCGCGCTACCACGGCCGCGATGTCGCGCTGGTCCGGGCGCAGCGGGCCGGAGCGGTGGCGGTGCTGGGCTCGGCGACGCCAGCGCTGGAGACCCTGGCCCTGGCGCAGCGCGGCAAGCTGTCGCTTCTGCGCCTGACCCAGCGGGCCACCGGCCTGCCGCTGCCGCGGGTCGAGGTCATCGATCTTAAGCAGCACGTCCTGCCCGACGATCAGGCGCTGTTGTCGGCCCCGCTCTCGACCGCCATCGCCGAGGCGCTGGGGGCGGGTGAGCAGGCGCTGCTGTTCCTCAATCGCCGCGGCTACTCGACCTTTCTTCTGTGCAAGGCCTGCGGCAAGCGCGTCGAGTGTCCGCACTGCTCGGTCACGCTGACCTGGCACAAGGCGCGCGAGACGCTGCTCTGCCACTACTGCGGCCACAGCCAGCCGCATCGCGAGGGCAGCACCGCCACCTGTCCGGTCTGCCAGGCCGCTGCCGTCACCCTGCTCGGCTGCGGGACCGAAAAGCTATACGAGGGCCTGCGGGCCCGCTTTCCCACGGCGCGCATCGCTCGCCTCGATCGCGACACGGCCGGCGATCTCGACCGCCTGCTACGGGCCATGCACGCGCGCGAGATCGACCTTCTGATCGGCACCCAGATGCTGGCCAAGGGCCACGACTTTCCCGGCGTCTCGCTCGTCGGAGTGGTGCTGGCCGATACCGGCATGGGGCTGCCCGATTTTCGCGCCAGCGAGCGGACCTTTCAGCTCCTGGCGCAGGTCGCGGGGCGTGCCGGGCGGCAAGAGCGACCGGGCCGCGTCCTCATCCAGACCTACAACCCCGAGCACCCGGCCGTGATCTGCGCCGCCCAGCACGACTACACCGCCTTCGCCGAGCAAGAGCTGCGCGTGCGCAGTGAGCTCGGCTATGTGCCGGCTCAGCGCCTGGGCCTACTGCGCATCGATGGCCGCGATAGCGCGCAGGTCCGCACCGCCGCGCAGCGTCTGGCCAAGCAGCTCCGCGACGAAGCGCAGCGGGCCCAGCGGCCGCTCTCGCTGCTCGGTCCGACGGAGTCGCCGCTGTCTCGCCTCAAGGGCCGGTCGCGCTGGCAGATCCTGCTGCGCGCGCCACAGAGTCAGCTGGTGCGAGCCAGCCTGCGCCGCGCCCTGCAGCTCCCGATCGCTAGCTCGCTGCGGGTCAGCGTCGACGTCGATCCGGTGTCGATGCTGTAGCCCTTAGGCTGATCGGTCGGCGTGGCCCTGCTGCCAGGCCTGCCGCGACAGGCGATAAAGGACGTGCCGGCGCAGCGGATGGCCCTCGGGGAGGCGCGGATGCTCGAAGTCGTCCTCGGGCTTGTGCTGCATGCCCAGGCGCTGCATCACCGCCCGCGAGCGGGTGTTGGCTGGCACGGTCATCGCTACCACCTCGTCGACTCCCAGCACGGTGAATGCATGCGCCGCCGACAGCCGAGCGCCCTCGCTGGCGTAGCCATGGCCCCAGGCTGATCGCTGCAGACGCCAGACCAGCTCGATGCAGGGCTGCGCCGGGCTTGTGAAGTGCGCGGTGAAGCTCGGCCGCATGATGCCGACAAAGCCCAGCAGCCCCGGCTGCGCCGCAAGCTCGACCGCCCACAGGCCAAAGCCATGGCTTTCGAAGTGGGCGCGCAGGCGATCGAGCGTGGCCAGCGACTCGTCGCGCGACAGCGGAGCCGGGTAGTGACGCATCACCTCGGGGTCGGCATTGAGGGCGACGAAGGGCTCGACATCGTCAGCCCGCCACGGCCGCAAAAGTAGACGGGGACCGAGCAGCGAAGGTATCTCCATGACCGCCAGAGCCTAGTCAGCTTCCCGCCGCGGGAAAAGCCCGGCGCAGAAAGAACCCCATGCCCACGCCAAAAGATTCCTTGTCCCCGCCGCCGCTGCGTCGCGCCTATTCGGTCGCGGTCTATCCCCGCTGTCAGGGCCGGGCGCTCCTGATCCTGCACCGTCGCCTCGGCGTCTGGCTGCCCCCCGGGGGAGAGTGCCTGCCCGGTGAGACCCCAGCCGAAGCAGCGGCGCGTGAGCTCTTCGAAGAGACCGGGCTGCGCGGCCGCCCCCCGACGACCTCGCCTTTCACCGGCACCCCGGCCGGCTACCTCGGCTACGAGGAGCACATCGCCGGCAGCAAGGGCCTGCATATGAACTTCGTGTTTGTGGTGGATGTCGAGACGATGACCGTCACGCCCAACGACGAGTTTTCCGAGTGGCGCTGGGTGACGGACATGGCGGGACTGCAGGCCCCCGAGAACGTCGGGCAGTTTCTGACCGCCGCTCTTTCAGCCCCAGCGGCAGATCCCGCTTAGCGACGGCGACGACGAAGCAGCAGGCCCGAGCCGGCGAGCAGCGCGAAGAGCGTAGTCGGCGGCAGCGCGGCCGCTGGAGCAGCCCCGAGCTGGCAGGCACAGCCGGTCGGCGTCGAGCCGGTCGGCCCGTCCGCCATGTCAGGCGGCGAGCCTGCAAGATCCAGCGGCGGCGTGGTGCCGGCGTCGGCGTTGTCGGTGATGTTCACCGTCGCGCAGTGATAGTAAAAGCACGGCGCGGCGTGGTTCGACATGAACTCCATGACCTGCATCGTGCAGTTTTGGCAGGTGAAGCCGGCTGGCAGCTTGAAGGTCACGGTTTGGTCACCCGAGAACATTGCGGAGTGCTTCAAGAGACCATCTGCGATCACTGGCATGACCGGGGGATCTTGGATCGTCGTCATGCCGCACTGGTCGGTGCCCACCTGTGTCACCGGCGGCGTTACAAACTTGCTCGGATCTGGACCAATCGCGACGCGGTAGTGCCCGGGGTGGTAGACCGTCTCCCGGACCGACAGCGTGACGGTATCGCCGGCCCGATAGGTCGTGACGAGCCCGGTCGCAGTCGCCGGGTTGGTCGCGCTGGGGCCACACGGCGCCGTCTTTTGTGGATCGCCGTACAGGCCGCCCTGCGAGTACGCCGACGAGGGCTGCAGAAGCATAAAGTGCGCCTGCGCCACCGTCGGCAGCAGGGCGAGCGTTGAGACCGCCAGCAGCGACAACCATGCGCGCGAGCGCAACAACCCAGCAGCGTATGCCGACATCATGGACCTCCGATTTAGTCTGAGAAGGAAAGATCTCGATATCACATCTGCGACTCACAGCGCGAGGCCCTTGCAGGGGGTTCTAGGGCGCAATCAGCGCTTGTCCGGCCGGGCCGCCCTGTCCTATGGTCGCGGCCATGGTGGATCGCGATCCGAGCGGCGTTTCTCGACGAGACTTCCTTAAACAGACCGGCTCATCAGGGGCGGCTGGGCTCTTGGCTGGCACGGCCGTACCGCTTTCCGCCGGCCAGGCTCAGGCAGCAGCTCCGCCTGCGCCACCTGCCGTCACCGAGCTTGGCCCTGGCCCGCTGCCGGTGTCGCTGCTTGTAAACGGCAAGACCACCACCGCCCGCGTCGAGCCGCGCGACACCCTGGCCCACGTCCTGCGCGAGCAGCTAGGCCTGACCGGCACCAAGATCGGCTGCGATCGCGGCGCTTGCGGCGCCTGCACGGTCTGGGTCGATGGCGTCCCCACCCCCGCCTGCATGACCCTGGCTCTGGATGTCGCGGGCAGTGGCGGCAAGGGCGGGCGAGCGCCGCGGGCAGTGACGACCATTGAGGGACTGGCGACGGCCGGCGGCAAGCTGCACCCGGTGCAGCAGGCCTTTCTGGCCCACGACGCGCTGCAGTGTGGCTTCTGCACCCCAGGCATGGTGATGAGCTGTGCCGCGCTATACGAACGGCAGCGCGCTCAGGGCAAGCTGGCCAGCCTCGACGAGGCCGCGGTGCGCGAGGCCATCTCGGGCAACCTCTGTCGCTGCGGCACGTATCCCCACGTCGTAAGCGCCATGCTCGCGGCTAAGGCCGCTCCCACCCCAAGCGGCAAAGGCCCCGGCAGCCCGTCGGGCGGAGGTGCGCGATGAGCAAGTCCGAAGTCCTGGTGGGCCTAGTCGGTGCCGACGCGGCCCTGCAGTCGCGCGAGCTGCCGAGCGGGGCCCCGCCCTCATGGCGCGAGAGTGCCGGGCTGCGCGTGGTCGGCAAGCCGCTGCTGCGCGTCGATGGCGGCGAGAAAGTCACCGGGCGAGCCCGCTACACGCCAGACATCAAGCGCCCCGGCCTGCTGTACGGCAAGATCCTCGGCTCGCCGCATCCCCATGCGCGCGTCCATGGCATCCACACCGCCGACGCCGAGGCCATGCCCGGGGTCAAGGCCGTGGTGGTGCTGCCGCACCTGTTGGGCGGCGCTAAGCTCGAATCGGAGAAGAAGCCCGGCAAGCTGGTGCCGGTGGTGCGCTACCTCGGCCAGCCCGTCGCCGCCGTCGCCGCCGAGACGCTGGAGCAGGCGCGCGCCGCCGCCGCTCGCATCAAGGTCGATTTCGAAGTCCTGCCGCACGTCGTCGACCCCGACGAGGCCCGCAAGCCGAACGCGCCGCTGGTGTTTAACGGGCCGGTCAGCATGAGCGGATCGGCGGGTGGTGGTGGGGCCAAGGGCGGGCTGCCACAGCGCGGCAACGTCCGCGGTCCCAAGCGCGGTGCGCCGCGTGGCAAAGACGCCGCCCAGATGGAGCCCGCCGTTGCTGCTGCGCTGCGCACTGCCCCAACCGTAGTGCGCGGGACCTACCGCACCCAGGTCCAGACCCACTCTGCGCTGGAGACGCACGGCCTGACCGCCGAGTGGACTGGCGACGAGCTGACCGTCTGGGCCTCGACCCAGGGCATCTTCTCGGTACGCGATGAGCTGGCCGAGTACCTCGAAGTCCCGGCTGCCAAGGTGCGCGTGATCACCGACTACTGCGGCGGCGGCTTTGGCGCCAAGTTTGGGGCCGGCAACTACGGTGTGCTGGCAGCGCTGCTGGCCAAAAAAGCGGCGGCGCCGGTGCGGCTGTGCCTCGACCGACGCGAAGAGCACCTGGCCGTCGGCAATCGCCCCGGCTCGGAGCAGCAGGTCGCTCTCGCCGCGGCCGCAGACGGCAAGCTGGTCGGCATCGAGGTGCGCGGCTTTGGGGCGGGCGGTGCCGGCGCTGGAGCGGGCTTCGCCGGTCCCGCCAACAACCTCTACGGCGCCTGCCCGGCGGTGTACACCGAGGAGTTTGACGTCTTTACCCACACCGGTCCGCTGGCCGCATTCCGCGCCCCCGGCCATCCGCAGGGGGCCTTCGCCCTAGAGCAGGCGATGGACGAGCTCGCAGAAAAGCTCGGCATCGATCCCCTGGTCCTGCGCGACCGCAACGATCTGCATCCGGCTCGTCGCCTGGAGCGGCAGCGCGGCGCCGAGCTCTTCGGCTGGTCACGGCGCAAGCCCAAGGCCAGCCTGCCGCCCGAGGGGGCGCTTGG
>CAZVMD010000101.1:0-22991 GCA_964628555.1 uncultured Myxococcales bacterium | reverse complement strand
GCGGTCTCGGCGGCGTCGTTGTGCGGCGTGCCGGTGCCGTGAGCGTTGACGTAGTCGATGGCGCTCGGGGCCAGCCCGGCGTCGCGGCAGGCGGCCCGCATGGCCTGCAGCGCTCCCTCGCCCTGCGGCTGCGGCGCGGTCATGTGGTAGGCATCGCAGGACAGGCCGGTGCCGACTAGGCGGGCGTGGATGCGGGCCCCCCGGCGACGGGCATGCTCGCCGCTCTCCAGGATCAGCACCGCCGCCCCTTCGCCCAGGTTTAGCCCCTTGCGATCGCGATCGAAGGGCCGACACAGCTCGGGCGAGGTGGCGCGCAGCGCTGAAAAGCCGGCCGCGGTCAGCGGACACAGGCCCTCGGCCCCGCCGCAGATCGCGACATCGGCATGGCCGAGCAGGATCAGGTCGCGCCCCTGGCTGATCGACAGCGCCGACGAGGAACAGGCGGTCATAAACGTCGCTCGCGGACCCTGCGCCGACAGCACCCGGGCCACCAGATCGGTGACCGCAGCCGGCTGATGGGCGACCAGTGCGCCGAGGCTCGGCGGTGGCGTTCCCCCCGGGGGCTGCAGCAGCCCGCGCAGGTAGCCTTCGGTGGTCTCGGCCCCGCCGACCCCAGTGCCAAAGCAGACCGCGGCCTGGGCCAGTCCATGGCGGGTCAGGCCGGCATCGGCAACCGCCGCCAGCGCGGCCGAGAGGCCAAAGGCATCCGGGCGTGAGGCATAGCGCGGCAGGCAGAAGGCGGCGGGAAAGCGC
Organism: uncultured Myxococcales bacterium; assembly: GCA_964628555.1. Taxonomy (GTDB): domain Bacteria; phylum Myxococcota_A; class Polyangia; order Palsa-1104; family JAEUJZ01; genus JAEUJZ01. The sequence goes on along the minus strand of CAZVMD010000101.1, from coordinate 22,238 downwards.
GGCTCGGGGGCCTGCCCAACCAAGTCGCTGCGGCTGCCGCTGCCGTCAAAGCGGGTGAGCTTGCCGATGGCGGTCTTACCGCTGTGCAGCCCGGCTAGGAAGGCGGGCAGGTCGGGGCCGAGCGCGCTGATCACGCCGAGCCCAGTAATCACGATGTCGTCAGGTCGCATGCAGATCTCATGGCAGAGGGGAGCGAGCCAGCCAGCCGGCGCGGCGGCGCCACAGCAGGGCCCAAAGCAGGCCGAGGGCGCCCAGCCAGGCCAGGCCGCTGCTCGTCGCGTTCGAGCGCCCCGCCAGCTGACACCAGCCCCCGTGCAGGGTGTTGTTGGGGATGAGCGGCGGGTGCAGCCGCGGCGCCTCGCGACAGCGCAGGTCCGAGAGGCAGATCTGGTCTTCGGCGCAGGCGCAGCCCGGCTGTTTTTGCGCGACCGCCACCAGGCTGGCGATGTCCAAGAGCCCAGCACCGCAGCCGAGCAGCGGATCGCTGTCGCAGCGATAGCGTGGACTGGCGGAAGCGGCGAGCAGCGCGGCAAAAGTCCGCTGCCGCAGCCCCGGAGCCACCGCCAGAGCCAGCGCCGCCGCTCCCGCCACGTGCGGGGCCGCCTGCGAGGTCCCGGAAAGTACGTCATAGGTGCTCTCGTCACTGGGGTTATCACGTAACCCCTGCTCGCGATAGGTCGACAGGATGCCATCGACCTGAAAGCCACCGTCGGGGTCTTCGGTCAGATCGGCATCGCCGCCCGGCGCCAAAAGGTCAATGCGCGGGCCAAAGTTAGAGTACGGCGTGCGGCGCCCCGCCCGTCCGACCGCTCCCACCGAGATGACGTCATCGAGCCCGCCCGGCGAATAGCTGCGCGCGTCCTCGCCGCCATTGCCGGCTGCGACGATGACCAGGGCCCCGGCGGCGATCGCTTGTTGCACCGCGCGCTGCAGCGTGAACGACAGCACCGGCCCGCCAAAGCTGAGGTTGAGCACGTTGGCCGCGCGGACCGGCCGCGGTAGCTCGCCGACCGGCAGGCCTGCCGCCCAGCGCACCGCGTCAGCGATGTCGGTGTCGATGCCGTCGCCGTTGCGCACTCCCAGCACCCGCACCGGCAGCAGGCGGCAGCGCTGATCGACGCCGGCGATGCCCAGGCGGTTGCCGGTCAGCGCGCCGATGATGCCGGCCACATGCGTGCCGTGCAGGCGGCTGGTCTCGACGGTGCCGGTGTCGGTCGGATCGGCATCGCGGCGCTGATCGCCATCGTCGGCGCTCTCGGGGTTGCTGATGAAGTCATAGCCGGGCAGCAGGCGGCCGCGCAGGTCGGGATGGTCGGGCACGATGCCGGTGTCGAGCATCGCCACCACCACCTCGCTGGAGCCGCCGGTGATCGCCCAGGCCTCGGGCAGGCGGACCATGGGCAGGTTCCACTGCTGCGGATAGAAGCGATCGTTGGCGCGCAGCCCGGGCCCGCTTCCGCCCAGGCCGCCGTCGCTGCCGCCGTCGACGCTGGCATAACGAATGCGGTCCGGCTCGGCGCGGCGGACGCGGCTGTCTTGCGCCACCGCAGCAATGGCAGCCAGGGTCTCGGCCGGGGTCAGCCGGGGGACTGCTGACGAGGCGCTGTCGGGGCGGGCCAGGCTCTCGACTAGCTGCAGGAGCCAGATCTCGCCGCTGTCGCCATCCCAGGGCACGGCCTCGGCGATGCGGCGCAGCGGGCGCAGCGGGATGTCGGCCAGGCGAAGCTCGCTGCCTTCTGGCCCCACGGCACTCGGTCGCGGGCTTTCGGGGGGCAGCGTCAGGCCAGGGCGTAGCTCGACTAGGACCGCGCCGGGGACAAGCTCGCGACTGGCTCGCGCAGCCGCTGCGGCGGACAGGGGCGGCCGGGCCGCGGTGGGTCCAGGCGACGGCGCACTGGGCGGCGGCGCGGGGGCGCAGGCAGAAAGCAGAGCCAGCCCACAGCCGAGCCCCCAGGACAACCCAGGTTGCGCGAGCCAGGCTGAGCGGCGAGCCGACCTCATCTCGATGGCCGGGCAGCTTAGCGCATGGCCCGCGAATCTGGCCGCCCGAATCGAAAGCCGCGCTGGACCGCCCGAATCAGCCGGCGCGAATCTGGCTTCTTGATTCGGGGCGGGGCGATCTGCTTCACTCGCGCCCCATGGCAACGGCTGTGACCGCCCCGGGTTCCGCAGCGCGCATCGCGCTTGGTCGCCCCAGTATCACCGACGCTGAGCTCGCCGCTGCGCAGCGCGTCTTGGAGTCGCGCTGGCTAGTCCTGGGGGCCGAAAACCGCGCCTTCGAAGAAGAGCTCGCCGCCTACTGCGGCCGTCGCTATGCCGCGGCGCTAAGCTCGGGCACGGCAGCGCTGCACCTGGCCCTGCACGCCATGCTCGAGGGCGCGCAGGCGCACCACGATGCCATCTTGGTGCCGGCCTTTACCTTCCCAGCGACGGCCAACATCGCGCGCTTCCTGCCCAGCCAGCCGGAAGTGGTGCTGGGCGATGTCACCGCTGACTCGTTCTGCCTGGATGCGCGCTTGGCGGCCAGCTGGCTGTCGGCAGGTCGCGGTCCCTGCATTCTGGTTCACCAGTTTGGTCACCCGGCGCCCTGGCCAGAAGCGACAGCCCGCGGCAGCGACGAGGCCAGCCCCCCGACTGCGCGACCCCACGACGAAGCGCTGATCCTGTCGGATGCCGCCTGCGCGATCGGCGTCCCGGGAGCGATGCGTGGGCGCGCCATCTGCCTGTCGTTTCACCCTCGCAAGCTGCTGACCACGGGCGAAGGTGGCGCCGTGATCAGCGACGATCTGGGCCTGATCGAAGAGGTGCGGGCCCGGCGCGCCCATGGCCTGCAAGCCCGGCCGGCGCGCCCGGGGTCGCCCAGCCTGCCCGGCGAAAACATCGACCTCTTGTCGCCCGGTCTGAACTATCGCCTGCCCGAGCTCGGCGCGGCTATCGGGCGGGCCCAGCTGCAGCGCTTGCCGTCGCTGATTGCCCGTCATCGCCAGATCGCCGAGCGCTATCGCGACCGCCTGTCGGGCTATGGGCTGACGTTTCAGACCGATCACCCGCAGCGCATCTATCAGACCTTCGCCGTCGTGCTGCCGGCCGGCTGCGATCGCTCGGCGCTGCGACGGCAGCTGGCCGATTTGGGGATCGAGACGCAGGTCGCCTCGTACGCGCTGCAGCACCTGTCGGCGTATAGCGATGCCAAGGTGCTGCGCCTGGGCGGCTCGCTGTCGCCCTATCAGCCCGGCGACCTGACGATCGCCAGCGAGCTACACCACCGCGGGCTGGCCCTGCCGCTGCACTCTGAGCTCAGCGATGCCGATGTCGATCGGGTGAGCACGGCGCTGCTTTCGGCGCTTCGCCTGTAGCTTCGGCGGGCAAGACTCGATACCCTGCGCAGCCATGAAGCTGCCTTGGGTGTCTCTGGTCGCGTCGGCGATTGCGATCCTAGGCCTGACCCAGCGCGGGGCTGCCGAGCCGCGGCCGGGACTGCTGTCGCCCTGCCGCCTGCCGGGCAGCGAGGTCGAGGTGCTGTGCGGCTCGATCAAGCGCCCGCTGGTTCCAGCCGATGGGGTCGGTGGGTCGTCAGCCGGGCCACCGATCGAGGTTCACTTTGCCGTGTTACCCGCCGTCGCCCGCAACAAGAAGCCGGATCCGGTGTTCTTCTTTGCCGGCGGGCCGGGCCAGGCCGCGACGCGCTTGCTGTCGTCGGTGGGGATGCTGCTAAGGCGGCTGTCGAATCGCCGCGACATCGTCTTTATCGATCAGCGCGGCACCGGCCGCAGCGCGCCGCTTTACTGCCCCGAGCTTCCGCCGACCGCGCCGCTGCGCGAGCTACTGACGGCGGGGCGCTGGGATCGCTACCTGACCGACTGCCTGGCGGCGCTGCAGCGGCTGCCGCATGGCGACCTGCGCTATTACACGACGCACATCGCCATGGCCGATGCCGATGCAGTGCGCGAGGCGCTGGGGGCGTCGCAGGTCAACGTCATCGGCGGCTCGTACGGCACGCGGGCGGCGCTGGACTACCTGCGCCAGTTTCCCGCCCAGGTGCGACGGGCGGTCATCGACGGCGTAGCGCCGCCCGATATGCACCTGCCGGACTCGCTGGGGGCGGATGTCGGCGGGGCCTTTGTGCGCTGGCTGGGCGCCTGCGAGGCGGATCCCAGCTGTCAGCGTCGCTATCCCGGCCTGCGAGCCGCGTGGAGCAGCCTGCTGGCCAGCCTGCCGCGCGAGGTGACGCTGGCCCATCCGCACACCGGCCTGCCCGAGACCGTGACGCTGTCGCGCGATCACCTGCTGAGCCTGGTGCGCGAGCCGCTGTACGTGCCGGCGCTGGCCTCGGCGCTGCCGCTGGCCCTGACCCAGGCGAGCAGCGGGCGCTTCGAGGGGCTGCTGGGCCTAAGCTCGGCGCTGTCGGCCGGGGATGGCTCGCGGCTGGCGCTGGGCATGCACTTCTCGGTCATCTGCTCTGAGGACTTTCCCTTGCCGCCGCTGCCCGCCCGCGAAAACCACGTAGAACCGTCGCTGGAGAGCGAGTTTCAGGCCAGCTTCCGCCGCCAGTATCAAGAGATCTGCGACAAGTGGCCGCGCGGTCCGGTGCCGGCCGCCTTCCACACTCTGCCGCGCGCTCAGTCGGCGACGCTGGTGTTTTCGGGGGGCCTGGATCCGGTGACGCCGGGTCGGCATGGGGCGAGGGTGGCGATGGCGCTGGGCGAAAAAGCTCGCCATGTGCAGGTAGAGAACGCGGGCCATGGCGTGCTGCCTTTGCCCTGCATTGGCGATGTCGTCTATCGCTTCGTCGATGCGCCCGGCGATCGCGAGGCGCTGGCCGTCGAGGCAGGCTGTGCTGCGGCCATGCCCCGCCCGCCGTTTTATCCCGGCATCGTCGCGGGCTCCGAGGTGCGCAAATGATCGAAGTCGAAGGCCTAAGCAAGCGGTTCAGCCAGCGGCGCGGCAACAAGACCGAGGTGGTCGCGGCGGTCAGCGAGGTCCACTTCACTGCCGAAGATGCCCGCATCACCGGCCTGCTCGGGCCCAACGGGGCGGGCAAGACCACCAGCCTGCGAGTGGTCGCCGGGCTCATCGATGCCGACGGCGGCCAGGTCAAGATCGACGGCCTGTCGATCGTCGAGGAGCGGCGCACCGCACTGTCGCGGCTGGGCATCCTCAGCGATGCCCGCGGCCTGTATCCGCGGCTGTCGGCGCGCGAGAACATCCTTTACTACGCTCGCCTGCACGGCATGAGCGACAGCGACGCCAGCGCGCGCATCAGCTGGCTTTGCAAGATGCTCGAGATGGACGCCATCCTCGATCGCCGCACCGAGGGCTTCAGCCAAGGCGAGCGGATGAAGACGGCGCTGGCCCGGGCCCTGGTGCACAACCCGCCGAACATCATCCTCGACGAGCCGACCAACGGCCTGGATGTTCTATCGACCCGCCGCCTGCGCGCCGCCCTGCGCCGGCTGCGTGACGAGGAGGGCAAGTGCATCGTGTTCTCGACGCACATCATGCAAGAGGTCGAGCGCCTCTGCGATCACGTGGTGCTGGTGTCGCACGGTCGCACGGTGGCCCAGGGCACGACCGCTGAGCTCTGCGCCCAGAGCGGCGAGAGCGACTTCGAAGAGGCCTTCGTCAAGCTGGCCTTTACCAGCCAAGAGAGGAGTGCGGCATGAGCCCGGGTCGCCCGCGTCCGCTGAGCCCAGGGCCGCTTGCCGCCGCCTGGTGCGTCTGCCGCAAAGAGTTTATCGATGCGCTGCGCGATCGCCGCACGCTGATCGCGGTGTTCTTAAGCTCGGTGCTGATGGGGCCGGCGATCTTGGCGGCACTGACCCAGCTGATCGCCAGCTTTGAGGAGCGGGCCGAGCGGCGCCAGGTCTACGCCGTCGGTATGGCCGAGGCACCGACGCTGCGCAACTACATCGAGCGGCAGAACCACACCGTCAAAGAGAGCCCGGCCAACTACGAAGAGCAGCTCAAGAACAACGAGCTAGCCGATCCGGTGGTTGTCGTGCCGGCCGACTTCGAGAGCAAGCTCTTGCGCGGCGAAGCGCCGGTGGTCGAGGTGGTGGTGAGCAGCGCCAACCAGCGGGCCCAGGCCGGGGTCGCGCGCCTGACCCGGCTCCTGCGCAGCTTCAGCCGCGAGCAGGCGATGCTGCGCCTGGCGATGCGCGGCGTGGCGCCAGCCCTGCTAGAGCCGGTTAGCCTGCAAGAGCGCGATCTCGCAAGCCAGCAGTCGCGCTCGGCCCAGCTGACGGCGATGCTGCCGATGCTGGTGCTGATGGCGGTGGTCTATGGCCTGCTCGGTGCGGCGCTCGACACCACCGCGGGCGAGCGCGAGCGCGGCTCGCTGGAGCCGCTCTTGATGAACCCTGCTCCGCATGGCGCGATCGTTGCCGGCAAGTGGGTGGCGGTGTCCTGCGTCGGGCTGCTGGTGGCGAGCGTGTCGTCGCTGAGCTTCCTGCCGGCCCAGCTTCTGATCCGCAGCGACAGCCTGCAGGCGCTGTTTCAGTACGGCCTGCGCGAGGCGGCGATGTTCATGGGGCTTCTGATCCCGTTTTCGTTCATGGTCGCGGCCCTGGTCATGGCCATCTCGATCCGCTGCAAGACGTTCAAAGAAGCGCAGGCCAGTGCCACCGTCGTCGTGCTGTTTGTCTCGCTGGCTCCGACGGTCACGGTGTTCAATCCAGGGGCCGAGCAGCCATGGCATGCCTGGGTGCCGGGTCTGGCTCAGAACACGCTGATGACGCACGTGATCAAGGGCGAGCCGCTGACGCTGCGCGGCCTGTTGGCGCCCTGTCTGGTGGCGGCCGTGCTGTCCTTCCTGAGCCTGACCTACGTCGCGCGTACGCTGCGCAGCGCGGCGACGCGCTAAGCCGATGTGTAGGGAGAGCGCCGCCGCTACTCAGCGAGGATGGGGGCGGTCGACCAGTAGTCCTGCATCAGCTCCTGCGACCAGCTGGGCTCGCGGACTTCGCTGCGTGGCAAGAAGGCGCGCAGTACCGGCTTGATGTCGAGGACGGGCGAGCCATCGATGGCGTCAAGCTCGCCGACCCACAGCGTGCGATCGTGGACGCGCAGGATCGGCACGATGGTGGTGCCGATGCGATTTGGTCGCCCCTTGCCGCGCTGGGCAAAGATGCCGACCTTGGGCCAGTCGGGATTGTTGCGCGGGTGGCGGGCTCCGGTGACGATCTTTTCGGGCGGCACGCGGTCAAAGACATAGACGATCTCGGCGTGCGAAAAGGCATCCAGGCCCTGCAGCGCATCGGCCTCATAGCCAGCCACGAGCTCGATCTCGGCGACGGTGCCGCCCCAGAAGTCATCCTCGGGCACGCTGCGGCTGGCGCGCACGTAGGCCACTGGGCTCATCGAAAAGTGCATGGTCAAAGATGCTAAGGCAGCTCTGCCGGCCTGTGAAATTCGTCGGCCGGACGAGCGCCGGCCCGGCGCCGCAGCGAGCCACGATCCGATTACGATAGAGACCATGCCGCGCTCGCGACCTCTGCTGCTGGGGCTTTCCGCCTGCTTGGGACTGCTGCCGCTCTCTTGGCTGGGGGCGCAGCCGGGTCCGAGCCCCACGCCGATCGCGGCCCCGCCGGTGGTGGCGCCGCCGCCCAAAGAGCCAAGCGGCTGTCCGGCGCAGGGCCAGTCGCCCCCGGGCTTGGCCGCTGACTACAAGCGCGCCGGCGATGCGTTTGCCGTCGCTGCTCGGCTGTATCCGAACGCCGTGGGAGAGCGGGCGCGAGCCAGCAGCAGCGAGACCCTGGCCGCGCGGGCCGCGCACCAGCGAGGTGCCTGGGCCGAGGCGCAGAAGCTGGCGCAGCCGGGGCTGCCCGACGGTCCGCAGTGGGCCCAAGCCGATCACGACTACACCCGGGCCCGCATCTTCGAGAGCTGCGGCATGCGCCGGGCGGCGCTGCGGCAGTATCGCGAGATCGTCTGGACCCCCTATGCCCTGCCCGGCACCGTGAGCCTGGCCCGCGAGGGGCTGCGGCGGCTCGGTCATCCCGACCTGGTGCCGGCTCTGGCCAGCGAGGGCAGCCCAGATCCAGCCGAGGCCAAGCGGGCCTATCGGGCGGCGCTCGCCGAGGGGCGCAGCCTGGCGGAAAAGGGGCAGCTAGCGGCGGCCTATGCCGCGCTCTGCAACGCCGTCAGCTATGCCGTAAAGAGCGGCGCACTCTCGGGCGTGGACAGCAGCAGCCTGTCGGGGCCGGTGTATGCCGAGCTGGGCCTGCTGGCCTATGGGCAGCGCGCGCTCGACGACGCCGAAGACTTTACGCGGGCGGCGATTCAGCGCGAGTGGTTTAGCCAGAGCCCGGGTGGAGTGGCCGGGGCGCTTTACAACCTGGGCCTGATCCTGGAAGAAAAGGGCGACAAGCTGGGCGCTATCGAGGCCTATCAAGCCTCGCTGCAGCGACGGGGCAACGCGACAGTCAGGGCTCGCCTGGTGGCGCTCTGGCCGGGGGCTGACCAGCCGCTCGTCGCACCGCGCGCCCTGCTGGGACCGTTCGCTTCTCTGGCTGAGTACTGCCAGCGCAGCGCCCGCTCGGCCTGCAGCATGGACACCACCCCGGACGAGACCACCTACGAGTGTCGGCCATCGCTGGTCGACTCGCTGCGCGGGGTGACGCTGCCCTATCGCCAGGTCGGCCTGCTAAAAACCGGCTGCCTGTTCGATCCGAGTCAGGGGCGCGGCAACCATCACTATCGGCTGGTCATCCAGACTGCGGCCGGCGTGTTTGTCTCGTCGGTGATCGCGACGCGCTGGCAGAACCGACGCTGCGATAGCCAGGTGCAGGTGCGTGAGCTGGCCCTGCGCGATCTGGTGCCCGGTGGCGCGAAGGAGATCGTGCTGCGCCTGCAGCACCGCTCTTCCTGCGTCGGAAAGGGCGAAGACCTGAAGGAAGAGGCGGGCGAGATCCTGGCTCTGGCCGGCCTCGGGCCGTCGGGACAGCCGAGCGCGACGGCGGCCATCCCGCTGCGGGTCAGCGAAGAAGACACCGAGGCGGGGCGCCAGCCGCGGCGACAAGCGCGGCAGCACAGCGCCAGCGTCACGTTTCTGCCCGACGGTAAGCTGCGGCTTGGCGCTGGCCCCAGCGGCGCTCCGAGCGAGCTGAGCGGCTTGCTGGGCGAGCACCCGCTACATTTTCTGTAGCGCCCGCGCGACCCGACCTGGCCCGGCAGCTGGGGAACCGCGAGCCCCGCGACGTTAGCTGCGACGACTGACGCTGGCGCGTCGCTTGCTGGCGCTGGCCCGCTGCTTCTTGGAGCGCGAGCGCGGCGGGCTTGCCGGCACCAGGGCTGCACCTTTGCTGTCGGTCAGCAGGCGCGGATCGCGCAGCGGTGACTTGCCTTTGCCCGGCGGGGTCGCGGGCGGCTTGCCCTTGCCGCGTGGGGGTGGCTTGTGCTCGTGCAGCTTCTCCCAGTCGGTCTCTTCGCTGCGGCGATCCAGGCTGGGATCGGCGCTGCGCAGATAGGCACAGCGCGACTCTTCGACATAGGGCGTGACGTGGTTGTCGCCGGCTAGCTGCTCGTCGACAAACTTGTAGTTGGCAAAGCTCTCGACAAAAAAGTCGAGCTCGCGGCGGCGGATGTTGCCCCCGGTGTCATCGGCGCGGACACAGCCATCATGGCGCGAGCCGTCGGGCATGATCAGGCCGACGAGCTCGGGCAGAAACAGCGGCGTGCCCAGCGGCACAAAGCGCGGATCGACCGCCACGGATCGATAGGGCAGCAGCGCCCGTCCCTGCCCACCTTTGCCCAGGGGATGCTCACTGGGATCGAGTGTCTGGAAGCAGATGCCGACGCCGTAGGGGCAGCGGCCGTCGTAGTTGAGCACCCGACCATCGCGCAGGACCGCCGAGCCTTCGAGCTTGAACTCAAAGACGAAGGTGCGCGGGAAGCGGCCGATGACGAAGCCGTGGCGAGTGTAGATATCGACGGTGTAGGGCTCGTTGGCGTACTCGCTCTCGTAGGCCAGCCAGTAAAACGTCATCTTGAACGTGCCGCGCTCGCCCAGGGGATAGCCGCAGCAGTCCTTGAACTTGGTGCGCAGGTCGAGCTTGGCGTAGCTGCCCTCGATGGCCTTGCTGTCGTCATCGGGATGCGGGGTCAGCGGGCGGCCGGCCAGGGCCACAAGAGCGCGCTCGACCGCCGCCGGTCGCGCGAGCAGGGGGGCCGCTGGCTCGGACTCTGCCAGCGCGCGGGGCACCCAGGGCAGGGTCAGGAGCAGGGCCAGCACAGCACGCATCCTGGCGATTCTACAGGCAAATCTAGGGCGGGAGCAGAATCTGCAGCGGCGGCGCTAGGCGCAGCGTGATCGACTGGCCGGCAAAGACCTCACCGTCCATGGTCAGCTGCTGCGGCCGCTCGAATGTCAGTGTGGCCGTCTCGACCAGGCGATCGACGTGTGGCTGGCCGGACAGCGGCTGGCCGCGCAGCATCCGCGGTAGCTGCAGCGCGTTTTGGGTGATGCCAATGCCCGAGGCGACGACGGCAAAGCGACCGGGGACGCGGCCAGCCTGCCAGGGCACGCGAAAGCCCAGGCCGACGTCGGGCACCGTGGCGCACAGGATGGTGCGAAAGGCCGACTCGGGCTGTAGCTGGCCGTCGAGGGTCAGCGCGGCCGGGGTTTGCGCAAACAGCCAGCGGGCAAAGCTTCCCCCCCCGGGAATCAGCGAAGAGCCGACGGTGCGCAGGGCCAAGGCCGCAGCCCACAGCGGCCCGCGGCGGGGGTGGCTGTCATAGGCGGCGAGATAGCGCGCGCCCATCGCGGCGCCGAAGATAAAGCCGTAGCGGGTGCTCGCGGTGGCCGGCGCCGACAGATCTGGCTCGCCGTCGCGCAGCGGTCGCTCGTCGGCGATCTCGACGCGCATGACCTCTTGCCGCGTGCTCGGCAGGCGCGCCAGATCAGGGCTGCTGGCCAGGCTGTGCAGGGCGCGCGCGAACAGCGAGCCGGGCGGGCCGCGCAGGCCGAGGTTTCTGGCCACGGTGTTCATCGTGCCGCCGGGCAGGAGCAGGATCGGCGGCAGCGGATCAAAGATCGTCGCGGCCGTCGCCAAGAGCGCCGCCAGCGTGCCATCGCCACCGAACGCCACCAGCACATCGCAGCCGGCCTGACGCTGCAAGCGCAGGGCTGGCGCTAGCTCGGAGAGGGTTGGGGTGTTGACGATCGCCGCGTCGATGCCCGCCGCCTGCGCCTGATCCAGGAGCTTTGGGGTCAGCGCCGGATCGCGGGTGCGCCGCGCCTGCGGGTTGATCACCACGACGATGCGCATGGCTTAGTCTCGGGGCTGGCCGAGGGCCAGCGGAGCCTGGCTGGCGCCGCGCAGGATGCCGCGCAAGAGCAGGGCCAAGAGCGTCAGCACATAGGGCAGGGCCTGCAAGAGGAAGTTCGGCACAAGCAGGTTACTGGCCTGCAGCTTGATGCCCAGCGCCTCGGCCGCCGCGAACAGCACCGCCGCCGCCGCCGCCCACAGCGGTCGCCAGCCGCCGAAGATCATCGCGGCCAGGGCGAGAAAGCCGCGGCCGCCCGACATCAGAGCGACGAACTGCCGCTGCTCGAAGACCAGATAGACGCCGCCGATGCTGGTTAGCAGTCCAGACAGCAGCACGGCGATCACGCGCACGTTGAGCACCGACACGCCCAGGGCGCGCGCCGCCTGGGGGCGCTCGCCGACCGCGCGCAGGCGCAGGCCGAGGATGCTGTAGTACAGCCACAGGTGCAGGGCGGCGATGAGGAAGACCGCTGCCAGCAGAAACAGCGCCGGCCCATGACCGTCGAGCGCTGCCAGCCGCGGCGAGTTGCTCGTCGAGCCATAGACCGCTTTTAGCAGGACGCGCGACAGGCCATCGGCCAGCATGAACAGCGCCACGCCCGACACGATCTGATCGCCGCGCCACACCACCACGGCCAGGGCGTACAGCGCCGCGAAGGCCACACCCGCTAGCAGGCCGCAGGCCACCGCCGCCATCGCGCCGTGCGCCGCTCCGAGCGCCGTACCCAGCGCGGCGATCAGCAGAAAGCCTTCGAGAGCGATGTTGATGACGCCGGCTCGCTCGCAGACCGTGCCGCCGAGCGCCGCCATGACGTAGGGCACGCTCAGGCGCAGGATGGCCAACAGCAGGCCCAGCCACCAGGCGGTGCTCATGCGGCCTCCTTACGGCTCACCGGGCCGGCGCCTAGGCCTAGCTGCGACAGCAGCCGACGTAGCTCGGGACTGGCGGTGGCGACGACCAGGATGACCAGCGCCGAGAGGACATCGATGAGCTCGCGCGGGACCTGGGCATTGACCGCCAGTCCGCCCTGCGACAGCGTGCCGAACAGCAGCGCCGCGACGATAATGCCCAGCGGTCGTCCCTGCCCCAGGACGGCGACCGCGATGCCCAGGTAGCCGAGGCCAGCCGAGAAGCCGTCTTCATAGTAGTGCTTGTAGCCGAGCACAAAGTTGGCTCCACCCAGGCCGGCCAGTCCGCCGGACAGCGCCATCGCCAGGGTGCGCAGGCGGCCCACCAACAGGCCGGCAGCGGCGGCGGCATCCGCGTTTTGACCGACGGTGCGCAGGGCAAAGCCCAGGTGCGTGCGCTGCATCAGGCCGGCGTAGATCAGGACAGCCAGTCCGCCTAGAAGCAGCGTGGCGTTGAGCGCCGAGCCCTGCAGCGCCGGCACCACCTGCGACAGCCGGGCAAGCTGGGCGGCGGGCCGAATGGCTGCGGTGTGTACCGACTCTTTGACGAACAGCGCGGCGCCGATCCCGATCAGCAGGGCGCGCACGATGAAGTTGAGCAGGATGGTGACGATGACCTCATGCGCACCGGCCAGCCAGCGCAGAAGCCCAGCCAGCCCGCCGAGCAGCGCACCGCAGACAAAGCCGGCAAACAGACACAGCGGCACCGCGACGATCGTCGGCGTAGCGGCGGGCAGGTAGGCACCGCACAGCGCCATGGCCAGGGCTCCGGCCGCTAGCTGGCCCTCGCCACCGACGTTGAACAGCCCGGCCCGCTGCGCCAGGGCGACCGACAGGCCGGTGAATAGGAGCGGCGTGGTCTTAAACAGCACCTGCCCGATGCCGTACAGGCTGCCCCAGGTGCCGACGAAGAACAGGCGATAGACGGCGCTTGGCTCGGCGTGAAACAGCCGCGCCAAGAGCGAGGTGCAGGCCATCGCCAGCAGCACCGCCCAGACAAAGGGCAGGGCTCGCAGTCCCCACAGGCTCAGCCGCGAGACCGCGTTCACCGAGACCGCTGCCGAGAGAGGAGTGTCGCGCACGCGGACTTCTTATGCCGGCGGCGGCGGCCTCGTCAACAGCGATAACTAGGGCGGGCCGGGCGAAGCGAGCCGAGGGCGCAGGCTCAAAGAGGTCAGGGCTGCGAGCGCGGGCACGAGCTAGGCGAGCTTGAGCGGCAGGGCGCGGCCGATGCTGGGGTCGTCGGAAGCAAGCTTGGCGTAGGCGGCCGGATCGGCGCGCTTGAGGTCCCCACCGTCTCCGTCGGGGCGGCCGCTGCCGACCAGCTGAGCCAGGCCGCGCAGCGAGCCGTAGTAGTTGCTGGCGTCGTGATCGGCCTGGTTGATGCAGCCGCGGACCAGCGAGCGCGAGATGCTGGGCAGGTTGAGCAGCCGCAGCGCCGTGCTCCACAGGCCATCGATGCGGTTCTGATCGGCGGGGAATTCGAGCAGCCCGGCCAGCGTCAGCAGCAGCGCGCCGCGCTGACCGAGCAGGCTGGCGAGCGGCCCACTGGCCGGCAGGATGCCCAGGTCGAGCGCGCGGCGGTGGGCCTCGGCGGCGCAGAGCAGGCGCTTGAGCTCCCAGGGGGCGTGCGACAGGTGGCTGTGGAACATGACATCGACGCGGAACTCGTCTTCACCGATCGCGCTCTCGCCGGCGCTCTTGGGCGTGTCGGTGGCCTGCAGGTAGCGCGATACCGACGGCAGCTGGCCCAGATCGACCGCCACCTTGGGCGACTCGCCGCGCTTGCTGACCGGCACGTCGAGCGGTGGCTCGCGGTGGCTGTAAAAGCCGGCAGGGCTGAAGGCGTAGAACAGCTCGCTCTCGCCAGGCAGGCCACGCCACAGATCAGAGTACTGCGTCACGCGGTTGAGGCTGCCGGCTGCCCAGCCCAGCCCCTTGGCGGCATCGCCGCCGATCTGGGTCGCGGCCACTCCGGGATCGCGCGGCGTGGCGGCGGCTTCGAGGTCGGACTTGATCTCGCGCAGCGTGAAGTCCAAAAAGCCGTCGTAGTAGTCGGCGCGACCGTCCTGGTTGACGTCGGAGTAGCGGGCGGTCACCAGCGGGTGCGAGGGGCCGATAAACTGCATGAAGTGCGGGTTCTTCGACTGCTCGTGGTGCCACTGCTCCTTCTGCATGCGCTCGGCGAGCTGGCTGTGGTTCTCGCGGTTGCTCAGGCCGGTGAGCAGGGCGACAAAGCAGTCCAGCCCCTCGGAGTCGCTGACCTTGCCGCTGGCGCTGTCGGTGCGGAAATAAGTAGAGTCCCAAGATGAGTAAATATCCGCATCGGGGAACATCTTGCTGATGGCAAAGCGCGTCGTCAGCCCGGCGCACTGGCTGTTCATCATCAGCTTGTAGCCAGCCTGGCGGACCTCGATGGTGCTGGCCTGCATATCGAAGGCGCCTAGCTGGGCGTGCCGGTTGATCAGCAGGCCGACAAAGTCCGCCGCCCCCATCTCAAGGTTTTCGTCGCTGGGCGAGGCTGAGCGAGCGTAGATGAAGATCGGCTGGCCGCTGGGGTTATTAAACGGTGCCTGCAGCACGTGGTAGCGCGAGGCGGGCAGCGGCAGGGTCGGTGGCGGGCTCTCGGGGCCAGCGTCTTTGAAGTTGTAGCGGCGCCGCAGCACCTCGACCTCGCCCTCGTGAAAGTCCCAGGCCGAGCACATGGCGAAGCGCCAGGGGTGGTCAAGCTCGGCATAGGGCGGCGCCTGGCGGATCAGGCCCTGCAACAGCGTCGTCACGCGCTGACGGGCAGCCGGTGTCAGGGCCGGGCCGCGCATCTGCAGCAGCAGGATGGCGTGGGCGCGCAGGGCCGGCCGGGCGTTTGGGTGACCCGCCTCCTGCTCGATGAGGCTAAGGATCGACTCGGTAGCGGCGGCCGCGACCTCGGCATAGGACGGATCTTTGCGCAGCGTGGCGACGATGTGCGAAAGCACGGTCAGCCCGGCCGAGCGAAGCTGGGCGGCGGCCAGGGGATCGCGGCTGGCCAGGCTGCCACGGACGGCGGCGGCGCTCAGCGCCTCTTTCACCTGCTGCAGCAGGACCTGCGCCTGCGTCGCCGACAGCCGCTCGCTGCGCAGCGCCTGTTCGGGATGGAAGGCGCTGGGCGGGAACAGCCGCTCAAAGGTGCTGGTGCGGCGGGTCGAGATCCAGCGGGCCGCGCTGATCAGCACGGCGGCGGCGGCTTCGCCCTGTGGCGCCGGGCCACCTGGCTGCTCGGCGAGTGCGCCGCTGGGCAGCAGGAACAGCGGTGCGGCACCGGCCCGCCCGTCGTTGAGGTCGAGGGCCTGGCTGACTGGCCTGGGCTCCGCCGGAGCGGGCTGGGGCGGGGGAGCGTCCCCCCGACCGACGTCGTCGGGCTCGCTGCCGGCCGCCTGCTCGTCGATGACCGCGGTGCAGCTGGCCAGGCGACGACGCACCGGCGTCCGATCGGGAAAGGCGACCATCAGCGACTTGCCGCAGTAGGCAGTCAGGGCGGCGAGCAGCGCCGGACTGGGCCGCCGGTCGAGAACGACGTAAAAGTCGCGATCGCCGGTCAACAGCAGGTGCGTGCCGGGCAGGTGCTGGTGGGCGGCCAGCGTGTCGGCAGCGTCGGGACCGCTGTCGATAAGAACCGCTGCAAGCTCGGCCACACCGAAGCTGGGAGGACAGCGCAAGGCCAGGGTCGTCTGCGGCATAGCGTCTCCTGCCGGTCTGCCCACCTGGGCGGCAGGGGACCGGCGACCAGGCCGCGCTCGCCGATTACGGCGCGAGCGGCGAGTTACAGAAACATGAAAAAGCGCTCGGGAATGTCGTCAAAGGACAGCGGACCGCTGCAGCCGGCACAGGAAAACGCCGGAGCCCGTCGCTGCAAGACACCGGCGGCATCGTACATGTCGCGTCTGACATCGATCAGGCGCTCCTCGTCCAGGCCGCAGCGCGAGCACAGATAGGGGGCAAAGAAGGATACGACCTCGGTGTGATCTAGCAGGTTGCTGATGGCGTTGGCCTGCTGCACAAACTGAATCGGGCACTCATAGAGCCGGATCTTCGAGACCCCGGTCAGCGAGCGGATGAGGTCGATCCAGGTCTGAATGCTGTCGGAGCTGATGCGGCGAAACTCGCGCATGTGGAAGTGGACCTCGCCGCGAAGCTGCTTGAGCGGCGCCAGGTCGACCTCGGCGTTGAGCAGGCCGGACAGATAGATGAGCGTCTTTTCGCCGCTGCGCACCATCTTCCAGCGGAAGCTGCGTCCGCCCGACAGCTGGATGAAGTAGTCGCGCAGCGCGTGGCGGCTCTCTTCTGATACGCCCTCAAAGCGCAGGGCGCAGGCGTGGTCGGGGGCATAGGTCTGGTTGTCGCAGCGCACGACGCGGCCCGACAGCGCGATCTCGCCCGGCCGCCCCGGCACCGAGATGCGGAGCGGCAGGCGGTCGCCAAACGGCAGCGCGCGGGTGGTCCGCAGCAGCATGCCATCGGGGCTGAGGTCGATGGAGGTGCCGAGGTAGTTGTCGCCGGTGCCGCCCAAAAAGACATGCGCCCGTACTGGATAGCGCTCGTGCTCGCGGGCGGCGAAGCCCAGGAAGCGGGCCAGGGCGGTGTACAGGGTCGGGGCCTGCTGCGGCCACTCGACCACCTCATCAAACAGCTGCGAGGCCCCGGCGGGTGCGCTAGCGCCGTTGGTCAGGATCAGGATCAGCGGCGGGGCTGCCGTGCGCCGCGTCGACCGCACCGCTTGGCTGACGCTGGCAGCGTTTTCTCCCCCCAGCTGCGAGCCGACCAGGCAGATATCGGCACCGCGGGCCAGCCGCTCCAAGAGCTCCGGCAGAGAGCGCACGGCCTGCACGCGCAGATCTTTGCGATGCAAGAGGCCCTGCTGGAGATCATGCGGCAGCTCTGGCGAAAAAGCGGCGACGATGGTCTTCACGGCCCGATTCTAACATCATCAGCCGCCGCTACAGGGAGCTGGTAAGCGCGCATTCTTTGCCCGGTCGCCTGGACGGCTCAGGGTCGGCCGGGCGGGGAGGCTGGACAGAGCTAGGCGGGTCGCTTACTTGCTGGCTGGGCGGGTCGGCAGATCGCCGAAGCGGCGGACCTTGCTGCCGCTGCCCTTCTTGCCGTCGCCCTTGGCGGGGGACTTCTTGCCGGGCGGCTGCGCCTCGACCGGAACAGGAGGCTGGGTGGGCGGGGCGGTTACCGCGGCCGGGCCGGGCTTGTCCTCGGGCTTGGCAGCGATCACCTTGCCGGGGTCCACCGGCGGGGTGGTGGGCGTGGCGATAGTGTTCGGGTTCGTCGTCGGTGGGCGGGGTGGCGTCTGGTTGTGCAGCCAGATCCAGCCCCCGAGCAAGAGCCCCAGCACCCCGACGGCGGCAGCCAAAACGAGGATGCGCGTGCGCTTGGCGGCCTGCGCGCTCTGCAGCTGGCTCTGCAGCTGGCGAATCGGCATCGTCGAGTTCGACAGTCGGAGCAGCCCACTGCCGCCGGCCCCCAGCTCGGCGGCGATCCGATCGATCTGCTCGACGATCTGGGCCATGGTCGGGCGCTCGCTGGCCTCTTTGGCCAGGGCCTGACGCACCAGACCCTGCAGCTCGGCCGGGACGTGGGAGGGCAGGGGCGGCGGCTCTTTGATCAGGTGCTGACGCAGGATGCCGCCGGTGCTGTCCGAGACAAACGGCGCGTCGCCAGCCAGAAGCTCAAAGAGGATGACGCCGAAGGCATAGACATCGATGCGGTCGGTCGGCGCGTGCTGGCCTTCGATCTGCTCTGGCGCCATATAGGTCGGCGTGCCGAGCGATACCCCCGTGGTGGTGTTGCGCGTCCCACCCTCAGCCTCATCGAGCTTGGCGATGCCAAAGTCGAGGATCTTGGCCCGCTCTCCCGACGGCGTATCGGGATCTTTGACCAGCATAATGTTGTCGGGCTTAAGGTCGCGATGGACGATGCCGCGGTTGTGCACAGCGGCGAGGGCTGAGGCCACCTGGCGGGCGATCTGCAGCACATCGACGACGGCCATGCCTTTGGCGTGGCCGGTCGCAGGGTCACGGTTTTTGTCGCGGATCCGCTCGAAGCGATGCCACAGCGACTCGCCTTCGAGGAACTCCATGATGATGCACAGCGTGCCCTCGGCCGTGCGGGTGTAGTCGTAGACCTTGACCAGCCCGGGGTGGCCGACCATGCTGACGAGGCGCGCTTCGTCGATAAAGCGCTGGACGAACTTCGCCTCTTTCGACAGGTGCGGGTGCAGGATCTTGATGGCGGCGCGCTGACCGATGTCGCGGTGCTTGGCTTCAAAGACCGCGCCCATGCCGCCCTCACCGAGCTTGCGCAGCACTTCGTACTTGCCAATCTGGCTGCCGACGATCGAGCTCGGCGTGGTGAACTCAGGATCCGAGCGCGGCGCGACCGAGTCACTGGCCGGCGTCTTGCGTCGGCGTCGATCGCCCTCAGGAGTCCTGCGCTTCGATGCCATTGGAAGGCCGCTGTCTTCTGCTGCCACAGACTCTGGTGTTGTCATTGGTTCACGTGCCCGTTTGGCGAACCCACAGACCTGCCCGCGCGTCTCCCATCCCTCGACGCGCAGCACCGCACGCATAAATCATGCAAGACCGTCCGTTATTGTATCCGGCTTGGCGCGGTCACTGTTGTACAATCACGAGCGGACTCTGCTTTCCGCGTACTTATGAGTGCTCCTATCAAGGGCAACTTCGTCGGGACTCTGATCGGACGCTATCGCGTGTCCCGAGCCATCGGTCATGGCGGTATCGGCGCCGTGTATGAAGCGGTGCAGGATGCCATTGGCTATCGCGCGGCCGTCAAGATCCTTGGCGCGCAGCTAGCCACCGATCCGCGCCAGAAGCAGTACGTCGATCGCTTCCTCGATGAAGCTCGCGCCGTCAACCTGATCAATCACCCCGGCGTGGTGCGCGTCTTCGACTTCGGCGAGACGGACGATCACATCGTCTATATCTTGATGGAGTACCTCGACGGGCAGACGCTGGCCAACCGCCTGTCGGATGCGCAGCAGGGCAAGAGCAAGCGCATGTCGGTGCTGCAGGTCATGCGCCTAGTGCGGCAGATCGGGGCGGCGATGGCGCAGGCGCACGAGAAGTCGGTGATCCATCGCGATCTGAAGCCCGAGAACATCATCCTGGTCTCGGACAGCGACGTGCCGGGTGGCGAGCGGGTCAAGATCCTCGACTTTGGCCTGGCCCGCTTCCTCGACTCGCCAGAGCGCCGGACGACGGCCGGTGTGGCCCTGGGCACGCCGATGTACATGTCCCCCGAGCAGTGCTACGGCGGCGATCTCGACGGCAAGAGCGATGTCTATTCGCTAGGCGCCATCGCCTTCGAGATGCTGTGCGGGCAGCCTCCGTTTACCGATCCCAAGCCGGCCCGCCTGATGACCAAGCACGTCAACGAGGCGCCGCCGCAGCTGAAGTCGCTAAATCCAGCCCTGCCGAGCGAGGTCACCGACCTGGTGCATCAGCTCCTGGCCAAGCAGGCGGCGCAGCGTCCCGATATGCGAGCCTTGGTGGCGCGCATCGATCAGCTCGAACAAGCCGGCAAGCTGCCCAGCGGCGAGCTAACCGCGGCGAGCAAGCCCGGCTCGGCGGCGGCCAATGAGGCCTATGCACCCACCCTGGCCGTCGATTCCCTGGGGAAAAAAGCGGGCAAGGGCGGCGGTGTGCTTGGTGCCCTCTTGGCCCAGCGACCCAAGCTGCCGTGGCTGCTCGCGCCGCTGGCGGTAGGCCTGCTTTTGGGGGTTGGCGTCGGTGCGCTGGCGCTGGCTCGGCGGGCGCCGCCCCCGCCTGACTGTCCGCCGGTCGTCACGGTGCCGCCGCCCAGCAAGGTGCCCGCTACCGACCCGACGGCTGGCGGCGATGCCAAGCCCAAGAGCGATGCCGCCCTGGACGCCGAGGGTGGACCCAAGAAGAGCCTCGATGCGGCGGGCGCCGGTGCCAAGGGCAAGGCCAAGCCCAGCAAAGGCAAGTCGGCCAAGAAGCCAAAGTAGCTCCAGCCATCCCGGCGAGTGCGTCGAATTGCTGGATACGCGGCCTTATTGGTAGGGTAAGGGGGATGGCTCTCTGGCGAGGCGCAGGCGCGGCACTCCGGAGTCTTCAGCTGCCGCGATGGCGCTGGAGACTGGCGGCAGTGGTCTCGCTGGCGCTGCATATCGCCTTTGGGCCGCTGCTGATCGCGCGCATCCTGCATCCGCCGGAGCGTGAGCTGGACGTGACCTACGTCGCGCTCGCCGATGACCGCGAGGGCAAGACCAGCGAGAGCGAGACCGCGGCGCCGACCCCCGAGGTGCCAGACGATCCCGAGACGCCGCCTGACCCGGCGCGGCGCAAGCTCGCCGAGAAGCCGCCCGAGAAGCCGCCTGAGCCGGTCGACAAGAAGCCGCTGGAAGTCGTGCCTCTGCCCAACCTGCCGCTCGTCGATCAGGACCAGTTTCCCGATGAGAAGGACAACCCCGAGGCGCGCTTTATGGCGCAGAACAACCACCGCGCCGCCGAGGATGTGCAGGCCAAGGAGCGCTCGCTGGACAAGGCTGCGCCGCCGCCGCCCGAGGAGCCGACGCCGCAGAACGCCGCGCTACCGCCCGCTCCAGCGACGGCCCAGGCCCTGGCCGCGGCGCCCCCGCCGCCAGCGCAGCAGCCGCAGCCCGCCCCCGGTCGTGCCGAGGCCCCGCTGGCCATGCGCGGCGCTCCCGGCGAGCTGCAGGGCGAGGCGCTGCCGCTACAGGCAGGTGGGACCACGCTCTTGGCTGGCACCCAGTCAAGCCAGAGCGGTCGGTCGGGCGGTCCGCAGAGCGGTCAGAGCCAGCTGGCTCTCAAACACTCGCAGTACGATCAGATCGTTGGCCAGGAGCTTGCCGAGAGCGAGCGACGGGCCGGCGCGCTGGCCGAGCGGCCGCGGGTCCCCAACCGCTGGGATCGCCTGCTCGAAAAACAGAACCTGATCCGCAGCGCGCTGGAAAACTTTCTCCCCAACGTCCGCGTCGGCAACCAGAGCGAGCTCGGCACGCGCAAGCACCCCTTCGCCGCCTTTATCGCCACCATGCATCGACAGATCCACCGCTACTGGGGCGACGGCTTTCTGGCCGATCTGGATCGCAAGACGGGTCGCGATGCCTACCCCGAGAGCCTAGAGGCCGCGATTGAGATCGTCGTCCGCAACGACGGTGTGCTTGACCACATGACCATCGCGCACCACTCCGGCTCCTTGCCGTTTGACACGGCTGCGCTGGATGCCGTGATGAGCGCCGCGCCGTTTCCTGCGCCGCCCGATGCCATCAAGAGCCGCGACGGCAAGGTCTACCTGACCTGGCACTTTCACCGCGATGAGCGGCAGTGCCATCCCAACTATGTCGACATGCACATCCTGACCACGCCGCCCAAGGCCGCGCCTACCCCGGGCAAGGCCGCGCCCGCCCCGGAAAAGCCGGGCGAGACGGGGCGGCTGCGTCTGGCCCAAGTCGGCGGCGGCGGACCGAGCAAGCCTGCCCCGAGCCCGCCGAGCCCAACCGCAAGTGGCAGCGTCGGGGCTGGAAGTGGCGGGAACAAGGGCGCGGAGCCCGTCGCGGCCGCCGCAGCAAGCCCGGCCCGCACGACGGTACCGGAGGCCGCCCGCCAGGTGGCCGAGCGCTGGCTGGCCGCCTTTCAGAAGAGCGAGGTCGGCTGGCTGGTGGGCCTAAGCGGCCTGCCCTTTACCGCCGGAGGCAAGCCGGTTGCCGACGATGGTCCGGCGCTGCGGGCCTTCTATCGCGAGCTTACGGCCGAAGAGCCAGGGCCGGGCGGGAGCCTGAAGCTCTATACCCCGGAGCAGATTCGCAGCCGACTCGGTCGCCTGCCAGCCGGGGCTGACGAGCCGGACATGGTGTTCGCCTACATCGATCTGCGCGGCGACGACCTGGTGCTGCTGCTGGCGCCGACCGAGCGCGGCTTTAGCGTAGTCGGGCTAAACCGGCAATAGCTGCCGCCGCTTCGCTGGGGCTGGCGCAGCGACGGATCGCGCATGATAAGCTCGAGCCATGGAACCCGC
>CAZVMD010000100.1:0-23470 GCA_964628555.1 uncultured Myxococcales bacterium | reverse complement strand
ATCGGATCCGGGATCGGATCCGGAATCGGAATCGGAATCGGCTTCGGAGGCTTCGGGTTCGCTGGGGTGCATGGCGAAAGGCGGCGGCTATACCGACAGCCCGCAGGCTCGGGGCGGGCACTCGGCGCGGCCCGCACCGGCTGGCCCGCAGCTAGCGCTTCTTCTGCACATACTCCGCGTGGCGCCGCAGTAGCTCGCGGACCTTCTGCGGCTCAGCTAGCGCCAGGTTCTTCTGCTGCTTGGGATCGTCGCGCAGGTTGTAAAGCTCGTTGAGGTTGTCGGTGAACTTGGCGTACAGCGCATACTCGACGCCGTCGATGCTGTCGATGATCGCGCGCTCGTTCTTCGGCCAGGCGGTGCAGGGCAGCATCTCGGCGACCACAGGCGGCCGCGGCGTGCTCCCCGGCAGCGTCTCGCCCAGGACCAGGCTGGCCAGCGAGCGCCCGCGGAAGCTCGTCGGCACCGGCACCCCGGCCAGCTCAAGCACGGTCGGCGCCAGATCGAGAAGGCTGGCTCGCTCGCTGATGACCTGCGGCTTCTGTCCCGGCACATAGACAATCAGCGGCACGCGCAGCACTTCGTTGTACAGCGACTCGCCATGGAAATAGAGCGGCTCGCCGCCGAGCTTGTGCTCGCCAAAGGCCTCGCCGTGATCGGCAAAGACCACCACCGCCGTCTGTTCAGCCAGGCCAGCATCGCGCAGCGCCGACAACAGCAGGCCGATGTGCTTGTCGGCAAACTGCACCTCTGCGTCGTAGCGCGCCTCCAAGAACTTCCAGCCCTTGGGCACTGGGTATTCCGGGTGATCCATGTACGTGCTGTGCGGATCAAACAGATGCGTCCACAGCGCAAAGCGCGAGCCCGGCGTTGCCCGCCCAGCCTGGGCCAGCCGCTTGAGCTTGTCGATCACGGCCTGCGTGATGCGCGGCGCCGCGATATCGCTGTTCGAGTCCTTGAGGTTGCGCGCCGTCGGGTTCTGCCACTCGACAAAGCCAGCGCCGAGGTTGGTCTTGGTCTCAAGATAGAAGTGCGAAAACACGCCATAGGGCGCGATGCCCGCCGCACCAAGCGCACTAAACAGCGTCGCGTCTTTGCCGGTCAGCGGCGAAAAGTTCAGCGACTGCTTCACGAAGTGAACTTCTGAGGGCAGGCGCGAGGTTAGAAACGAAGGGAAGCTGCGCGGCGTGTTGGGCGCCTGGGCGTAGACCTGCGTGAAGTGCGCGCCACGTCCCGCTAGCTCGCTAAGCACCGGCGCAACCTCGGGCTTGATGCGGTCGGCACGCAGCGTATCGACGGTGATGATCAGCCAGTTGCCAGCGAAGCGGGCGGTCGCAGGCTGCGCCGCTGCCGGCTTGTCCGGGACAGCCGCCGGCTTGGCTCCGGGCGCGGGCGGCGAGGGCGCCGGCTCGCTGGCTGGGGCCACGGCGTCTTGGCCGTCACAGTCTTCATCGCGACCATTGCCGGGCTCGTCCTCGGCTCCGGGGTGGATGTCGGGGTCGCGATCATTGCAGTCGCCGCCGCCCAGACGCGCCGCATAGCCGTCGCCATCGTGATCGTACAGCGCCTGAAAGCGCTTAAAGAAGAAGCGCGCGCCGGCCGTCTCTTCGGCGATCAGGGCGCGCGAGCGGGGCTCTTCGCCGAAGCTGCGCAGCGTCTGCAGCAGCGAAGTCGCGACGTACAGCAGCAGAGCGGCCAGCCCGCAGAGCTCCAGCGCCGTGCGTCGCGCCGAGCCACCGCGCCGCGACAGCGCCCACAGCCAGGCTGCGGTCATCAGCACCGTCGCGCCGAGCGCCTTCCAGGGGCCAAAGTGGATGATGCGCCAGTCGACCGACAGCACCGCCGCCACCGCCACCAGGCCCGCCCCGAGCAGACACAGGCCCAGCGTCCACAGCAGCCGCGGCCGCGGCAGGATTACGACGAGCTTGCGCAGCAGCACATACAGCGGCAAGCCGAGCGCCGACAGCAGCGGCAGCGCTGCCACCGCCACCAGCACCGCCGAGAGCGCACCGTTGCGACGGTTCTGCATCTCGAAGGCGGCGAAGCGCAGAAAGCCGAACAGCACGATGGCGAAGACCTTAAGCACCCCCAGCGCCGAGAGCAGGATTGCCGTTAGGTGCAGGTCGCTGGCCTCGTCACGCCAGGCCTGCTGACAGCGGGCCAGCGGCGTCGGGCCAAACAGTGAGAGCACCGCCGAGTGGATCCAGGCAAGCACGAGCCCCGCCAGGCAGGCCGGCAGACCGTAGAAGCCGACAGCCGCCTTGAGCGCCGCCAGCAGGCTGCTGTTTGGCACCGGCAGCGACGCGCGCTGAGCGGCCAGGAAGACATCTCCCCAAGCCACCAAGATGCCAGCTAGGAGCCAGGCCAGGAGCATATGACGCGGCGCCAGAGTCACCGCGGTACGGCTCGCGTGGGCTGCGTGATCGACGGAAGGCGAAGCGGGCGATGAGGAAGGCAACGGAAGCTCAGAAGGCATGCTCGATGGTTGGTTGGACGCAGCGCGGCAGTCGACGGCAGGCCGATCGGCCGCGGCCACGTAGCTTGGGCTACTCGTTCTTGCTGCGGATCTGTTTCATGTCGCGGCGCAGCGCGTCCAGGGCATCGCTGAGCCCCTGATCGCGTCGGCCGAGGGCGATGTCGCTGAGGACCTGCTGCCAGCGATCTTCGAGGCGGCTGCCGAAGTTCTTCTTGAAGTCGAGGTACTCGGCTTTGACCTGCTGAAACTTGCGGTCGACTTCCAGGCGCTTCTTCTCGATGGCGGCTGGCGAGGTATCTTCGACTTTGCTGGCCACCGGCCGCGGCCGTGGCCCAGGACGTACTGGTTTCTTGGCCCCCACAGTCTCGACGACGGCCGGCTTAGGCGGCGGAGCGGGCGGCGGCGTAGGCGTCACCGCCGGCGGCGCAGGCGGCAGGTTTTCGACCACTGGCACCGGGACAGGAGGTGTCTCGGCGGGCGAGATCACGCGACTGCCGCCACTTACGGAAGTCACAGCTGGACGAGCCCGCCACCACCACACACCGCCGCCGATAAACACCAGCAGGAAGGCCAGGATGCCCCAGCGCGCGCTGCGCCAAGGGGTCTCGGCTGGCTCCTGCGGCACGCTGGCGGTCAGCGACTGACCCGCCCGGCCCGAGGCCACAGCGACGGCTGCACCGCTGGCCGCCCGCACCGCTCCCGCCTGCCCGCTCATCCCCGCCGGCCGTAGCGCCCCGGAAGAGACAATCACCGAGGGCGTCCCCGAGCCAGGAGGCGAGGCCGCCCGCGCCGCATCGGTCTGCGGCATCGCCGTCGTCTTGGCGTCGTCAGCCTCGCCTTCCGGGCCGGGTGCAGCCGCCGAGAGCTTGCCGTCTTCCAGAGCCCGCGCAAACGTCACGGTGTGCCCGACTGCCTCGGTCAGTTCATCGCGATAGGCGCCGGCGTCGATGGCCCGCATCTGGTTGAGCTCTTCGGTCTCGCTGTTGCGCTCTCCCAGGAACAGATCGTCCATGGTGCGAGCCAGCGTGTCCGTCGAGATCGTGGGGTTCAGCTGATACAGCTTCTGCTGCAGGGCATCGCGGAATTCTTCCGCGAACTGGTAGCGGTCTTCCGGCCGCGTGGCCAGGGCCTTGCAAACGATGGCATCCAGCACCGAGTCAATCGCCGGATCCTTCTGCGACGGCGGCACGAACTTGCCCTGACACACCGCGCGGGCCATGGCGCGATAGTCCGTGCCTTCCGGAAACTGATACAGGCGGTCGCCGGTCAGCAGCTCATAGAGCACGACGCCTGCCGCATAGATATCGGTGCGCCGGTCGATGACGCCGCCCCGCAGCAGCTGCTCGGGCGCCATGTAGCCAAACTTGCCAAAGCCGATATTGGGGTTCGAGTCCGCCGTCCGAATGGCGCTGCGTGCGATGCCAAAGTCGATGACCTTGACCTCGCCCTCATACGACACCATCAGGTTCGGCGGCGAGATATCGCAGTGCACCAGCGACAGCGCCTGGCCCTTGGGTCCGGTGCGACGATGGGCGTAGGCCAGGCCGGCCACCATGTCACGCGCGATGTGCACGCACTGATCGATAGGCAGCCGCCGTCCGAGCTCCTTGCAGCGCCGGATGATGCGCCGCAGGTCGCGGCCTTCGATGTACTCGATGGCCAGGAAGTACTCTTTGTCGACGGTACCCGCCTCGTACACCTGCGCGATGTTGACGTGGTGCAGCTTGATCGCGATCTGCACCTCGTCGATGAAGCGGTTGATGAAGTCCTCGTTCTCGGCCAGCTGCGGCAGGATCTTCTTGATGATGACGAACTTCTCGAAGCCCTTAATCTCGCCGAGCTTGGCGAGAAAAATCTCGCCCATGCCGCCGCGCGACAGACGCTTCAAGAGCAGGTAGCGGCCAAATGCCACCGGAAACTCCGATAGCGCAGCCGGCTTACCAAGCGATGAATGCGGCGTCAGCGACATGAGGCAACCTATGTTACGGGTCGGCCCCAGCGAAAGCAACGACGGCGGCGAGCCCGCCACCATCGAGGTCAGGCGGTGCAGATCCGCACCGCTTGCGCGGCAAGTTTTGCTATCAGTAGGTCGAGATGGCGCAGCTTAAAAAGTCGATGAAAAAGTCTGGTGGGGGTGGCGCGGGGGAGAGCAAGCCGCCGCCGCTCAATGCTCCGTTTGCCGCGGCAAGAAAAGAGCTGCTGGCGCTCGTCAAGCCGCAGGAAAAGCCGCTGCCCGCAGCGCGGCCTCAGGCCGCCCCAGTCGCCACCCCGCGCGAGGAGGACACGCTCTCGGATGCCGAGCTGTTTCGGCGCGAGATGTCGGGTGTGCAGCGCGACGGCGCCAGTCAGCGCCCGGGCCGCGGACGTGAGCTTCCCATCGAGCAGGCCCGTGAGGCGCAGATCCGCCAGTCCGAGGACGCCGAGGCCTACGCCCAGCTCTCAGATCTGGTCGACGGCACAGGCAGCTTTGATATCAGCGATACCGATGAATACATCGAAGGCATCGCCGCCGGGCTCGATCGGCGCCTGCTCGCCCGGCTCAGACGCGGCGACTTTGCCGTCCAGGGCCACGTCGATCTGCACGGCCTGACGCGCGATGAAGCGCGCATTCGCGTCGAAGGCTTCATGCACGAGTCGCGCCTGCGGGGCCGACGCTGCGTCCTTATCGTTCATGGCCGCGGGCTAAACTCCAAGGACCAGATACCGGTGCTCAAAGAGAGCGTTCGCATCTGGCTTACCCGCGGTCGTATCAGTCGCTCAGTTCTGGCCTTTGCCACCGCTCGCCCCACCGACGGTGGCGCCGGCGCGGTCTACGTCCTGCTACGGCGCTAAGCTCACTCGCCGCGCAGCATGGGCAGCTCGCGGCCCAGATCGCGCCCGATATCTCCGTCGGGACTGACCTGGCGCAGCTTGACCAGGCCACGGACCTCGACCTGGCGGATGCGCTCCCGCGTCAGGTTCAGAATCTCGCCCACTTCTTCCAGGGTGATGCCACCGCGATCCGCGACGTCCAGCGCGCAGGTATCGCGCATATCTTCCAGCTCCAGATCGGGAAAGTTGAGCTTGATGCTGCCCGTCTCGGGATTCACATCCAAAAACAGGTGGTACTTGCACGAGACCCACGGGCACGGCCGCGGACCGCTGCCGCAGTCGGCGCGCACCACCGGACGCTCAGCCTCGGGCGTCGCCAGGGTCTGGCTCAGCCGTAGCTCTTCCTTCGTCAAGCGCCGCGGCGCAATCGTCTTGCTGCGCGAGCGCTTGCGATGCCGTCGCACGGGCCGCTCTAGCTCGACCGCGCCGTCAGATTGTGTCTCTTGCGCGCCTAGGCCTGGTAGCTCAGCCGAAGCGAACGCATCCATGGTGTTCTCGTGCATACGACTCCCTCCAAATGCAAACTCAGCCCCGCCCCGGCGGGACTAAAGAAGTTCCTCAGCGCCCCCTTTGGAACCGGCGCCAAACGCCCGCTCGCGCGCAGCGCGCTCAAGCGGAGAGACCAGCTGTCGTTCTAGCGACTCAACACGCCCCAGTAGCTCGTCGCCGAGCTTCTGCGCCGTGCGAATCTCGCGCTCTAGGCCACGGCGCTGTTCCGCCGTAAAGCTGCCCCGCTTAAGCTCCAGCTCAAAGCCGGTGAGCAGCTGGCCTAGCCCGCGCTGCAGCGCTTCGATCTCGTCGGTAAACCGCAAGAACGAGCGCTGGATATCCTCGATGGTGTAGTTGGCGGCCATCATCTGCTTGATGACGTTGATGCGCCGCACTGTGGTCGCCGGATAGACGCCCAGCGAGCCCTGGTGCTTGCCTTTACGCCCGACGCGACGGCTGCGTCCCAGCAGGCCTAGCTGCACGTACTTGCGGAACGTCGCCTCTGACAGGTGCAGGCCCTGACGCACGAAGGTCTCGATGATCTGCGACAGGCTCATGCCCTCGGGGTGGCGCTGCTCGATGTCGGTTAGGACATCGTCGGCGAGCAGCGCGCCTTCGGCCTCGCCCTCGCCGCGACGCTTGCCGGGGAGGCTCGCCCCCTGTGCATCGCCGGTCGGAGCCAGCTTTCGAGTCTTCTTGTTGCCGATGCGCACCATGGCCACAGCCCGCGTCTTTCCCACTTGTTCGATCAGCTCGGTAAACACGACTTCCCCCTACCCTTCGCATGCACCTAGTTCCCACCGCGTAACCACCCTGCGGATGCAGCTGGCGGCCCCGCCCCACGCGGCGTTGCTCACTCGCACCTGACATCGCTTCAGCGACAAGACAGGCGCGACTTTTTTGATTTACGCGAGCGGTTCGTTCAACTGATTTGAATGTATTCCATTCAATAGAATCCATGCAAGCGAAAAGTACAAACGAAGGCAAAAAGTTGACAGCACTCGACAGCCGCGCAGGAGGCAGGCGTTTCAAGCGCTTGGCCAAGCGAGATTCCCGTCGCTGCCGACGCATCGATCTGCCTTTTGCGGCCAGGTAGCGCGCCGCCCCTATATGTCAGGGAACGGGCGAGAAAGTCGCAGGCATTAGTCGGCTAGCCAGGGTGTCAGCGAACCCGCCCGGGCGCTCCCGGCCGACACCGGCTGGTCAAAAGCAGCCGCGGCCCGGGCGCCGACCAAGGCCAGCCCTAGCCTGGGTCTGGACTACAGAGATTTTGGGGACGAAGCGGAGAGGGAAGCGAGAGGAGAGAGGAGGAGAAGCGCGAGACGAGAGTGACGACCGGCGGCCGACCGCCGCGACGGGCCTAGAAGTCGTCGTCGTCGTCCTTGCCGCCCTTGATGCTGTTGAGCAGGCGATACGCTTCCTGCACCTTGGGGTTCTTCGGGCTGTTGTTGTAAAGCTGCATCACCTTGCGACAGAGCGTGCGGGCCTGCGCCGGGTTCTTGCTGACCAGACCCTTGGCCTGGCTGAGCAGCTTGTCAGCCTCGCCATCTTTGGCCGGATCGCCGCCGCCAGCGGGCGCTGCAGGCTTGCTGCCACCACCGCCACCACTCGGCTTGGCCGACGACAGCGAGCTCACCTTGCCACTAAAGTAGCTCGCCAGGGCGCCGCCGAGACGCTTATCCGCCTCGCCTGCCGCCTTGTACGCAGCCGCAGCCGCCGAGGGATTGCTGCCCTCGGCCTTGCTGCCCTGATCGTTCTTGGCCTTGACCTCTTCTAGGTCCTTGACCGTCTGCGCCGCCTTCGGCCCCTTGGCCGACTTCATGGCGCTGATTGCGCTGCCAAAGTCCTTGCTCTTGTACGCGGCAAGCGCCTGCTTGTTGCTCGCCAGGTCACCGCCTGCGGCCGGCTCGGCCTTCTCAGCCTTTTCCGCCTTCTCAGGCTTGGCCGCCGCCTTCGGCTCGCGCTTCGGCTCGACCTTAGGCTCCTTCTCCTTCGGCTCTTCGCGAACCGGCTCCTCCGGCGGCGGCGGCGGCGCAGCCTTGGCCGGTGCACTGCCGAGCTTGCTCTTCAGATCCTGCAGTTCCGCGTTGTCCGGATCGATGTCCTCAAGTCCCTTGTTGACCTTCTCGAGCGCAGCGGCCGAATCGCTACGCGCCAGGCTATTGGCCTGACTGACGATTTCTTTGACCGCCTCGCGACGGGCGCTGCGAGCCTGCTGCTGCGCGTCCTCATACTGCACCGAGGTCTTGTCGACCTTGGCGAAGACGCGAATCGCCTCGGCGTACTTGCGATCTTCGAGGTCCTTCTTCGCCGCCTCGATGAGCTTGTGCGTCTTCTCCTCGGCGTCACAGGCCTCGATGTAGTGCTTGATCTCTTGCGAGTCGGGCGCCAGCTTGAGCGCCTCTTCAAAGGCCTTCTTCGCGGTGTCGTAGTGGCTGGCCGTAAAGTCCTTGGTGCCCGCGACGTACAGCTCGGTGGCCTTGTCGATGGCTTTGGTGGGATTGCCGCTGCGCAGCGAGGTGACCGTCAGGCCGATCAAGCCGACGAGCAGCGCACCGCCCAGAGCCCCGAAGTACATCCGCTGCTTCTGCTGGTTCTGCAGGAAGGCCAGCGGGCCAGCCGTCGACATCGCGATGGCACTGGGCTCCATGAACAGCGAGGGCTGCGGCACCGACTGCGACTGCACCGGTGGCGCCATCGCCAGCGGCTGCACCACCGAGGCTGGCCCCGGCGGATAGCCAGGCATCATCGGCTGCGGTGCCATCTGCTGCATTGGATAGCCGGGGGCGGGCTGCGGCGGATAGCCCGGCGGCGGATAGCCCATCGGCTGCTGCGCCACGGGCGGCGCATAGGCGGGCGGCATCGGCTGCGGTTCCGGCTGCGGCCGCGACGGCGGGTGTTCGAAGCGGAGCAGCGAGTTGCCCAGCTCGATCTGATCGCCGTCCATCAGCTGCACTTCAGCCACGCGCTTGCCGTTGACCATGGTGCCGTTCGGCGAGCCCAGGTCCTGCATGCGATAGCCACTCGATGTCATCTGAATCTGCAGGTGACGCCGCGAGACTGCGATGTCGGCGATGACCAGCATCTGGTCCGCCCCACGCCCGACGCTTGTCGAAGGGCGATTGAGCTCGATGACCTTGCCTTGGTCATTGCCGCTCATGACGCGCAGGGTGCCGTACTTGCCCATCGGGGGCGCCCCGCTTGCCCCGCCGGCTCCGCCAGCCCCAGCGCCGTATCCGGGGGCGCCTCCGCCTCCCATACCCCCGGCTGCCATCGCCAGGAGCTGTGGCGGTGGCCGGTCATGGGCGGGCTGCCCAGCAAACCCAGCAGCAAAGTCGAACGCGTTGCGGCTGGGCGCGAACTGCGGTGATAAAGCGGGACTCATGGCTTGTCGTCTCCGATACTGGCCAAGATCTACGGCAGTGTATCAGCAGGGATGGGGCCGTTCCATACCCGCCTTTGCGGCGAGCGGCAACGGGCGAGGCACAGGCCCTCAAGGAAGGCGGCAGGCCCCGTGTCAGCGGGTGAGCGCACCGAGCTACTGCTGTTCCAAGAAGCTGAGCAGGGCTTGATCAAAGCGGCCGTGTCCCCGCTCGATAGGTGCGTATTTCCCCAGGCCCGGAAGGAAGGAATAGAACTTAGCCGCAGCGCCGATGTGGTGGAAGAAGTCGACGCGGTCGGCGAACTGCTCGGGGGAGCCGTCGCGCTCGCCCTGGATGACCAGTGTCGCCACCTTGAGCTTGCCGGGATCGACCAGGCTCGGGCGCGTCAGATCGACGAGCGCACCGTTGGGGGCGGTCGCTGACTCGCCGCGGCAGACGGCAGCCCGACGCCGCACGAACTCGGGATCAAGATCACCATCCTCAGGCTTGAGCAGCGAGGCCTGCTGCCCCAGGGTGCGCAGCGGGCCATTGGGCGGGGTCGCCGCCTTGTCGACCTGGCGCCAGCGCATGCCCAGAAGGGCCAGCTTTGACAGCTTGTTCGGCTTCTGCTGCGCGAACAGCGCCGCCGGCTGCGAGCCCCACTGATAGCCAAAGATCGAAAGTCGCTCGACCCAGCGTAGCGCACGGATGAACTCGACGGCCGCTTCGATGTCTTTGGCGGCGGCCTGGGTATCGGTCCAGTCGCGGTCACTGCCCTGCGAGCGGCCATAGCCGTGCAGATCCAGCGCAAACACGTCATAGCCCGCGTCGGCCAGGGTCTCCATCAGCGAGTAGCCATGCTCTGGATCGGGGTCGAACGTGCAGCGACTGGCCCAGGTGGCTCCATGCACCAGCAGGATGACCTTGCCATTGGTCTTCCAGCTCTCTTCGTAGCCGACGCGATACTTCTCATAGAGCTTGAGGCGGAGGCCCTCGCGCTCGGCCATAAGCTCGCGCGACTTGATCTCGCGTGTCTCAGAGGTGGCGCCCGCCTTGCCGCGGCGATCGTTTGCCTCGGCCCGCGGCTGCGCGACTCCGGCAAGGAGCAGCAGCCCGGCCAGAAGCGCAGAGTGTCGAACATTCCATCTAGAGCGTGCAATTCCGAAGGTGCGCATGGCGGAGTGCGCTATACCATGAAGCCGTCGCGGTTGGGAACTGCCATGGCTGAGCATCGGGCACACGAGTCCGCCTCCACTTTTGCAACGGGAACCGCCGCTGCTTCGCTCGCGGTGAGCGCTGCCGATGTCGTTGCGGCCGCCGAGCGCATCCGTCCTTTCGTGCATCGCACGCCGCTCCTCTCCTGCGAGTCGCTGGCCCTGCGCTGCGGCTGTGAGCTACGCCTCAAGGGCGAGCACCTGCAGCGGAGCGGCTCGTTCAAGATTCGCGGGGCGCTAAACCGCCTGCTGCTGTTGTCGGCCGAGCAAAAACAGCGTGGGGTTGTCGCTTTCTCCTCGGGAAATCATGCTCAGGGGGTGGCCTTGGCAGCGCGACTCCTGGGCATCTCGGCGACCATCGTGATGCCCAGCGATGCCCCCATGGTCAAGCTGCAGGCGACGCGCGGCTACGGGGCGGCCATCGTCTTATACGACCGGCGCAGCGAAGACCGCGAGGCGATTGCCCGCCGCCTGGCCGAGACGCAGGGGCGAACGCTGGTGCCTCCGTTCGATGACCCCGCGGTGATCGCCGGCCAAGGCACGATCGGCTTGGAGCTGGCTGAGCAGTGGCCAGAGCTCGAAGTGGCTCTGGTTCCCGTCGGGGGTGGGGGGCTGATCAGCGGCATCGCGCTGGCGCTTAAGGCCTTCCGTCCCAGCCTGCGCATCGTCGGCGTCGAGCCTGAGATGGCGGATGACGCACGGCAGTCGCTACAGGCTGGCCGCATCGTGCGCATCAGTCAGCCACAAACGATGGCCGACGGAGTGGCCACGCAGGCCATTGGCCAGCATACCTTCCCGATCATGCGCGCCCTGCTCGACGACATCGTGACGGTCAGCGAGGCCGAGATCGCCGAGGCACTGGAGTTCCTGCTGACGCGCAGCAAGCAGGTTGTCGAGCCCACGGGAGCGCTGGCCACGGCGGTGGCACTGGCCGGGCGCCTGCCGCTCGCTGGCCGTCGGGTGATGGCGCTGCTGTGCGGCGGCAACCTCGACCTGCGAGCCCTGCCGCAGCTGTTGCCTAGAGCGCCAGGTGCATAACCAGGGCGACGAGGTCTTCGATCGCGGTCCGCGGTACCTGCAGCGTGAGCTCACCGGTCAAAGGACCGCTGCTGCCGGCGCCAGCCCCGCGCCGAACGCGCGAGGTATAGACGAGCGTGGTCTCGCCATGGTGCGGGATCATGTTAAAGAGCTGCCGCAGGTCAGACAGCGTGGCTTTGTCCGACCTGCCCGATGGAAGGCGAAGACGCGACATGGCGAGCCCGCTTTCCAGATAGCGGGCCAGGCTGGTCAGCGACGTGAAGCCGCCGCTGCGCAGACCCGGCTGCTGCAGTGCCTCAAGACCGGGCCGCTTTGCCAGCGTACCGTCGCTGGGCAGGCTGAGCTGAGCGGCTAGCTGTGAAGTCAGCAGGCTGGGATCGCTGCCGACCGCCAGCCAGGTTCGCTCGCCCTGCGGCACGCTCAGAAGGTGCAGCACCCACGGCTGCGCTGCCGCCTTGGCAGCTGCGCCTCCCGCGGTCGCACGCCCGGCTGTCGCACGCTCCAGGCTGGCAGGCAGGGCAACCGTGAGCGTAAACAGCGTCGCCCCTGGCCCCAGCGACTTGGCGGCGGGCTGCAGGCGCAGCGCAGGAAGCGGCTCAGTCCGGGCTATCGCCTTCCACTTGCTGCGGAGATAGGCCTGCACCCCCGGCCGCTTGTAGGCCGTCGCAGCCCGCCGCAGAAAGTCTGTGCTGAGGCCGCTGCGGCCCTCGCTGGCGAACAGGTAGCTGGCGCCTCCGAACCAGCGCTCAGGCGTCGAAGGAGCGGGGCTGGCGGGGGATGCCGCGGACGGCGGCGCCGGGACCTCAGCGAACACCGTGGTCAGCGAGCCATCCGGCAGCGACAAGCCCTTGACCAAGTCGAGCACGGCCTGACGATCGGCCGGTGGCAGCCCGTCGTGGCTTAGAAAGCCGTCCAGAAGCGGCGTCAGCAGCGTCAAGATCTGCCGAGCAAAGCGCGGATCCGCGACGGAAAACGAGGCGGCCCCAGCGTCTTTGCGCAGGCCCCAAAACAAGGCTGGGGCGGGCGCGGGCGGCTGAGCCAAAGACAGCGCATCCGCCTGTCCCCACCAAGAGCTCTGGCCAACTAGCTCATACGTCAGCTGGCCCTCAGCACCGCTGTTGTTCAGGCTGAGGTCGAGCGCGATGCGGCGCAGGTCGCGACTGGTGGCCGCAAGTTGGCCCACTACCGCCTGTGTCAAGTCAGTCAGCGCGCGATCAAAGCCCGCCTGTCCAAGCTGCAGCTTCTGCGGCACCAGCACACCGAGCAGCTGGAGGCCGCGCTGCAAAAGACCGTCGTAGGTCTGCACCAGCGTGTCGACATAGAGCTCGGCGCGCAGATCGGCGCTGGTGCGCAGCGCTGGCTGGGTGATGCTGTAGCCGGCTAGCTCGTCGCGGCTGCGCTCGTTGAGGCCACAGGCCAGGCGCGCGGCGCCGACCGGCCCTGGACCGAGCAGGCAGTGCCAGGTATCGCCCCGCGACTTGCTCTGGAAGCGACTCCACAGCCCTTGGCTATCGATGGCCAGCCCGCTTGAGCTGACGAGCTTGCGCACCTCATCAGCGCTGCGGACCGACATCGCCACGACCCACAGCGGTAGCGCCGGGCTGTCGGGCGACTGCGTATCTAGGGCCACCAGTAGATCGATGGGAGCGCCAAGCTGCACCGAGCTTCCGAGCGGCCCCAGCAAGCTCTCGAGCGCGGGCTCTGGCTTGAGCGGAACTGGCAGATAGCTACGCAGCGCCGCGACCGTGGCATCGATACTTCGGGCGTGGATGCGCAGCACCGTGGCTGGCGTGGGATGAGCTGGCTGGGCGCGGGCGGGCAGCGGCCTCACAAACAGCAGCAGGCCGAGCAGGAATGCAGCGAAGCAGCCTCGGAGCAGAGGAGGCGCAGGCGGTCGGAAAAAACAGCGGCTGGGCATGGCAGGCATTGTGGCACG
This sequence comes from uncultured Myxococcales bacterium, assembly GCA_964628555.1. GTDB lineage: Bacteria > Myxococcota_A > Polyangia > Palsa-1104 > JAEUJZ01 > JAEUJZ01. The sequence goes on along the minus strand of CAZVMD010000100.1, from coordinate 10,087 downwards.
AAGGGGTGGGGGTAGCTGGCGTGATTGGCTGGCCAGACCGGTGGTCTAGCGGGTCAGCGTGGCTGGCCAGCGTCACCGCGGATCGCGGGTTTTCCCGTCGCAGCTACATGCTGAAGCCGCCGCGGACGCCCTGGTTTTCCTTCAGCTGCTTGACCTGCTTTGCAACGTGCTCAGCCATGCGATCGAGCTTGCGCCGGACCTCGCGGTCGTCTTGATTGACCGACGGATGCGTGGCCGGGGGCATGCCGAGGGCCGCCTCGACGCTGGGGATGTTCGGCGTACCGGAGACGCTGGCGGCCGCCATACGGCCCTGGCCCATCGAAATCGCCACCAGGGTCAAGTCATCCAGCGAGAGCCGGTCGTCGCCACGTGCCGCCGATCCCGCCGCCTGACCCTGAATCACCTGCATGAGCTTGGCTGAGGCTTCGACGTGCTCGCGGCTAGCTCCACTCGCGGCCAGCGCGGCCTTGAAGACCTCCACCGGCGGTGGGCTCGCCGGCTTCACGGTGCTGAGGCGCGCGGTGGCTGCGCTGCTCCGACGCTGACGAGCGGGGCTATCGCCCTGAATCAGCGTCAGGTCAGGCGCTTGTGCCGCCCGCCGCTCCATCGCGTCTTCGCTGCCAGGCACATCAGCGCCCTCGCCCTCGACTGAAGGAGCAGGTACCGGCAGGGTGGCCGGCAGACGCTGCCAGAGCGGCATGCCAGTGCCCGCGCTCGGTGTCGCCGGGCGGTTGAGCTCAGCCAGGGCAGCCAGCGGACCCACCGAGGGCAGCACGGCCGGTAGCATGGCCAGCACGCGCTGGATGCGTTCCTGACTAACCGCAGAAGTCTGTGGCCACAGCAGCTGTGGCTTCGCCGCCTCAGGCTGCTGCTCGGCTGGCCGAGCCGCTTGGACCGGAGGAAAAGCGGTCAGCATCGACGAGGCAAAGCGAGCCGCCAGCTCATAGGGCCGCTGTGAGCGGACCACCGCCGGGGCCGGCGTGGGGCGGCTGAGGCGTACTTCCGAGTCGCTGCGCAGCGAGTCGCCGGCCAGCACAGGCAGGGCAGCGAAGGCACGCGGCGCTGATGCTCTCTCGCTCGGCGCGAGCACCGGCCGAGGAGACACTGGGCGCCCTTGGTCCGTGGCGCTGGGCGCGGTCGCCTGGGCGACTCCGACGAGCGGAGCGCTCTTCAGGCCCGGGAAGGAGCCCAGACCCAGGCGGCCAAGCTCAGCTGGCAGGGTCGCCCATGGGCGAGTCAGCTCCATCGGCGAGACATGTACGCGAGCCGCGGCGGGCTGCTGCGCGGCACTGCGCGGCGCAGGCTCGCCAGTCGGCAGGTACAGCAGGCCACCGCCGCGGGTCCAACGACCGACGCTGCTCGTCGGCGTGGTGGCGGCCAGGACAGGCTGCTCGGCCGTAGCGGACAAGCCAAGGCTGCTGATCAGGCCCTGGCCTGGCCCCAGTACACGCGCCTGTTCCTGACGCACGAACAGCTCGCTGCGCAGTCCAAGTCCGCCGGTTGCAGCAGCCGAGGTTACCGGGAGAGCCGGCGGGGCTGCCGGCAGCGGCTGGCTGGCGGTAGCGCTGGGAGTGGGCAGCCAGACCAGGCCACCCGTCACCGGAGCCCACTGCCCGAGGCTGGCTTGCCCGGCGACCAAGCCTTGTTGGGTAGCGAACTGCTCAGCCCGCACGGAGGCCATACCGACCATCGGAAGGCTTGAGCGCTCGCCGGTTGCAGCCCTCGCTGACTGCTCCGGTTGCGCTGGGCTCAGCGGGCGGAGAGCAGGGGCTGTGCGGGCGGCTGCATCGGAGAGCGGAGCTTGCTCGGGAGTGAGATACGGCCGTGGGATGGCCACACCGCCCGCTGGCCGCAGCGAGGTCGCGGTAGCCTGCGCCGAGTCGACGTGCTGCGCGGCCAGCCATGAGCGGACCCAGGGCGGAACGACCGTCCTCGGTGCTTGCTCGTGTAGCTGACCGAGCCACGCGGCTGCACCGCTGGTCGTCGCGATACCGGTAGCAAACAGCTCAGCCAGCGTGCCGCCACCGCCCGGGGCAAACCACGGCGCGCTCGCCGGAGCAGCAGTGGCTAGCGACGGATGGGCGCTGGCATCGAGCGGGGTGCTTGCGCTCTGCATAGCCGGCCGCGTCAGGCCGGCGGCTGGCTGCGACGCCACGGCAGCCGGCTGGACGACCGCGGTGGGTGCGGCGGACGGCGAGCGCGGTGGCAACAGGCTGAGATAGGGCAGACCGATGGGCGCGGCGGCGGCGCTTGACTTGGTCGGTACTGGCACCGGCACCTGCCGCAGCTCCCGCTGCAGGCTGTCGGGGAGGCCTGGTGCGCTAGCCCAGGTAGCCGTCTCGGCGACGAAAGGAAGACCACTGCTGAGGGCACGCAAGCCCTGGGCACCAGCGAAGCGCTGCGCCAGCCAGCCAAGACCACCGAGAGGCAGCGCCGGGAACAGCGAGCCCATGCCAGCCAGTGATGGCAAGGTGGCGAAGTCCGCGGTCGACGCCGACTCAGTGATGGCCGGCAAGGCCATGGCCGGGCTCAGCCGACTGGCCGGCGCTGATGGCTCCGACGGGGCAGAAGGCCGTGGTGCGGCTGGGCCAAGCGCAGCAAGCGGTGTAGCCGACGGACGCTCAGCCGAGCGAAGTGCCGCGACGGGCGCCGGCAAGAAGGGGAGCGGCGATCGGGTCAGACGAGGAGCTGCACCGGCAGCCGCCGACGCTGCCACGGGCGCAGGCACGACGTTATCGGACACGGCGCGACGAGCCGTAGTCGCTGGCAGGGGAGCAAGGGCTGGTCGCGTGGCCAGCCCGCTGACATAGGGTGCCGTCTCCATCGCGCCGGACCGCAGCAGCGGCTGCAGCCAGTCGGCGACGAGGGAGGGCTGCGCCATGCCACTGTCTGGCTGGGCATACGATGCGGTGACAGCGCTCCCGAGGCCCACGCCGGCTGCGAAGAGCTCGGCCAGGGCGGCCATGCCACCTACTTCACGCCAGGGCTGAGGCAGCGCAGCTACGGATGGGGACGCCAGACCAAGCACTGGCCCAGCAGCTGAAGTCACCGTCGCAGCAGCGGCAGGAGTCGAAGTTAGCGTCGCGGCGGTCAGTGGGCTTGGCGGGAGCAGCCGTGCCGATTCCGGGGTTCTCACGGCCGCAGTGCGCGCGCCGGCCGGAGCCACCGAGCGTTCGGTCTGATGCGTCGACGCTGCAGCCGACGCAACCTCGGGAGCCACCCAGGGCCGGGCGAGGGAAGCAGCGCTCACCGACAGCTGGCGCGGCGGCAGCGCTTCGGCCACGCTGCGACGGAGCGAGCTCGCCACACCTGGTGCCAGGCTCCAGCCTGCGAGCTGTGTGCTGAGGGGACCAGCCGCCAACCGTGCCATGATCCCCGTCGGAGACCAGGCTGGAAGCGACAAGAGGCCGCCCGGCTGCGCCCACGAGGCCGACGCCTGGTGCGCCGCTGGGGCGCCCGACGCAGCCAAGAGCTGCTCCAGGTCGGCGGTCGCGTACTGGGGCAGCAGTCCCGGGTCGACGCCCAGGGCTGACTCCGCGGGTCGCGGGGCCGCCAGCTGGAACGACGATGACCGACGCGGCATGAGCGGAGCCGGCGGCGGCGCGAAGCTAGCTTCACTCGTCGTGAGAGCGGCTGGCGACTGGGTGTCGCGACGAACGACCGCTGGACTCAGCCGCACCATCGCTGGTGAGCTGGCAGCAGGCGGTGTATCGAGCTCGGCGCTCGCCGGCTGCTCGGGCGCAAGCGGCTGAGCCGAAGCGAGGGTGACGGGCGACGGGCTCACGCCTGCCATCACCACCGTCTCAGCCTGCCCTGATACCGCTCGCAGCGTCGGAGTCGCCTGACTTTGCGGCGCCACGGCGGCCATGGGTTCGACGGTCGCGCTGGTGTTAGCTGCGGTCGCTGCAGCCAGCGATGTGCCGGGCTGCGCCAGTGCAGGCGTAGCTGGGCCAACCGCGGCCAGTGAGCCTGGCATTGCAGCACCGACAGCGACGCCAGGCCGCCCGGGAGGGGCCGTCTCCGTACGAGCGCGGGCCGGCGCGACAAGCTCAGGGGTCTGCAGCACCGGCATCGCCAGTGGCGCCGACAGAGGCGGTGTCGCGATCGTGGCTGGCGGAGTGCCGGCCAGGCTAGGAAGGGCAGCGGCACGCCACCAGGGCGAGCGGCTCAGCTGGGTATCGGCCCACGACAGGTGCTGAAACGACTTGGCCCGAGGCTGCGCTGGCGTACCCGCGACGGCCTGCGAGGATGTTCCCGCGGGCGCTACAGCCCAAGCGAGGAGGTCGCGCACCCGCGCATCGCTGGGGTCTGGCGAGCTGGCCTCGGTGCTGGTCAACGAGGCCGGTGGAGCCGCTGGTGCAGCAGCCGCGCTGGACGACTGCTCGGCGCGCTCGAGCCGCTCTGTGACCGACGGCGCAAGCGCAGGCAGAGTGACGACCGCTTCCGGCCGGGGAGTCGCCGCCTCTGGGCTGTCGACCACAGTCGGGGTCAGGCTCGGTGGAGGTGGCGCCGCTGGGCTGCGTGCTGCGTCTACGCTCATCGGCCACTCGGCGGCGGCCGGCGCGATGGGAGCCCGCGACGGAGCTGCCGCCGGGCCGGAACTACCCGTCGCCGGCCCTGGCATTGCCACCGCCCGTGCTGCCGCAACGGGAGCCGCGCTATCAGGCGAGAGGACCGGCAAGCTCGGCGCTGGTGTGGCCGTCGGGCGCAGTGGCTGTGGCGCCGGCTTAGCGGCCCGCGCGGGGGCTGCCGTGACCGACCCGCCTCCTCGCTCCGCCGGGAGCGCTGAGCGCTGTTCGCGCGGGGCGGGCACCCAGCTGGCAGCCGCCTTCCAGACGGCAGGCGGGACCTCGCGAGTCACCGCCGTGTGACGTCGCTCAGGGAGTCCAATGGCATCGAAGTGACGCGAAAAGACGCGCTCGACGAACGTCTCCTGCCGACTGAGCAAGAAGCGGTCCAGTCCCGAGAGACGGCTGCTCAAGGAGCTGAGCAGACGCTCGACGGCGGCGAGGGATGGCGACTGGAACAAGCCAATAGGCTGCGCGCTGGCTGTCTCGAACATGAGCCGACTGCCTCCGAGGCAATTGTAATCCGATTAACGGATATTATCGGCGCATAAACTGCCGGGTTTCCTCCCGAGGAGCCCAAGCTCTTCGTCGGCGGAGAGTTGCCCCCACTGCCCAGCGCCGCTCAGTTACGAGTCGGAAGTCACGGGCTTTTTGGCGCTCCGCCGCCGGGATCGGTCTTTCTGCTTACGCCGCCTCTCGGCCTCGCGCAGACGCTCGCTGGTGCCGGGCGAGATACGTACTTCCACTTCGTCGCACAGCTCGCGCAGGGCCAGAAAGCGGTTCAGGGCGTGCTGCCGCTCGCGCTGCCACTTGACCACTAAGAGCTCGCCCTGTAGGGGGTAGCGCAGCAGCACCCCGCTCTGCGTCTTGTTCTTCTTCTGGCCCCCTGGACCGCTGCCCTTGACCGCCTGTTCGTCGATCGCCGAAAGGTCGATGCTCAGGCTCAGCAGGCGCTCACGAAGTGCCTCGCGCTTGGCTGGTGTCACTGGTGCGTCGTCGGGAAACTTCACGGCGGGCGGCCCCAGCGCGGCCTAGCGGGCGCGCGACTGCCCCGTGAGCGAGTAGTCAGCACCGTGCGGATGCTCGGCGGTCCACTCGGCGTACAGCTCGTCGCGCACCTGCCACAAGGCAGGAAAGAACTGCGTGCGCCGACCGCGCTCCAGCAGCTCCGAGTGCTTGCCCTTGAGCGACGGCGTGCCAACCCCGATCACTCGATAGACGAGCAAGATGTGGCGATTGCGCCACTCTTGCAGACGGAGATCGAGCTCGACCAAGCCCTCGGCAGCGGCGTAGACCTCGGGCATCCGTCGCGGCTCGCGATAGATCTCGGTCAGCGTCAGGTTTTTCCGCGCGAGCAGGGCTTCAAAGTGCGGCCAGAGCTCGCCGGGTGCCGACAGCAGGCGACGGAAACCAGGCGACTCTTGCCCCGAGCCACGGCCGAGCACGGCGCGAATGCGCATGTAGTCCGCGGAGCTCAGCGTGTACAGCACCTCGATGCTCTCCAGCAACAGGCGCTGAATGGTATGGACCCGTCGCAGCAGAAGCGCGACTTCCCCCAGCTGATCGCGGTCGAGGAGCGCAGCACAGCGCGCCAGCTCGTGGTCAATGAGCTTCATCCAAAGCTCGGCGCTCTGGTGCACGACCTGAAACATCAGCTCGTCGGGACAGGACAGCTGCTCGGCCGGCTTCTGCAGGCCAAGCAGCTCAGGGACGCGCAGGTATAGCTCGTAGTCGGTAATCGGAGCAGCCATGACACAGAGATATCATGGCGGCCCGCTCGCCGTCACCGACCTCGCCTACGCGTCTAGTCGCCGGCTTCGCTGCCGTTCAGATCCACCTTGCGCGGCCCCATAATGCCGGCTTCGGTGCGCATCGCCGATGCTTCGCCGTCTAGGCCGTAGTCGCGCATTTTGTCGTAGAGCGCGCGCCGGCTGACGCCCAGCCACTGAGCCGTCTGGCTGTTGTGGCCGCGATGCATCTTGAGTGCCTTAAGGATGAAGTCACGTTCGCACTTGCGAAGATACTTCGCCAAGCGCCCCTCGGATCGTGGTCTTCTTGCAGTTGTCACCAGAGCTACATTACAAATTTTTTTCAACTAATGCAATCGCTTCCACTGTCTTTTGCTGGTTCAAAAACCGCACCAAGACCGGGCAAAAAAACGGGTTCCTGAGCTCCCAAGATCACCCCTATCTCCGACGGTAAACTGAGAGCTTCACTTCTCGGATGGGGCGCGCGCTGCGGGGTCCTTTGCAGGGGCAGCAGGGACGCCCGCAGGTGGGGGTGGGGCGGATATCGGAGGATTATTTCCTCCATCCACTATGTTTCCTGAAGCACGATTTTCTTTCTGGTTACTGGGTGCACTCACGGGCGGCAGAAACTTGCCCAACAGGTTGCCGCTGCGCCAGTAGCCGTTGAGGTACACAAAGAAGTCGTAGCGCAGGCCTTTCGCCTCGGTCTTGCGCTTCACGCGCACGGTGTACATGGGAACTTGGCTGCTCATGGCCGCAAGCACGGCGCGATCGCTATCGGTCTGCTCAGCGGGCGGCAGCTGATCGATGCGCGAGACAGCAATATCGTCGTACTTCTTCTCGAAGACATGCGCGACTAGCTCGACCGCGCCGGCGTTGACCAGCGAGCCCAGCATGGCCTGATAGCGGGCCCACAGCGCAGCGCCATGCGCTGGACCCAGCAGGCTGCTGAGCTCGGCCTGGGTCATGATGAACGAGCGCATCAGCTCATGGACCCGCACGCGGTCATCGGCTTTGCAGGCGGCCAGGATGTCGTGCCACAGGCGGTCAAGCTCCTCGGGACTGTTCTGGTACATGCCAGGCTTGACCAGCGGCTCGGGCGGCGGCCGCTTGCAGCCAGGCAGCGCGCTAACGGCGCCGGCCACGAGCAAACTCCCTAGCACTCGGCGACGGGACAGCAGGCTCAGCGCAGCGGCGGAGCGACCCACAACAGAACGGAGTGGTCTTGGCATCACTTGGTTTTACGCGCAAGCGTGCCCCGCCTCAACTTCGCCGAGCGAGGCCGCGCTTGGGCCAGTGACTACGCGGTATGGCGCTCGCGCTCGGCCGCCGCAGCGGGTGCCGACAGGCCAGCCAGAAACTCGCCCAGGCGCTCCCGCTCAACCGGGGCCGCGGCGGGATTGTCGAGTGTGGCGACGATGCGACCGCGGTACAGCACCAGGATGCGATCGCAGAGAGTGCGTAGCTCGTCGAGCTCAGAGGAGATCAACAAGATGGCGCAGCCGCTGTCGCGCGCCGCAAGCAGTGTCTGATGGATCGCTTGCACCGCCCCGATATCGACGCCGCGGGTCGGCTGGGCAGCTAGCAGCACCGGAGGAGCCGAGCGGCCGGGCTCCGCTTCGCCGAGCGCGCGGGCCAGGAGCAGCTTCTGCTGATTGCCCCCAGACAGCGAGCGGGCCGGCAGGCTGGCGTCGGCGGGGCGGACATCGTGGGCCGACAGCAAGCGACGGGCGGTGGCCCACAGGGCTCGGACATCGATGAGGCGCCGGGCCAGGGCCGGCAGCGGCAAGCCCCACAGCCGCGGCTGGCGATAGCGATCCTGCTCGCCCAAGAGCAGGTTTTCAGCGAGGGAGAAGTCGAGCACCAGCCCATGCCGCTGCCGATCCTCCAGGACCCAGGCCATGCCGGCCTGCCGACGCTGGGCCACGGAGCAGGTGGTGATATCGCGTCCGCCCAGCCGGATCTGCCCACTGGTCAGGGGCAGCAGGCCGGCGAGCGCCATGCCTAGCTCGCGCTGGCCGTTGCCCTCGACGCCGGCGATCCCGACGATGGTGCCGCGCTGTAGCTCGAAGCTGATGTCCTGCAGACGCTCTACCCCGCCTTCCTCCGCGCTCACCCCAAGTACAGCGAGGGCGGGTGTGGCAGCCGTGCCGCGCACCGCGGGGGAGGCTTCAGCGCGGCTGATCGGCAAGAGGGTGCGCCCGACCAAGGCGTGGGCGATCTCGCGGGCCGAAAAGTCGGCTCGCGCGACCTGGGCGACGACGCGCCCCCCCCGCAGCACCACCACGCGATCCGCGACCTGCAGCACCTCATCGAGCTTGTGGGTGACGATCAAGAGTCCGCGCTCGGCTTGTTTTCCGACAAAGCGCTCGCGCAGTGCGCGCAGCAGCGTGATCGCCTCCTTCGGCGTCAGCACAGCCGTCGGCTCGTCGAGCAGCAGGCCACGGGCGCCGCGATACAGCGCCTTTAGGATCTCCACCCGCTGCGCCTCGCCCACCGACAGCGAGGACAAGAGGCGGCCGGGCTGCACCGCCAAGCCATAGCTCTCGGCCAGCGCCAGGACCTCGGCTTCGGCGCGCGCCCGGTCGAAGAAGATGCCGGCCCGCCGGGGCTCGCGGCCGAGCACGATGTTCTCGGCCACCGAGAGGCGCGGCACAAGCAGGAAGTGCTGACTGACCAGACCCACACCGCCGGCGATTGCCTGTTCTGGGGAGGCCAACAGGGCCTGTCCGCCATAGCAGACCTGCCCCGAGCTGAGCGGCACCAGGCCATAGAGTGCGTGCAGCGCGGTCGATTTGCCAGCGCCGTTTTCGCCGAGCAGCGCCACCACCTCGCCCGGTCGCACGGCCAGCGAGACGGCGTGATTGGCCACCCGCTGGCCATAACACACCGTCGCCTCGCGTAGCTCGCATAGAGCCGGCTGCAGCGCGGCGGGCAGCCGGCCGAGCGGTAGAGCTCCAGACGGCAGCAGGTGGTGCTCGGCCACCGCGGCACCGGCTGGCTGGACGTGTGCTTCGGCCGTGTTCATGGCGTGCCTCCCTTGGCTCCGTCGGGACCGCGGTCGGGATCGACGCGGATCTGGCCAGCGACGATCTGTTGCCGCAGCGCCTCAACCTTCTGCCGGCTGGCGGGCGGGATCATGCCGCGGGCTGGCTCGTCGTAGACGTAGTCGATGCCGCCTTCGGCCAAGCCAAACACCCGCACGCCACTCTCGAACCGGCCGCGCTGGAGGTCGGCGATGACCTCGTACACGCTGACGTCGATGCGCTTGATCATCGAGGTCAGGATGACGCCGGGTGCTTCGTCCCACTGGTCGGCATCGACGCCAATCGCGCGCTGCCCACGCTCCCGCGCCGCTTCAAACACCCCCAGGCCCGTCGAGCCGGCGGCATGAAAGATGACCTCGGCGTTGGCGGCGTACTGGGCCAGCGCCAGCTCCTTGCCGCGCGTCGGGTTCTTAAACGCATCCCCGCTGGTGCCGGCATAGCCGACGAGCACGCGGCAGTCCGGGCACACCGCCAGCACGCCCTGGCGATAGCCGTTTTCGAACTTGTGAATCAGCGGGATGTCCATGCCGCCAACAAAGCCAACGACATGGCTGCGGGCCGCCAAGCCGGCCACGGCACCGACGAGATAGCTGCCCTCTTCCTCGCGGAACTTGAGCGCCACCAGGTTGCTCGGCGGCATGACAAAGCCGTGCTCGTCAAACTTGGCGTAGTCGACGTTGGCGAAGCGGCGCTGCGGATAGTCCTTGGCGACCATCAGCATGTC
>CAZVMD010000099.1:0-23526 GCA_964628555.1 uncultured Myxococcales bacterium | reverse complement strand
CGGTGGATCAGCCCCGACTGGTGAGCGGCAGCGAGGCCGGCGGCGGCTTGCAGGTAGAGGCGGAGGCAGGTGTCGAGCGACTCGGGATCGCGCAGGGGGTGGGCCTGCTGCCAGCTGTGCAGCGAGGTGCCAGGGACGAACTCCATGGCGATGAACACGCGGCCGGCCTGCGCCGTCGGATCCTCGCCAACCTCGTAGACGTGGACAACGTTGGGGTGCGAGACGCGGGCCATGGCCTGGGCTTCTTGCAGCACGCGGGCGCGGCCCAGCGAGCGCTGCTGCACGCCGTCGCGCACCACCTTGACGGCGACCTTGCGATCGAGCTCGGGATCATAGGCCGAATAGACGACGCCCATGCCGCCGGCGCCTAGCTGACGCAGGACGACGTAGCGACCGACCCGCGGCGGAACGCCGGGCTCGGCCGCGGGGCTGAGACGGACGCGTGACTCGTCTGTGGCGCTTTCCTGAGCCGTCGCTGGGTCCAGCGTGGCCAAGAGCGCGTCGGCTGAGCTGGCTTGCGGGACCACCGGCTCGACCGCTCCCGCCAGGGTCGGGGCCGACTCCAGAGCAGCCCGGGTCGCCCCCAGGGGAGCGCGCGCAGGATCGCCCGCGTGTCGCCCGGGCTGGGCCGCCTGTGCCGTCGCTTCGTCTGGCTTCCCCACGTTCGCCCCCCTCCCCTGTCTTGCCGTCTTGCCGCAGCTGGCTAGGCCAAGCTACCGTCGCTGGCCGCTGGTCGGGCTACTCTGTGGGCCGCTGCCGGTCGCCGCCCCGCTCGGTGTGCCGTCGGCATTCCAGCCCTGCGGCGGCGGCTCGACATCGCTGCGCATAATCGGCACCAGCAGCGTCTCTTGCATGGCCTCGCCCACACCGGCTGGGCGCTCGGGCCGCGCCGGCTTGCGCAGCGACAGGGCCAGCGTGATGCCACCGACGATGAACAAGCCAGCTCCGGCGGCGGTAAGCACCGCCCCCAGCGTCTTTGTGCCGTAGACCTGCTCGCACTGCTGGGCCGGCGCAACGGCGGGACTGACGCAGCGGCCATCGAGCCCCAGGAACACGCCACCGGTCACAGCCAGGCCCAGGCCAGACAGGCCGGTGACCAAGCTGAGCGGCAGCAGAAAGCGCGGCGGCGGCTTCTCGGCCTGCACCACCAAGGTGCGCGTCTTTTCGACGACCTCGGGCCGGCGCTGGGCCTCTTCCTTCTCGCGCAGCTCGACGAGGGTGGCCTGCAGGCTGGTGCGCGCCGCCGGGCTCAGGTCCGAGCTCAAGGCGCTGTACATCTCGAAGTAGACGCGGGCCGTGCTCCACTTTTCCAAGCGGCGATAGGCCTGGCCGATGTTGAACAGCAGCTGCGGCGCCGGCGTGATGGCGTAAGCAGCGAGCAGAGCCGGGATGGCCGCGGCATAGTCCTTTTCGGCGTAGAGCTTGGCGGCCCGCAGGTACTGCTCGCGGAACGCTGCATCCTCAGAAGGGGCGGCGCTCGCCGAGTCGAGCGGCCCGAGCAGGACCAGTAGCCCGAGCAGGCCAAGCAGCCGCAGCCGACTCGCAGAACCTAGCCATGTGGCGCGCAGACGGAGCATCTTCCTCGGGTACTGAAGCAGTATACATGCAGTCTCCCCGGCTTTTTCCGCTGGCGCGACGCGCTGGCCAGTCGGGGGCGGCGGGAAAATTGTCGCCGCCGCAGCCCGCGCCATCGCGTAAAACCAGAGCATGAGCGCATCGCCCCACCGCCCTGTGGCAGCGAGCCCGGCCGCCGGCCCGCCCAGCGGGGCTCTGCCACCGCCACGAACCCGCCTGCGCGACATCGTCTTATACCTGCGCGATCCGCTGGCCTATCTGCTTTCCGCGCGGCGAGAAAAAGGCGCCCTGGCCCGCCTGCCGCTCGGAGTGATCCATCCGTATCTGCTGAGCGATCCGCAGGACATCGAGCAGGTGCTGGTCAGCGACAACAAGAGCTACAGCAAGGACTTCTTCATTCGCCTGCTCGGTCGCGAGGCGCTGGGGCAGGGGCTGCTGTGCAGTGAGGGCGACTTCTGGCGCCGCCAGCGGCGCTTGGCCCAGCCGGCCTTTCATCGCGAGCGGCTGGCCGGCTACGGCGACACCATGGTCCGCTGCGCCGAGGACTATGCCCGGCGACTGCAACCCGGCGAGCGGCGGGCGCTGCACCTTGACATGATGGACCTGACGCTGCACATCGTGACCCAGACGCTGTTCGGCGAGGATGCGCCGATCTCGACGCAGGCGGTGGGCGCGGCGCTGGATGTGCTCATGGCCCGCTATGCCGACAACCTGTTTCTCGCCTTCCCGCAGATCGCAAGCTGGCCGCTGCCGATGAACCGCCGCTTTAAGCGAGCGATGCACGACCTCGATCACATCATCCTGTCGCTGATCGCCGGGCGGCGCCGCGCTCCAGCGGGGCCCGGCACAGAGCGCAGCGATCTTCTGGCCATGCTGCTATCGGCCCAAGACGAAGACGGCAGCGGCATGAGCGACCAGCAGCTGCGCGATGAAGTCATCACCCTGTTTACCGCCGGGCACGAGACCACCGCACTGGCCCTGTCCTATGCCTTTATGCTGCTGTCGCAGCACCCGCAGGTCGCGGCCACGCTGCGCGCTGAGCTGCGCACCGTGCTGGGTGCCGGGCTGGGCGTCGATCACGCGGCTCAGCCTGGGCGCCTGCCCACCACCGCCGACCTGCCGGCCCTGCGCTACACCGAGGCGGTGGTGCTAGAGACGCTGCGCCTGTATCCGCCGGCCTGGATCATTGGCCGCGAGGCGATCTGCGATACCCAGATCGCCGGTCAGCCGGTGCCGCGCGGCACGCCGGTGTGGATCAGCCAGTGGGTGGTGCATCGCGATGAGGCGCTGTTCGCCGCGGCCGACCGCTTCCAGCCCGAGCGCTGGCTGGATGGGCTGGCCCGACGCCTGCCGCGCTTCGCGTACTTTCCGTTCGGGGGCGGGCCGCGGCTGTGCATCGGCAACAGCTTTGCGATGACCGAGGCCATCTTGGTCCTGGCGACCATCGCTCGGCGAGTCGAGCTGCGCGTCACGGCCGAGGCGCCGCTGTCGCTGCTGCCGTCGATCACGCTGCGCCCCAAGCACGGCCTGGCGGCGGTGGTCACCGCGCTCGCCCAAGACCGCGCCGCGTAGAGCGCCCCAGATGAGCAGAGACGATCTCAGTCGAGCCGAGGATCCCGAGCTGGCCGCGCTGATCGCGGCAGCCGACAGCCCAGCCGGACAGGTCGCGCCGGAGGATCCGACGCTGAGAAGCGGCCTCGCCGGGCTGGCCCTGCTGCGCCATGAGGCCGCTCGGGCTGGGCTGGGACCGCCGCAGCCGATCTTGCCGATCCTGCAGCGAGCGCTGGCCGCCTACGAAGCCGCGCCGGGTGACGCCAGCCTGCACACCGGCCTGGCTGGCCTGGGCTGGGTCGCTTGGCAGGTCGCACCCGACGATTCGGACGAGCTCTGTGGCCAGATCGACAGTGAGCTCTGCGAGCTCTTGCGGCAGCACCCGGCCGAGCGCCTGCGCTGGGATGTGCAGGGGGGCATCGCTGGCTACCTCGCCTACGCGCTGGCTCGGCTGCCTGAGCCGAGTGCTCGACCGCTTGCCGAGCTAGCCATCGATCGCTTGGTCGAGCTGGCCCGCCCGACAGCGCACAGCCCAATGCGGGTGCTGTGGACCGCTGCCGAGCGCGTGGCCGACAGCAGCGCCGAGACGCAGGCTGCGCTGTCGGCCGGAGCCAGCTACGCCGACTTCACCGTGCCGCACGGCATTCCCGGCGTCCTGCCAGTGCTGGCCGCAGCCGCTCGATGGGGCATCTGTGCAGCCGCCGCGCGCGCGCTGTGCCTGGAGCTGATCGCGTTTGTGCAAGCGGTGGCCAAGCCGACGAGCACCCGGCGCTGGGACCGCGGCTTGGTCGGCGAAAGCTGGCGTGGCCAGGCCCTGTACGCGCCCTGCCAGGGTGACCCAGCGGTGGTGGCCAGCGTGCTGTGGGCGGCGCACACGCTCGACGACCGACCCAGCCTGAGCTGGGCCCACTCAACCCTGGAGCAGGTGGCCGCCGAAGCGCTGCGCGCCCCGACCTGCGACACTGAGCTGGTCTCGCTGTGCTGCGGCAGCGCGGGCCTGGCCGTGCTGTTCTCGGTCGCGGCGGATCTAGGCTGCGGGGCGCAGGTAGCGCAGGCCGCGCGGTACTACCGTCAAAGGCTGCGCAGGCAGCGTCAGCCGGGCTGCGGCGCCTACGGCTACGGCGGGCCCGGGGGCGTCCCCCTGGGGGCGGGCCTGCACTACGGCGGCTTTGGCCCGGCCTTGGCGCTGCTAGCCTGCGCTGCGGCCACACCACCAAGCTGGACCGGCCTGTTCGGACTGGCGCCGCTCAAGAGCCCGTCTGACTGAACCGGACCGGCGGCGGCGCGGCCGACCCGCTACGCAGCGGCTAGCTCTCAGCCTTAGCGCCGTCCACCACCATATCGGCCAGCCCGCGATCGAGCAGGCTCAGCGAGCGCATATATTCACGCTCTTCCTCGGTGAGCGGCCCCTTGTCGAGAGCGCGCGCCAAGGCATCGATGTGGGCGGGGATGGCCGGTGCGATCAGCAGCCCATCGACCTCTTGCGGCGTCAGCGCAAAGCGATATGCATCGGTAAGCTCCGGCCGCCACAGCTCGGGCGCAAGCCCCAGCTCATCACAGCGGGCCGGCGAGACATAGCCCCGTACGTTGCTGAAGCCAAACAGCAGCGCGCTCCGCCCGGTCACCTGCGGAAAGAGGTCTTGCTCAGCCCCCGGATGCGATGCGTTGTAGCGGGCAAAGCAGATGTCAAAGCGGCCGGCGTTGCAGTGCTGCGCAGCGGCCGGGCGATCGTGGAAGCTGGCGCCAATGCCGCGCGCATCCAGAAAGCGGGTCTGGCGGTGCTCGGCGTAGATCGCAGCCCGTCGATCGATCTCGGGCCCGTAGGCGCCGCCGGCTAGGAGGACATCGATCCGCTGCAGCGCCGGCAGCTCCTCAAGCACTTCACGGTGCGGCTCGCCGCAGAACTCGGGCTGCGTCACATAACAGACCGTGGCCACGACCAGTCGATCGCGAACATCGCCGCCGCGCTGCAAGAGCTGCCCCAGCCCACGCCGCGTGTTTTCGTAAAGCGGCCAGTGCATATCGGCGGTGACAAAGAAGAAGTTGATGCCAGCGTCGAAGGCTGCGAGCACGGTCTGCGGCTCCCTGACGATGCCGATGCAAAAGGGGCTGACCTGCAGACCGAGGGAGCCAAGAGCCAAGCGATCTTCGAAGCGCGGCAAGGCTGACCGAGCCATCTGTTCACACCTAGCTCGGCCAGCGTACCATGAGCCGGGGTGTGGCTCTCATGAAGGACCAGGGCGAGCGGCTACGGGCGGCGGACTTCTTTGTCTTGCGGACACCGCTCCTGCCGTTTGAAGGCTTTGTCCGCTGGGGGCAAGAGCTGCAGGCGCCGCAGGCCGATCTGGCTGCGCTGCCATCCGCGCTGGCAGCCGATCGACAGCGCCTGCGAGCGAGGCTGCGAGCGGTGGTCGAGCAGCCGGTGGTGCGCGAGGCGATCTGGGTGGCCTCCCCAAGCTTGGCCGAGAGCGTCGCGGCCTGGCTCGACAGCCCCGACTCGCCGCGCGGCCGCAAGGCGGAGCTATCGCTGTGCAAGTACTTCGCGCGCATGTCCGGCCGAGCCACACCCCTTGGCCTGTTCGCCGGTGTCTCGACGGGACGCATCGGCACTGCGACCTGCCTCAAGCTGCCGGCCCAGGCGGCCTACCTTCGGCAGACGCGGCTCGACTTTCACTATCTGGGCGCGCTCTGCTTCCGCCTCTTTCACGACCCGCAGTTTCGTTTAGACGTCGCAGTGCGCAAAAACAGCAGCCTGCATCGCGTGGGCAACAGCCTGCGCTTCTCTGCCCTGCAGCCGAAAGACAAAGGGCGCGAGTTTCAGTTCATCGTCGCCGATAGCAGTCCGTACATCGATGAGCTGTTGGCCTGGGCCGCTGCCCCGGCTCCCGCCACTGAGCCTGTGGCCGGCCACACGCCGCGCACGCTCGCCGCCGCGCTGAGCGCCAAGCACCCCGAGGTCACGCTCGACGAGGCCAGCGGGCTTGTGGCCCAGCTCTTGGATATCCATCTGCTGGTGCCTGAGCTAGAGCCCGCGGTGACCGGAGCGGGGGCGATGAAGGACCTGCTGGCCCAGCTGCAGCTCCATCCCGGTGCGACGGCGCTGCGTGAGCGCCTGCACGCCGTGCAAGCCGCGCTCTCCGCAATCGATCGGGCGGGGCTCGGCTCCGGCGACCCCGAAAAGTACCGCGCGATCAGCCAGCAGCTGGCCGCGCTGCCCGCTGCGATCGAAGCCGGCCGCCTGTTTCAGGTCGACCTCTTCAAGCCGGCCCCCGAGGCGACGCTTGGCACCCCGATCGTCGAGGAGCTCCTCCGCGGTGTGTCCCTGCTGCGCCGCATCTGCGAGCCGCCCGATCCCCTGCAGCACTTTCGCGCGCGCTTTTTGGAGCGCTATGAAGAAAACCCGGAAGACGTGCCGCTGCAGGAGCTCTTGGATCCAGAGCTGGGCCTGTTCGGCCAGGGCAGCGCAGGCAACTCGGAAGGCCAGCTGCTGAGCGAGCTTTCGCTCAAGACCGCTGAAGCAGCGCCGGGGCGAGCCTGGAGCAAGCAGGATGAGCACCGCCTGCACCTGCTCGCATCAGCTCTTGCCGCGGGGGCGACCCAGATCGACCTGGGCGAAGCCGATGTTGCCCAGCTGTCGCTGGCCGAGCTGCCGCCGCTCGCTGACTCGCTGTGCGTGCATGCCGTGCTGTCGGCCGCCTCTGCGCAGTCGATCGAGCAGGGCGACTATGCGCTGCAGCTCCTCGGCACCGATGGTCCACCTGGGGCCAGACTGCTGTCGCGCTTCTGCTACGGCGATGCCGAGCTCGCCGCGGGTGTGCAGCGCCTGCTTGCGGCCGAGGAAGCGCTGCAGCCCGACGTCCTTTACGCCGAGATCGTCCACCTGCCGGCCACCGAGCGCTATGGCAACTTCATGCAGCGGCCACTGCTGCGGCGCTACGAGATTCCCTATCTGGGGCGCTCAGGCGCCGCGAGCGAGTATCAGATCGCGGTCAGCGATCTTTTGGTCAGCGTCAAGGGGCGACGGGTGGTGCTGCGCTCGCAGGCCCATGGCAAAGAGGTCATCCCGCGCCTGACCAACGCCCACAACTACGCAACGGAAGACAACGATCGCCTGTACCGCTTTCTCTGCGATCTGTCGATCCAAGACGCGGCGAGCAGCTGGCGCTGGCAGTGGGGCGAGCTGCGCAGCGCACCGTTTCTGCCGCGCGTCGTGTGTGGCCGGCTGGTGCTGTCCTTGGCGACCTGGAACCTGACCCAGGACGAGCTCGCCCCGCTTCGCCAGCTGCACGATGCGCCGCTTTATCAGGCGGTGCAGGCGCTGCGCAGCCGGCGAAAGCTGCCGCGCTTCGTGCTGTTTGCGGCCACGCTGGCCACCGATAACTGGCTGCCGCTGGATCTCGACAACCTGCTGTCGATCGAGGCTTGGGTGCAGCTGCTCGGCTCGCTGAAGCAGGCCGTCCTGACCGAGCTTTATCCCGCCCCGGAATCGATGAGCGCCAGTGGTCCCGAGGGCCGCTTCGTCCATGAGCTGGTCGTCCCGCTGACCCTGGACCGCCCGCCACGCATCGCCAATCCGCCCGACCGCAGCCCGACGCCGACCCGCGTGCAGCGCTGCTTTGCCGAGGGCTCACAGTGGCTCTACGCCAAGCTCTACGTCAGCAGCACCGCCGTCGATGATCTGCTGCTGGAGCTCGGCCGCAGCTGGCCGCGCCTGCTGCGCGATGGCGCCATGGATCGCTTCTTTTTCATTCGCTACGGCGATCCCTTCTGGCACCTGCGCCTGCGCGTGCACGGCGAGCCGAGCCGCCTGCGACAGGAGGTGCTGCCGGTCCTAAGTGCCGCCGCCCGCCGCTACATGAGCGACGGCTTGGGCTGGCGCTTTCAGCTCGATACCTACCGCCGCGAGATCGAGCGCTACGGCGGCGATGAGGCCATCGAGCTGTGTGAGCAGATCTTCTGCGCTGACTCGCGCGCGGTCCTAGGCATCCTGCAGACTCAGAGCGGCGATGAGCCGCCCGACCTGCGCTGGCAGCTGGCCCTGCCCGGCATGGATCGCCTGCTCGCCGACCTGACGCTAAGTCTCGACGAGCGCCTGCAGACGCTGAGCGCCGCCGCCGCGGCCTTTCGGCGCGAGTTTTCTGCCACCCCGAACCTGGAGCGCGGCCTGGGTCAGAAGCAGCGTCAGCTCGGCAAGAGCGTCGAGGCCTACCTGCGCCCAGACGAGTCGCAGCCAGGTCCCTGGCAGCCCCTGCTGCGTCACTTTCAGCTGCGCTCGCAGGCCATCCGGCCCTATGGCCTGGCCCTGCGCGAGCTTGCCGAGCGAAAGCGCCTCTGCCGGCCGCTCCCCGAGATCGCCGGTAGCCTGCTGCACATGCATGTAAACCGCCTCCTGCGGGCGCATCACCGACCGCACGAGGTCGTGCTGTATGACCTGCTCTGGCGCCACTATCGCTCGCGCCAGGCGCAGGCCAAGTAGCCCGCCCCGGTGGCCAAAGGCGACGGAGACTGCGGCCCCGCAACGCCGCCTGGCGACGGCTCTCCCGTGCTAAGCTATTGATTCGCAATCAGAGTCCGCGCTAGCGGCGACTCGACGGCGAAAGCCCAGGTGAGGGGGGCACTTGCGGGCCATGGCATGGGGCACGAGCTTGGCAGAGGGCAGGAAGTATCTGATCCCCGAGGTGATCCAGACGTCGAACATGGACTGTGGACCAGCGACGCTGAGTGCACTGCTCCATGGCTGGGGCATCCCGGTCAGCTACGGCCGCCTGCGCGAAGCCTGCCAGACCGACGTCGACGGCACCTCGATCGATCGGCTAGAGGACCTGGCCAGAAACCTCGGGCTCGACGCCGCGCAGGTCATGCTGCCGGCCGACTACTTCTTTGACGCGGTGCAGACGCACTCGGCGATCGTCGTTGTTCGTACACCGGTGGGCATTCCCCACTTCGTCGTCTACTGGCGCAAGCACGGCGGCGTGGTGCAGGTGATGGATCCGGTGGCCGGGCGCCAGCTCCGCTCGCAGTCCACCTTTGCCGATGAGCTCTTTGTCCATGCCCAGGTGGTGGACAAGGATCTGCTGCTCGGCTTCTTCGGCTCTGAGAGCTTTCGCTGGCCGCTGTCGCGACGGCTGCGCCGCCTGGGGCTGGATGCAGACACGATCCAGCGCCTGTTCGATGCCGCCGATCGCCGCGGGAGCTGGCGCGGCTGGGCCGAGATCGACGCCGCCGCGCGGATGGTCCTGGAGCTGGTGTCGTCGGCTGCGGTGCAGGCCGGACGAGAAGCGATGCACATCGTGCTGGAGCTCCTCGACCGCGAAGATCCTGCGACGGCCATCCCCGATCCCTACTGGTCGGTGGTGGTCGCGCCCGCCAGTCCAGGCGCGGCCGGCGACGCCGAACAGCTAGTGCTGCGCGGCGCCGTGCTGGTCGTCGTCTATGGCAAGGCCCCCGAGGAGCCGGCGGACAAGGAGCAGCGGCTGGCTCAGCTGCCCAGCGATCTGCGCAGCGTCCTTTCTGCCCCAGCCCCGCGGCCGCTGCGCAGCCTGCTGCGGCTCTTGCCGCCAAGTGGGCTGGGCCTGACCGGCCTTTTGGGCGCCAGCCTGCTTATGACCGCGGCGCTGCAGCTCGGCTTAGATGCGCTGTTTCGCAGCATGCTGCAGCTGGCCTGGTACACCCGTCAGCCGCTGCACCGCCTGTCGGTCATCGCCATCGCCATCGCCTTTGTGACCGCGGCTGGGCTGGCCTCGCTGCTGGTGGCACAGCAGGCCCTGCGCTTCGGTCGCCATCTAGAAATTCGCCTGCGGGTGGCGCTCTTTGAAAAGCTGCCGCGGCTCAACGAGCGCTACTTCAGCAGCCGCCCGGTGTCGGACATGATTGAGCGGGCGCACGCCCTCTTTCGCCTGCGGCAGCTGCCTCTTTTGGCCTTCGATCTTCTGCGCGGCGTGTGTACGACTGGACTGACCGGCGCGGCGCTGTCGTACTTCCTGCCCGAGCAAGGGCTGCTGATCCTGCTCTTGACGCTGCTGGGCCTGGCCGTGCCGATGGCGCTGCAGCTCTTGCTGGTGCCGCTCGATCTGCGCGCGCGCACCCATGCCGGCTCGCTCAGCCAGAGCTATCTCGATGCGCTGGTTGGCATGGTCGCGCTGCGTACGCACGTCGGCGAGCGCCTCGTCGTCCGCCAGCACGAGCAGCGCCTGACCGCCTGGGCTGCGACGCGGCTGCGCTGGGTGCGCCTGCAGGTCGCCACGCAGGGGCTGCAGCTCCTGCTGGGCTATGGCTCGGCGGCCTGGCTGATCGCGCGCTATCTCAGCCAGGGGGGCGACGCCGCGGGGCTGCTCCTGGTCTACTTCTGGGCCTTTGGTCTTTTGGCCAGTGCCAACGAGTTTGCCCAGCTGCTGCTGCAGTATCCCGAGCTGCGCAACGTCGCGCTGCGCTTCCTAGAGCCGCTGGAGGCCCCCAGCGAAGCCGCGCCCAGCGAAGCCGCGCCCAGCGAGCCCAGCCCGGCCGCGCCAACCCCGGTCGCGATCGAGCTGCGCGGCGTCTCGGTCATCGTCTCAGGGCATCCTGTGCTCACCGAGGTCAGCGTCGATATTCCGGCCGGAATGCACGTCGCCGTGGTCGGCGCATCGGGAGCCGGCAAATCGACCCTGATCGGCCTGCTCTTAGGGCTGCACCACGCGAAAGACGGAACGATCCGCATCGATGGCCACGCGGTAGAGCAAGCCCAGCTGGTGGCGCTGCGCGGGCACGTGGCCTGGGTGGATGCCGATGTGCGGCTGTGGAATCGCTCGCTGTTCGACAACCTGCACAACGGCCACGCTGGCAGCCGGACGAGTCAGCTGGCGCAGGCCGTGGCGACCGCCGACCTGGGGCGCGTGATCGCTGGACTCCCCTTGGGGCTAGCCCAAAGGCTCGGCGAAGGCGGCAAGCTGGTCTCCGGCGGAGAGGGCCAGCGCGTGCGCCTGGGACGCGCGCTGCTGCAGCCGACGCCTCGCTTGGTGCTGCTCGATGAGCCGTTTCGCGGTCTCGATCGCGACCAGCGGCAAGCGCTGCTGACCCGCGTCCGCGACACCTGGGCGCCGAGCACGCTGATCTTTGTCTCACACGACATCGAGAGCACGCTTTCCTTTCCCAAGGTGCTGGTCTTTGATCACGGGCGCATCGTCGAAAGTGGTGAGCCACAGGCGCTGGCGGCGCAGCCCGGCTCGCACTACGCCGCTCTCCTTTCTGCCGAGCGCCACGCCCGCCGTGATGTCTGGGCCGCGGCCGCCTGGCAGCGCATGTCGGTCGTCGATGGCCAGCTGGTCGTCGATGCCCAGCCAGGTCGCGAAAAAGAGGAAGGCGCAGCGTGAGCGAGCGCTTGCCCAGCTGGCCCCTGCAGCGGCTGCCCGACGCCATCGCAAGCCTCGCGCGGGCGGTCGGCTGGCCGCTGGCTCAAGATCTGTCGCCGCCCGATCCGCCAAGTGGCCTGGATCTGGGCTCACCGCAGGCCGTGCTCCAGGCTGTCAGCGACTACGTCGACCTTCTGGCCAGCACCTATGGCCTAGAGGCAGAGCTGGTCTCGGTTCGCCTGCGCGAGATCGCGCCCTGGGTCGAACAGGGAAGCCCGATGCTGCTCTGGCTGCCGACTCCCGAGCCGCGCGTGCTTGTGGTCGTACGGGCCCGGGGAAAATCGCTTGAGGTGCTGGCTCCCGATGGCTCGCGACAGCGCATCGATCGCGAGCCGGTCATCGCGGCTCTGGCCGAGCCAGCCGTGCAGGCGGTGCGGCCCCTCGGCGAGCGCCTGATGGCGGCCTCTGGCATGAAGAGCGAAGCGCGCCGCCAGGCCCTGTTCAAGTCGCTGGCCGAGCGACACAGCGTCGCGGTCATCCCGGCTGGCTTCATGCTGCGCAGCGGCCCCACGCGCCCGCTCGGCGAGCTGGCCGAGAGCGTCTCCCTCCCGCGCTTGCTGCGCGGCTTTGCCGGCACCCACCTGCTGCAGTTTGTCCTGACGCTGCTTCTGACCGGCCTGGTCGGAGCCGGCGCGCTCTCGGGCCGCCTTGAGCCCGGCTGGCTGTACGGCGGCGCCATCCTGCTTTCGGCGCTGCTGCCGCTGCAGCTGTGCGAGACCTGGCTGCAGGGTCGCATCGCCGTCGCCAGTGGCCTGGCGCTGCGCCAGCGCCTGCTGGCCGGGGCGCTGCGGCTGCCGCTGGCGGAGGCGCGCCAGCACGGCTACGGCGACTTCATCGGCCAGATCATCGAGTCCGACGCGGTCGAGTTCGGCCTGCGGGCCGGTGGCCTGGTGGCGCTGAGCGCCCTGCTCGATCTGGGGATCGCGCTGTGGGTGTCGGCCTACTCGACGCCGCGCATGGCGCTGGCCTTGCTTGCCTGGCTGGCGGTCTCTGGCTTTATCGGCTGGCGCTATTTCCGCCGCCGCCGCGCCTGGACCGCTGCGCGCCTGGATCTCACCAGCGAGACCCTCGAAGGGATGCTGGGGCACCGCACGCGGCTGGTGCAAGAGCCACAGGCCCGCTGGCACCGGCGCGAAGAGCCGCTGCTGGCGCACTATCAGCAAGAGAGTCGCCGCTTCGACAGCTGGGCGCTGGCGCTGGTGAGTGCGGTGCCGTCCGGCTGGCTGCTCCTCGGCATGCTGATGCTGGCGCCGCTGTGGCTGCAGGCGCAGCCGCGCGCGCTGCCGGGCGCTCCGCCGACCGACACGCAGCTGGCCCTGGCCATCTGGTGCACGCTCTTGGGCTTCCGCGCCTTTGGCCGCATCGCCACCGGCCTAAGTCAGCTCGCGGCGGCCGCCATCGCCTGGCAGAACAGTCGGCACCTGCTGGCCAGTGCCGCCCAGCCCCCGACCCCGCCGATCACGGCAACGCCGCCGAGCTTTGCCCCAGCGGCGGTGGCGCTGGAAGCTCTCAACGTCTCGGTCCGCCACAGCGAGCACGGCCGGATCGTCCTGCGCGATCTGACGCTGCGGCTGTACACGGGACAGCGCCTGCTCCTGCAGGGACGCTCGGGCAGCGGCAAAAGCACGCTGGCCGCGGTGTTAGGTGGCCTCCTGCCCGTCGAGTCTGGACAGCTGCTGCTAGGTGGCCTGGACCTGGCGGCGCTGGGCTCGCAGCGCTGGCGACGCCTGGTGGGTGCGGCGCCACAGTTCCACGAGAACCACCTGTTCGCCGAGACGCTGGCCTTCAACCTGCTGCTGGGTCGCGGCTGGCCTCCCAGTGACGACGATCTGCAGGAAGCCATCGCCATCTGCGAGGAGCTGGGCCTGGGCCCGCTCTTGCAGCGCATGCCCAGCGGCATCTTTCAGAACGTGGGCGAGAGCGGCTGGCAGCTGTCGCACGGCGAGCGCAGTCGCGTATTTATCGCCCGCAGCCTGCTGCAGCGCTCGCAGGTGGTGATCCTCGATGAGAGCTTCGCAGCCCTGGATCCGGCGACGCTGACCCAGGCGCTCGACTGCGTCCTGCGACGAGCGCCGACCCTCTTGGTCATTGCCCATCCCTAGGCGGACGACGACATGATGCAGCCGTTTGTCCATACCCTGCGCTCGCTAAAGGCCGATACCGGCGTCGGCGCAACCTTGGGGCTGCTGGGGCTATTGACCCTGACCGCTGGCCTGCTCGCTTGGCTCTTCCTTGCGCGCATCGCGGTGTATGAGCTCAGCCACAAGACCCGGCTGGAGCTGGCCGGCGCTGCTGTCACCGTATACAGCGAGGTGCCGGGCAAGCTCGCGCAGATCCGGACCCGCCAGGGGCAAGCGGTGCAGGCCGGGGACCTGCTGTTCGAGCTCGACGCCGCGCTGGAGCAGCGGCGCTTAAGCTCGGCGCGCACCCGGCTGGCCAGCCTGGGCCCACGAATCGCTGAGACGCAGAAAGAGCTCGACGCCACGCTGGCCGCGGTCAAGGCCGAGTCGCAGACCGGCTTCTCGGCGGTGCAGGAAGCGCGCGCGCGGGCCCGCGAGGCTCGCCTGCAGACGCAGCTGGCCAAGAGCGAAGCGCAGCGCTTCAGCCAGCTGGAAGGACACGTCGCCGCGATCGAGGTCGAGCGCGCCACCACCACCGCCCAGATGCGCGAGGCCTCGGCCGATGCCTCCAAGCTGGACGTACAGCGGCTCATCGATGATCGGCGGGCCCGGGTCCGCAGCGGTGAGGCGCGGGCGGCGGCCCTGCGGGTCACGCTGGTCACCCTGCAAGGCGAGCAGCAGGCCCTCACCGCCAGCGCTGCCGAGCTGGAAGCGATCATCAGCAAGCGCCAGATTCACGCCCCCAGCAGCGGCGTGATCGGCGAGCTGCCGCCGCTGCATCCCGGCTCCTATGTTGCCGAGGGAGCAAAGCTGGCGACCTTGTTACCGACCACCGACCTGGTGCTGGTCGCCGAGTTCGAGCCGGCCGCGGCGCTGGGTCGCATCAAGCCGATGCAGCCCGCCGAGCTGCGCCTGACCGGCTTTCCCTGGCTGGAGTTCGGTGTGGTGCCGGCCCGCGTCACCCAGGTGGCCGGCGAGGTCCGCGAGGGCACGGTTCGCGTCGAGCTAGAGCTGCTGCGCGACTCGCGCTCGCTGATTCCGTTTCAGCACGGCCTGCCCGGCACGGTCGAGGTCCAGGTCGAGCGCACCAGCCCGGCCAAGCTCGTCCTGCGCAGCCTAGGACGCCGACTGGAGGTGACGCCGCGCTAGGCGTCGCGCCAGACCAGCACCCTCTGCTCCAGCGCCTCTTCGAGAAACTTCCAGATCTGACCGGCGGCAAGATCCAGCTGCCGCAGGATCGCCGCGATGCTGCGCCGGCCATCGATCTGCTTGAGAAACCGAATCCAGTCGCCGGTGCTGGCTTCGATCACAAACAGCAGCGTCTGATCGCGCAGGATGTAGTAGCTGCCGGGATCGCTCCAGCTGGGATCGCCGCCCTCGCAGCGCACGAACAGGATGCCGTCGGCAAACGCCGGGATGCGCGCTAGCTCGTGCGCGATCGTCGCGGTCGGACTCTGCGCCCGCGCCTGCAGCCACTGCGCTAGATCAGAGACCTCGCGCACCGCGATCGGCGCCGGAGTCACGCGCAGCGCTGCAGCGCTATCGACACCAAGCTGGCTCGCCATGCTGCTTAGCAGCCCCATATTGACCAGCTCTAGCACTAGCTGCGCGCCCTTGTAGTCCGGGTCCTGCGGCAGCTCGGCGACGATGCGCCGCAGCTGATCGCCGTCGAGCACGCCACCCGCCGCACTCGCCGCCGCCAGGGCTTCTTCGATCAGCGCGCCGCCTTCGGCCACAAGCATGCGGTGCAGGATCCGCTGCGTATAGCGCACGTCGTCGCCGTAAAAAAACGGCACCTTTTCGCGCTGGCAGAGCTCGGGCGGCAGCTCGTCGCGCATGGCGCGGCGCAGGATCTGCTTGTCCCAGAACAGCTCGCGATGCAGCTCGGGCGGGATGCTGTACAGGAGCTCGACCAAGCGGTGATCGAGAAACGGCACGCGGTTCTCGATGCTGTGCGCCGCCGCCGTCCGATCCTCGTGCCACAGCTGATAGAGCTGCATCGGCTCGCGGTACAGCAGACGATAGATATCAAAGGGCGCAGCCGGCAGCGGTACGTCCGCCCAGCTCGCCAGATACGACAAAGGAATCACGCCGCGGTGCAAAAGCGAGTGTCGGCCCAGCGCCTGCGCCGCCGTGGTCGGCACCAGGGTCTGATAGTCGCTATAGCTGCCGGCCTGCTTGGTCAGCGCAAGGCGCAGCAGCCCGGTCAGCGTCTGCTCCAGCGTTTCCCAGGAGCCCGCTTGCCGCCCACCCAGCTCCTGCTCGGCATACGTGCGCGAGTAGCCGCCGTTGTACTCGTCGCTGCCCTGCCCCAGCAGCATCACCTTGAGGGCCGGACGCACCGACTTAGCGTGCGCGTGCAGCGCGTACTTGTAGAGCTGCTCGGCCCCGCTCAGATGCAGCTCGCAGGCCCACAGGATCTGCTTCCAGTCGCGCGGCGTGACCTGCAGCTCGCGCCAGTCAAACAGCACCTGGTGATTGGGCAGGCCACAGACGCCGGCCGCCCGGTGCGCGCTCTCGGCGTCGCCATTGGTCAGCGTGCTCTGCCCCAGGACGGTAAAGGTATGGAAGGCTGGTGCGTGACGGGCCGCCAGTCGAGCCACCGCCACCGAGTCGATCCCGCCGCTGAGAAACAGCCCGTACTCGACATCGGCCAGCAGATGGCTGCGCACAGCGTCTTCCAGCAGGGCGCGATACTCCTCGACATACTCGTCGGCAGAGCGGCGCGGTCGGCCGGCCGCAGCGGCCTGCGGATCCCAGTACGGCCGCGACTGCGTCTGTCCGCTCTGCAGGTCGACTTCCAGCTGCCAGCCGCCCGGCAGGTAGTGAATGTCGCGAAAAAAGGAAGGCAGCTGGCTATGCGCCACAAGCTGCGCCGCGCCGTTCGAGTAGGTCAGGGCCTGCTGCCAGTTGAACTCGCGCGGCACGCTGGGATGAACCAGCAGCGCCTTGATCTCGGAAGCGAACACCAGCCGGTCGCGCGACTTGTAGTAGTACAGCGGCTTGATGCCCAGCCGATCGCGCGACAGCAGCAGCTTGCGTCGCCGGTTGTCGAGCAGCGCCGTCGCGAACATGCCGCGTATCGGCGCTAGATAGTCGCGCCCCAGCTGCTCATAAAGCGGCGTTATGACCTCACAGTCCGAGCGCGTGCGGAAGCGAAAATCGGCGCAGCGCGTCTGCCGCAGCTCCTGGTGGTTGTAGATCTCGCCATTGGTCATGTGGACGATGGCGCCGTCTTCACTGATAAACGGCTGCTGTCCGTCCTGCAGATCGATGATCGACAAGCGCCGAAATAGGAAGCCGACGCTGCCCTCGACATATACCGTCTGCGCGTCGGGTCCGCGGTGACTGAGCAGGTCGCCCATGGCCTGCAGCACCGGTCCGTGCTGGTCGCGGGAAAAAGGAGTCCCATCCAGATGGATGATGCCGACGATTCCACACATCCTTGGCCCCTTGCCTGCCGGTCCCGCGCTGCATGGCTTGGCGATACGGCCTCACCAGAGCCGCGGTCTGCATCGCAGATCCAGCCGCGCCCCGTCGGAACGGAAGCTTAAGTGTCGCAAGCTCGCGGCCAGCGATCAAGCAGCAATGCAGCGATCAAGGACTGGCCGCAAGGCCCCCGCGCCAAGCGCCGGACCCACGCGGCGGGCCGATGATTGCCCCTGGCTGCCCCGCTGTGTCATAACCAACCATCCTCCCAAGCAACCTGAGACGACGGCCGCCATGAGCAAGACCCCTCCGCCCCCTCTCGCCCTGCAGCAGCTGGCCCTGCCCGCCCGCGTTGCGCCGACCACCGATGACTACTTTGGCCACGCGGTCGTCGATCCCTATCGCTGGATGGAAAAGCGTGAGCACCAAGCCGAGCTGCGCAGCTGGCTCCTGCGTCACAGCGAGCACGCGCTGCGCCTCTTGCACCAGCGTCCGCAGCGGGCCCAGCTGGTTGCCCGCCTCAAGACGCTGATGAGCTCGACGCAGACGGTGCGAGCGGTGATGGCCGGCGGCGAGGCGCTGTTCTATCTCAAGACCAAGCCAGGCGCGACGCTGGCCGCGCTGATGATGCGCACGGCCGGCGGCGAAGAGCGCGTCCTGTTTGACCCCAGCCAGCGGCAGGGGCCGGGGGGCAGCCACTGTTCGGTCGACAACTTCGCCCCATCCCCCGATGGCAACTTCGTGGCCTACAACCTGTCGCAGGGCGGCAACGAGATCACCCAGGTCCACTTTGTCGATACCCGCAGCGGGCGCCACCTGCCCGACGTGCTGACGCCGATCTGGGGCGAGTGCCGCGTCAGCTGGCTGGCCGACTCCTCGGGGGTCTTTTATACCCAGATGAATCCGCAGACCCTCATCGATCCGCAGCTCGACAAGCTGCAGCTCATGCGGGTCCGGCTGCATCGCCTGGGCGGAAACGTCGAGCAGGATCCGCTGCTCCTGGGGACGGATGTAAACCCAAGCGCCCCCTTTGCCGCGGCAGAGTTTCCCCTCCTGCACAGCAGCCCGGCGTCCGAGTGGCTGGTGGCGCTGGCCGCCGGAGCGCGGGCCGAGTTCCGCGTGCTGGTGACGCATCGCTCCCAGCTCGCCGGTGCCCAGACGCCATGGACGGCCCTCGCCGACTATGACGACCAAATCCGCGGCGTGACACTGCACGGCGATGTTCTTTACTATGTGACCGACCGTGGCGCTCCGCGCGGTGAGCTGCGTCGAGCCGCGCTGCCGGCCCGCCGCCTAGCCGACAGCGTGACGGTGGTGCCGCAGGGCGAGGGCGTCCTGCAGCACGTCGTGGCCGGACAGGATGCGCTGTACTTCAGCTGCATGACGGCTGGCATCTTCCGCTTGTACCGGCTGCCTTATGGGAGCGATCAGCCCGTCGAGATCGCGCTGCCCTTCCCAGGCACGCTGACCCTGGTCGATACGCCGCTGCGCCGCTCGGGCGTGCTGTTCGCCCTCGAAGGCTGGACGCAGCCGCGCCGCTATCTGGCCTGGGAGCCGGGCGCCGCTGGGCCGCAGCCGATTGGCCTGGCCGACGAGTCGCCGGCTGACTTTACCGGCACCGTGGTCCATCGCTGCGAGGTTAAGAGCGAAGATGGCGCGCTGGTGCCGCTGACCGTGCTGCAGCGCAGCGAGCCCGCCCCATACGATCCTCGGCCGACCATCCTGACCGCCTATGGCGCCTATGGCGACTCGCTGACCCCCAGCTTCGATCCAGCTCTTTTGGCCTGGCTGGAACAGGGGGGCGTCTATGCCTTTGCCCACGTACGCGGCGGCGGCGAAAAAGGGCGCGAGTGGCATGCGGCTGGGCAGGGAAAAAACAAGGCCAAGGGTGTGCAGGATCTGCTCGCCTGTGCCGAGCACTTGGTGCACTGGGGCTACACCACGCCCCGGCTGCTGGCGCTGCGCGGGGTCAGCATGGGCGGCGTGCTGATCGGCCGCGCGCTCACCGCGGGTCCCGAGCTGTTTGCCGCGGTCTGCATCCACGCCGGAATCGTCAATCCGCTGCGCATCCTGCAGATGGGCAACGGCGCGAATCAGACTCCAGAGCTGACCGCAACACCCGATACCCCAGCTGGCTTTGCCGTGCTGCACGCCTTGGACCCGTATCTGCACATCCAGACCGGCGGCGTCTATCCCCCGACCCTGCTCCTTTTGGGTCTAAACGACGAGCGCGTAGCGCTGTGGATGTCGGGCAAGTTTGCCGCCCGCCTGCACGCCGCCGGAGCTGGACGCTCGCTTACGCTGGTCCGCGCCGATGGCGAAGACGGCCACGGCGTCACCGGCGCCACCCGCGATCAGGAGATCGCTCGCATCGCCGATGAGTGGACCTTCTATCAGCTGGCCTTTGCCGACGCCGCAAAGCGCGCGCAGCGCGAGCCCGAGTAGGCGCTACATTTTCTGTAGCAAGGCGCCCTGGCCCAGGCCCGGCGTACAAAATCAGGACTCCTTTCGCTGCTCTATGGCGCGCAAAATCAGCGCTCTTCTCCGTCGGAAACTGGCTTGCTTCAGTAGTCGGGGCCTCTGATAATCAGCTGGGGTCCAGTCCTCTGGATCCGCGTGATGAAAGGAGCACCCATGAAGACTGAAATTACTACCGACCGCATTGAATCGGATGAGGCCACCCGCACCGAAGCTGAGCAGACGGCCGAGCCCAGCCGCAAGCAGGGGCTGAACCTCAAGGTCCGCGCCCGCGTCGGCGTCGAGACCCGCACCCAGCTCTTGGCTGGCTCGGGCTGCGGCGGCTCGGTGAGCAAGTCCAGCTAGACCGACTCCACCGCTGCGAGCTCTGGCCGCGACCGCCCAGGACAGCCTGCCAGCTTAGCCTGGGCGCGCGTGCATACCCGGCTCGCTCTCCCAGATCACCCCCTGCATGCCATCGCGCAGCAATGCGCCATCACAGGCAGCCACCTGGCCCTGTCCCCGCCACGCACTGGATGTGGCGGAGGGCGGTGCGCGTGGGCCGCCGCGGCGCGCAGCAAACTACATTTTCTGTAGCGCAGGACTAGCGCAGCACAGCCGCGCGCGAAATCCGGACTGGTTTCACTGCTCTATCGTTCCCCCCATCAGCACTCTTCTCCGTCGGAGAATGACTTGATCGGATTGTCGGGGACTCTGATAATCAGCAGGGGTCCAGCCATCTGGATCCGCGTCATAAAAGGAGCTCCCATGAAGACTGAAATCACTACCGACCGCATTGAATTGGATGATGTCAGCCGCACTGAGTCTGAGCAGACGACCGAGGCCAGCCGCAAGCAGGGGCTGAACCTCAAGGTCCGCGCCCGCATCGGCATCGAGACCCGCACTCAGCTGGTGGCCGGCCTGAGCTGTGCCGGCACCGACCCAGCCATCAGCAAGTCCAGCTAGCACTCCGCACCGGCGCGCGCCACCGCGCTGCCGACCCAGGACCCCAGACCGCCTCTGCTCCCACAGGCCGCAAGCCGACACAGCTGGCCGGCCGCGCGACAGCGCCTACCCAGAGCAGACCGCAGCTTGCTCGGTAGCGCCCCAAAGCAGCCGCCCCGCGCGAGGAAATCGGGACTGTTTTCGCCACCGTACGGCATCGGCGCTCGGATCAAATTCTCCGTCGGAGAATGGCTTGCTACGGCGCTGGCGGTCTCTGATAATCGGCTGGGATCCACGCATCTGGATCCGAGCTGTGAAAGGAGCTCCCATGAAGACTGAAATCACCACCGACCACATTGCATCGGATGATGTCTCGAATAATGCAGCCGAGCCGACGACCGAGCCCAGCCGCAAGCAGTCGCTGAACCTCAAGGTCCGCGCCCGCGTCGGCGTCGAGACCCGCACGCAGCTGCATGCCGGCGTCTACGGCAACGACCCATCCAACGGCATCAGCAAGGCGGGCTAAGCCCCCAGCGCCTGCGCCAGCGTCCGCGCCGCCTGCAGGGCATCGACATACTGTCGTGCCAGCAGCGCATCCTGGGCCGCGGCCTTCTCCAGACCTGCCAGCGCCTCTCGCACCGTCGCTAGACGCACCTTCGCATCTCGCTCGTCCTTGGCCTGCTGCAAGAGCAGCGCGCCCTTGACCGCCAGACCCGACGGACAGTCTGGATAAATAGCAAACAGGCTCTGGGTCGCTTGCAGCCCAGAGGCGATGTGCTGCCGGCGCTCGCTCTCAGGCCCGCCGGCGCTGGCCAGGCGCAGATAGGTCTCGGCCAGGATCTGCTGCGGCGCGACGATGCGCTCGGGGCGCTGGCTGGCCAAAAGCGCCCGCTCTAGCGCCCGCTTCAGAGACGGCAGGGCCGGCCGACCGTTCTGCGCATTCCAGTCCGCGGCCACCCAGTCGGCCAGCGCCGAGTAGGCCTGACAGGTCGCATCCCCCGGCTCTAGCTCCAGGCAGTGCTTCAGCTCGCCCTCCATCGTCGCCAAGATCGGCGCGGGATCTTGGCGCTCAGCGACCCGGGCCCGGGCCTCGACATAGTGCGCCAAGAGCGCGTGCTGCTCGGCCTCCGCCATGTTCGTCCCCAGCGCCCGCAGCTGCGCAATCTCGTCGAGCGAGCGCTTGAGCAAGGGCTCATAGGCCTGGCCGGAAAGCGCCACTCGCTGCGTCGCCACGGCGTACGGCGCCATGTGGAACAGCAGCGCGTAGCCATCCTTTTCATTGCGCGTGCGGATGCGCGCGTAGTCGGCATCCAGCTGCGTCAAGATCTGCTGCAGCTCAGGCAGCGAGGTGCTCATCCAGACTTGGAAGCGGCGAATCCCCATCGACCAGATCAGCGGCTCGTGCACCTCGGGCTCGATCTTGGCCCAGCTGCTCACAACGGCGAGACCCTTGTCGGCCAGCAGCTTCACTTCGGGGCTACCGCGCTTGGCCAGCTGTTCGATCAACATCACGTAGGCGATGGTCAGCGCTCGGGCCGCGTTGTAATGAGCGGCATCGCGAGCCACCACCCGATCGAAGATTGCGATCGCCTGGCGCAGCATAGGAATGGTGTCGACGCCACGGCTAGCGGCGAACTCCGACAGCACCAGGTAACAGTTACCGGAATGCAGCAGGGCCTCCAGATGCTCCGGCTGCGCCGCCAAGATGCTCTGCGGCCCCTTCAGACACTGCGCGATGCGCTCTTCGCTGCTGGCGCTGGCCCACAGGGTCGGCATCACCAGCCACTGATCGGCGTAGCTGCGCCGCAGACGACCCGAGACGCTGCCCGGCTCGGCCTGGAGCGCCCGGCCGGTGGCGGCCACCGCCCCCTCATACAGCTTTTCCGCCGGCAGGCCGCTCGTCAGCGCTGGCAGGAAGCTCAGGTTAATCGCCGCCGCCAGCTTGTCGTAGACCTCGGCATCGCTGCTGCCGATGGCCGCCGCCCGCTCATAGTGCTCGGCCGCTTTGGCGAGCAGATCGACGGCTTCCTGGCTCGACTTCTGCGCCCGCGCGTACTGACCGCGTTCAGTGTAGACATCGCCGGCCAGCACCAGCGCCTCATAGAACCACGGTGCCGCCTTCAGCGCCGACTGCGCATGCGACAGCGCCGCGTCGTAGTCGCCTTGATAAAACGAGATCAGGCCCTCTAGGTACAGCGGCTCGTCATGCTTCATCTGGCGGCTGCGCTTAAGCGCGGTCAGGGCCGGGGTCAGGTACTTGGCCTGCAGTGGCTGCAGCCGCTTCTTGACCCACTCCGGCGGCCCACCGTCGAACAGCTCGGCCTTGGCCTGCTGATAGTGCAGACCCAGCACCAGCCCCAGGGCGTAGTGCGCATCGGCGCCGGGGTAGCCCAGCGCAATCGCCTGCTCAAGCTGGCTCAGCGCCTGCGGATACTCCTGCAGCGCCAGGTGGCCGCGGCCCAGCGCATAGTGGGCCAGGCTGCGACCTAGCTCGCCGTAGCCCAGCATCTCGCTCTGCAGCTGCGCCATCCGCTTGCGCACGATCTCTTTTTCGCGGTTTAGGTCATGCAGCGGCAGCTGGCGGGCACTGCGCAGCGTCCACTCCATGTCTTTGATCTGTTGCACCAGCCGCTGCGCCAGCGCCGCCTGTCGCTTGACCTGCCGCTCGCGGGCCACCGTCACGCCACCCAGCGAGGCAAACAGGACCAGCACCAGCACCGCCGCCACTGCCGCCACGCGCCGGGTCAGAAACGGCACCTTGACCGCGATCGCCTCCAGCGCATCGCGCAGCTCCAAGCCCGAGGCATAGCGCTCCTGCGGATCGCGGCGCAGGCAGCGATCGACGATGGCCGCCAGCTTCGGCGGCACCCCCGGGGCAGCCAGCGCCAGCGGCTTGGCATCGTGCTCAACCGTCAGCTCTTTTAGCGCCGGCACCGTCTCTGCGCTGTGCGGCGTCTTGCCCGAGCACAGCTCATACAGCATCGCACCCAGCGAATAGACATCCGTCCGCGCCGTCGCAATCCGCCCCTGCCAAATCTCCGGCGCCATGTACAGCGGCGTCC